>CAIVIS010000157.1 GCA_903906055.1 uncultured Acidimicrobiaceae bacterium
AGATCGAGCGGCCGATGGCCACGACGGCCCGGGCGTCGAGAATGGGGGTGATGTCGCCGGGGTCGCGAGTGAGGACCATGTCGCCCGGCTGGACGCCCAAGGCCCGATGCCCGTCCACCACGTCGTCGGTCCGGCTTTGCTGCAGCAGGGCCCCGACCGATCGACCAGCGGAGTCGTCGAGGCCCACGGCTTCGATTCCGGCCAGCACCCGAGCCAAGTTGGCCTGGCGTCCACCGCCCCGCCACACCTGGGCGACGACCGCCGCGCTCGTTCGAACCGGTAGTTGCTCTTGATGGGCAAGTCGGAGGATGGCCCCCACCGCGCGGTCCTGGCGGTCCACTGCGATCAGCGCACCGGCATCGAGGACCAGCGGCATCAGGTGGTGGCTCGGCTGGCTCGCCGGCGCACACCGAGTGTTCGGGCCGCCTCTTCGAGCTCCGCCTCGCTGAAGGGTGTGGTTTCGGCTTCCCATGCGTCGAGTGCCGAACCGAGCAGCTGATTCCGGAGCCGGTCGGATGCGGCGGCGGCCAACCACGCCGACACACTGGATCCGGCCTGCTCGGCGGCGTTTCGGACTGCGGCCCCCAACTCGGGATCCATAGTCACGGAGAATCGGTCCACCTGCATGGAACGATCCTAATGCATACGGTCGTATGCACAACAGAGATCATCACGCCTTTCCTGTAAGCGGCGCTAGGTAGATCCGGCCCAAGTGGTCCGTTGCTGACGCACAGGGGACACTGCTGGAGCAACACTCACCCACTGTCCTTACTAACAGGGACGAGGTAAGGAGGACGGATGAACGTTGCTGCGAAGGTGACCTCGAAGGGGCAGGTAACCGTCCCGAAGAGTGTCCGAATAGCCCTCGGCATCAAGGAAGGTGACACGATCATCTTCCACGTCGAAGGCACCCGGGCGTTGATGGAGCGAACCCCCGGCTTCCTTGACTTGGCTGGAGTGCTCAAGGTGCCTGCCGCCAAGCGAAACGTGGCCTGGGACGAGGTGCTGCAGAGGTCGCGTTCCACACGGGTGACCAAGCAACGTTGAGCGCGTTCGTCGATGCCAACGTCCTCGTCCGGCACCTGGTGGGTGATCCTCCCGCCATGGCCGCTCGGGCAACGGCCTACCTCGGGTCGGCAACGGAACTGCTCGTCGCTGACCTGGTCGTCGCCGAGACGGTCTACGTCCTCGAGTCCTTCTACGAGGTCAGTCGCCAGACCATCGCCATGTCGATGCGGTCACTACTGGCGCTCGACTCGGTGGTCGTCGTCGATGCACCTCTTCTACATCGTTCGATCGAGATCTATGAACACGACAGGCTCGACTTCGCCGAGGCCTACCTGGTGGCAAGTGCCGAGTCGTCGGGCGTCGGCGCCGTGGCATCGTTCGATCGGAGTATCGACCGGGTCGGAATGGTCGAACGGATCGAGCCATAGGTCTTCGCTCGCCGCACGCTCGTCCCCTGCGAGTCGGCGAACAGGGCCAGGAGCAGGACCCGCCGAGGATCAGTCCCGTTCGTTCCCGTCCCGTTCGTTCCCGTCCCGTTCGTTCCCGTCCCGTTCGTTCAGATCAGGCGTGCTGACTGGAGACAGAGACCACTTCGCCGGTCATGAACGTGGCGTACTCACTGGCCAGGAAGGCGATCACGTTCGCCACCTCCCACACCTCAGCACCTCGGCCGAACACTTCGCGACTCGCGAGCACCGCTAGCTCATCATCGGCCATCACTTTGTTGAGGAAGGGGTGGACGGCCAGGCTGGGCGACACGGCGTTGATGCGGACCCCATACGGGGCAGCCTCTACGGCCGAGCACCGGGTCAGGGCCATCACTCCAGCCTTGGCTGCGGCGTAGTGAGACTGCCCGGCCTGGGCCCGCCATCCGAGCACTGACGCGTTGTTCACGATCACCCCGCCTCCCTCGCGGGAGTAGAAGTGACGCAGTGCGGCGCGGGTGCACCGGAAGGTGCCGGTCAGGGTGACGTCGAGGACCAGGTCCCACTGCTCGTCGGTCATGTCCACCACGTCGACCTGCCCACCGAGGCCGGCGTTGTTGACGGCCACGTCGAAGCGTCCGTGCTCGGCCACCGCCGCGTCATAGAGCCCTTGCACCTGTTGCTCGTCGGTGACGTTGCACACGACAGCCAGTGGGCGGACACCCTTGGACTCGGGCAGCGCGGCCAACACGTCGGCTGTCTCGCCGAGCCGACGTTCGTGGGCATCGGACACCACCACCGTGGCGCCTTCTTCGATGCAGCGCTTGGCCGTAGCGAAGCCGATACCGGTGCCGGCTGCAGCCGTGACGACGACGATCTTTCCGGTCAGCAGTCCGTGACCGGCCGGCGGTTGAGGGGCCGGTGGCATCGTCCTGGTGGTGTCGGTCATCGCATGTCTCCCTTAGGTTCGGGCGGCAGGCCGAGGACCCGTTCACCGATGATGTTCTTCTGAATTTCGTTGGAGCCGCCGTAGATGGTCTCAGACCGACTGAACAGGAAGGTCCGCTGGAACTCGTCGAGTTCGTACGGCGCGGCCTCTGCAATCAGCGCATCCGATCCACGGATGTCCATGGCCAGCTCGCCCAAGTCACGGTGCCAGGTGGCCCAGAACAGCTTGATGATCGACGCTTCGGCCGGGGCATCCGGTCCGTCGTAGCCCGACAGGCTCCGCAGCGTGTTGTAGCGGAGCACCTCGAGTTCGGCGTACGAGCGAGCCAGGCGCTGGCGGATCACCGGGTCGTCAGCTCGCCCATTGGTCTGGGCGGTGGCGATCAGGTGATCGAGTTCACGGCGGAACGAGAGCTGGTGGCCGAGCAGGCCCACGCCGCGTTCGTAGCCCAACGTGGCCAGCGCCACCCGCCACCCCGCTCCTGGTTCACCCACCACCAGGTCCTTGGCCGTGCGGGCACCGTCGAAGAAGACTTC
>CAIVIS010000158.1 GCA_903906055.1 uncultured Acidimicrobiaceae bacterium
AGCTCCCAGGACCTCGGTGCGGCGGCGGCGCTGCGTTGGAAGTGTCAGATCAACGAGAACGCCAAATCGCCGGCCTTCTGGAACGTCCACCCCGAGCTGTGTCACAACGTAGTGGCTGGGTGGGGTCAGAACGGCGACGCCACCCGACAGATGATCACGCTGGTGAACCTCCGCCATGATGCCGAGCATCCCCAGGTGAGCCGCCGGTTCGACCTGGCTACCGACGTCCTCCGCGAGGTCATGGCTGACGTCATCGAGGTATGGGCCGAGGGTGAAGGCGACCTGGCCCAACTGCTCGACCTGGCCCTGGTGGGCGACGTGGTATCGCTGCACCTCGCAGACCACGAAGGCATCGACCCCGGGCCGCTGCCCACGGTCGACGACATCAAGTCGGCGTTGGCCGGCGGCCACGGCTGAACCACATCGGGCTGAACCACATCGGGCTGCATTACATCGGGCTGCATTACCTCGGGCTGCATTACAGCGGGCTCGCCGGTCGAACAGGCAGGAAGCCTGGGCGTGACCGCTACCCGATAAGCCGATTCTGCAACCGTGTGTCGATCTGGTGACGCCATTGTGTCAACAGCGTGAACTCCTAATTGGTCCCTTACGTTTTGCAGTTCGCGGGCGTACACTGAGTGTGTGAGCAGCGTGTGGGTCTGTGGTTGCAAGTCGAAGCCAGTCGCAGGCAAAACGACCCACGTAAGGCAACTCATGGTTGCTGAGCATGGTGCGGCTTAGGAGTAAGCCCTGCCCGTGGTGTCCCCGGCTGTCGGGGGCGGGCGGAGAGGAGATGACGCGTGCCCTCAGTGGTTCCGCAGGGTGGACGACCGGTGACGGTCGCTGCCGCCGGAGCCCGGCCGCAACTCTCCCTGCAGGCGAGTGTGGGGTCAAAGACCAGGTCAGCCACACGCCGCTCACAAACTTTTCCATCCCATCCCTTTATCGACCGACCAGGAGGACCGGCCACCAATTGCAGTAATCCCATCAATGATGCCGAGGAGGCGAAGCAGTGGACGTAGTGATCACGCATGGCAGGAAGATCGTGTCCGACGAAGTTCGAACCCTGACCGAGGAAAAGGTGCGCCACATAGGCGAGCACTGTCCCGGACTCGAGAGAGCCGAAGTCCACTTCTCGGAGGAGCACAATCGGAGAATCTCCGATCGGGAGTGCTGTGAAGTGGTGATGTCCGGCCACGGCCACACCATCCGGGCCAAGGCCGCTGGCCGGGTCCCGCTGGTAGCGGTCGATCGCGTGGTTGAAAAGCTGGAGCACCAGGTGGAGCGGACCAAGGGACGCATCGTCGGGCGCTCGCAGCCCCGTCATCGGATGAGCCCCAACGAGTCGCTCTACAGCAGGGCGCGCACAGCCTGATCGACGGGTCCGGGTCGACCCGGTGCTGGCGTCCTCCATCGGGGGCGTCCGGCATCGGTCGGCCCGGGGTCCCGGGAGGGGCCCACACACCGGCCGCTCAAGGCCCACACCACGCCCCGCCGCCCGTCCGGTGCTGCCGGGCAGGTCCCCACCGGTAGAGTGGGTCTCCCATGAGCATGTTCTCGAAAGTCCTCCGCGCCGGAGAAGGCAAGAAGGTCCGCCGCCTGGCCGAGCTGGTGCCGCTGGTGAACGCCCTCGAACCAGAGATGGAGGCCCGCTCCGACGCCGAGCTCCAGGCCATGACCGTCGAGTTCCGGGAGCGGCTGGCCAACGGAGAGACGCTCGAGGACCTCTTGGTGGAGGCGTTCGCCCTGGTGCGCGAGGGCGCGTGGCGCGTACTCGGCCAGCGGCACTTCGACGCCCAGCTGATGGGGGGCATGGCGCTCCACTTCGGGTGGATCGCCGAGATGAAGACCGGTGAAGGCAAGACTCTGGTGTCGACCCTTCCGGTGTATCTGAACGCGTTGGCCGGCAACGGCGTCCACGTGGTGACCGTCAACGACTACCTGGCCACCCGCGACTCCGAGTGGATGGGTCGACTTCATCAGTTCCTTGGACTGACGGTGGCCCGAGTGGGCCCAGACATCACCGACCCGGCCGAGAAGCGGCTGGCCTACCAGTCGGATGTGACCTACGGCACCAACACCGAGCTCGGGTTCGACTACCTGCGCGACAACATGGCGCGTTCCAAAGAGGCGATGGTCCAGCGGGGTCACCACTTCGCCATCATCGACGAGGTCGACTCGATCCTCATCGACGAGGCCCGTACTCCGCTCATCATCTCTGGACCGGCCGCCGAGTCCGCCCAGCTGTACTACCAGTTCGCCGGGATCGTCCGCACCCTGCGCGCCGACGAGGACTACGAGGTCGACGAAGAGAAGCGGACGATCGTTCCGACTGAGGGCGGCATCGAAAAGGTGGAGCGCCAGCTCGGCGTGGACAACCTGTACGACGCCGTCGCCGTCAACTATGTGCACCACCTGACCCAGGCGCTCCTGGCCAAGGAGCTCTATCGACGGGACAAGGACTACCTGGTGGCCCAGGGCGAGGTCCGCATCGTCGACGAGTTCACCGGCCGCACCCTGGACGGCCGGCGCTGGTCCGACGGACTCCACCAGGCCGTCGAGGCCAAGGAGCGGGTGAAGATCAAAGAAGAGAACCACACCTGGGCCACGGTCACCCTGCAGAACTACTTCCGCATGTACGACAAGCTCGGCGGCATGACCGGGACGGCCGAGACCGAGGCGTCCGAGTTCGCCAATACCTACGAGCTCCCCGTCGTCCCCATCCCGCCGAACCGGCCGTTGGTCCGAGTCGACCAGCCCGACCTGATCTACAAGTCCGAAGACGGCAAGTTCGCGGCCACCGTCGAGGACATCGCTGAGCGCCACGCCACCGGCCAGCCAGTCCTGGTGGGTACGGCATCGGTGTCCAAGTCCGAGCACCTGTCGCGCCTGTTGGACAAGCGGGGCATCCCCCACGAGGTCCTCAACGCCAAGCAGCACTTCCGGGAGGCCGAGATCGTGGCCCAGGCCGGGCGCAGCGGGTCGGTCACCGTGGCCACCAACATGGCCGGACGAGGGGTGGACATCATCCTGGGCGGCAATCCGGAGGGGCTGGCCACCCGCGAGGCTGCCGCTCGGGGGATCGACCTCACCACCGAGGAAGGTGCCGCCGAACTGGTCCGCATGGAACTGGAGTTCGAAGCGCAGTGCAAGGCCGAAGGCGAAAAGGTCCGGGCCCTCGGTGGCCTGTACGTGCTCGGCTCCGAGCGCCACGAAAGCCGGCGTATCGACAACCAGCTGCGTGGCCGCTCCGGTCGCCAAGGTGACCCGGGGGAGAGCCGGTTCTTCCTCTCCCTCGAAGACGACCTGATGCGGCTGTTCGCCACCGGGGCCATGAACTGGGTCATGGGCCGAGCCCTGCCCGACGACGTCCCCATCGAGGCGAAGATGGTGACCAAGGCCATCGAGCGGGCCCAGAACACCGTGGAGGGCCGCAACGCCGAATCGCGCAAGGACGTCCTCAAGTACGACGACGTGATGAACGAGCAGCGCAAGGTGATCTACGCCCGTCGCAACCAGATCATCGAGGGCGACGACCTCCACGACGACACCGTCGAGCTCCTCGAGGTGACCATGACCGCCGTGGTCGCCTCCTCGTGTCCGTCGGACTACCCCGAAGAGTGGGACCTGCACGGACTCATCAACGAGCTCACTCAGTACTACCCGACCAAGTTCACCCCGGAAGACTTCGCCGAGGCCGCCACGGCCGGCCAGGTCACCGAGAGCGTGATCACCGAGGCACTCGAGCAGTACGCCGAGCGGGACGAGTCCATTCCGGGTGGCGAAGAGATGGCCCGCCAGCTCGAGCGGGACATCATGCTGCAGATCATCGACCAGCGGTGGCAGGACCATCTGGCCGACATGGACTACCTCAAAGAGGGCATCAACCTGCGGGCCATGGGCAACCAGGATCCGCTGGTCGCCTGGCAGCGCGAAGGGTTCGCCATGTTCGGCAAGCTGATGGAGGGCATCAGCGACGACTACCTGCGCTACGTCTTCCACGTCCAAGTGCTGACCGAGGACCCAGCGGCCGAGCCTGACATGGCCCAAGCCAGCTACGAGGCAGCCGACGACCCGGTCCAGGGCGATGCCGCCATCTCGGCTGCTTACGCGGCCGCCACCCCCGAAGAGATCGAGGCCGCCAATGCCGTGGCCAGCGGCGTAGGGGGATCGAGCAGCGCCAGCGCCCACCAGTTCGACGACGGGGAGACCCAGGCGCCCATCGTCAAGTCGGACCGCGACAAGATCGGCCGCAACGACCCGTGCTATTGCGGAAGCGGCAAAAAGTACAAGCTCTGCCACGGCGCCAACTGATATGGCCGTCGATGGCCCCCGCAAGGGGGATGGCGAGCCAGAGAAGGTCGACATCCCCGATGCACTGGTAACGCTGAGCGCGCGGGTTCGTGAAGCGGAGAGGTTCTTAGGCGCGGATGCCTTGGCCGTGAGCCGGGCCGAGTTGGAGCAGGCGGCCTCGGAGCCCTGCCTGTGGGACGACGCCGATCATGCCCGCGAGGTGACCACCGCACTCGGTCGAGCCACCGAGGACCTCGAGCTGTTGGCGTCGTTGGCCGACCGTCTGTCGGACATCGAGACCTTGTACGAACTGATGTCCGAGGAGGGCGACGAGTCGCTGCGTCCTGAGGCCGAGGAGATCATCGCCGATCTGGACCGCAGACTCGGCATCTTGGAGCTGCGGGCCCTGTTCGGCGGCGAGTACGACGATGGCGACGCCGTGGCCGAGATCCACGCCGGGGCCGGAGGCACCGACGCCCAGGACTGGGCCGAAATGATGCTGCGGATGTACACCCGCTGGGCCGAGCGGCGCGGCTTCTCCATTGAAGTCGAAGAAGCTACCGAGGGCCAAGAGGCGGGCCTGATGTCGGCCACCTTCATCGTCCGCGGCCGCTACGCGTTCGGACTGCTGGCTGCCGAGCGAGGCGTGCACCGGCTGGTCCGGATATCGCCGTTCGACGCCCAGCATCGCCGCCAAACCAGCTTCGCCTCACTTGACGTGGTCCCGTTCATCGAGGACGTATCGGGAATCGTGGAGATCGACGAGAAGGACCTGCGGGTGGACACCTACCGCTCGTCGGGGGCCGGTGGCCAGCACGTCAACAAGACCGACTCGGCCGTCCGCCTCACCCACCTCCCCACTGGGATCGTGGTGACCTGCCAGAACCAGCGGAGTCAGACCCAGAACAAGACCAAGGCCATGCAGGTGCTCGGGGCCAAGTTGGCGGAACGCCAGCGGGCCGAGCACCAGGCCAACCTTGACCAGTTGGCGGGGGACCGCACGGACAACGCCTGGGGGAACCAGATCCGTTCCTACGTGATGGCCCCGTATCAACTGGTGAAAGACCTGCGTACCAACGCCGAGACCGGCAACGTCGAGGCGGTCCTGGACGGCGATCTGGACAAGCTGATCGAAGCTGAGCTGCGCCGCAGCGCCGACGTGCGCCGGGCCCGGGGCTGATCCCGATCACGGCTGGGGCGACCCCAGGGATGGAGCCGGCAGAGGGTGTGGGCGGAGGCCGCGAGGTTGCCCCAATTCGGGGACGGCCCCGGGTAGGATGTCGCAGCGGACTTCCCGCACCCTTCTTCCACACGACCGGTAGTGCTGTTTCCTCATGATCAAATTCCAGAACGTCACCAAGACGTACAAGGGATCCACGGTCGCCCTCAACGACTGCAACGTCGAGATCGACAAGGGCGAGTTCGTCTTCCTGGTCGGGCCATCGGGCTCCGGTAAGACCACGTTCATCCGCCTGCTACTGCGCGAAGAGATGCCTGACTCCGGTCGCATCTGGGAAGCAGGCAAGGAGATCGGGCACCTCCCCAAGTGGCGGATCCCCTACCTGCGCCGCAACATCGGCTGCGTGTTCCAGGACTTTCGCCTGCTGCCCAACAAGACCGTCTTCGAAAACGTGGCCTTCGCCCTCGAGGTGATCGGCCGGCCCAAGCACGTGATCGCGGCACAGGTTCCCCAGGTGCTCGACCTGGTCGGCCTGGCCAAGAAGCGCGACAACCTGCCCGGCGAGCTCTCCGGTGGTGAGCAGCAGCGCGTGGCCGTGGCCCGGGCCTTCGTCAATCGGCCCCTCATCCTCCTGGCCGACGAGCCCACCGGCAACCTCGACCCCACCACCAGCCTCGGCATCATGCGGCTTCTGGACAGGATCAACCGGACCGGAACCACCGTCATCATCGCCACCCATGACGCCGGCATGGTGAATCAGATGCGCCGCCGAGTGATCGAACTCGACCGGGGAATCCTGGTGCGCGATCAGGCCCATGGCATCTACGACATCGACAGCACCACCCTGGCCGCAGGTGCCGGTTCGCCTACCGGCAACCCGGCCGAGCAGATGCCCACCGGCGAGCCGGACATCGAGTTGCCCGGCACCGAGGAGGACATCGAGTTGCCCGGCACCGAGGAGGACATCGAGTTGCCCGGCACCGAGGAGGACAGTCCCTGATGGCGGTATCCCCGGGTTACGTAGCGAGGGAGGCCGCCACCAATCTGTGGCGCAACCGGCTCATGACGGCTGCCGCCATCTTGACGGTGGCGGTGTCACTGGCCCTGGTCGGATCGGCGCTGCTGTTGAAGCAGGGGGCGTCCAAGGCCACTGAGCTGTGGCAGAACGGCGTGCAGACCATCGTGTGGGTGCAGCCGACGGCCGGCCCGGCTCAGACAGAAGCCATCAAGACGCAGTTAGGCCAGTCGCCCTATGTGAAGTCGTGCGAATACAAGACGCAGAATTTTGACTACAACGAGGCCAAGAAGGTCCTGCCCGCCGACGAGCTGGCCGTCACCACCGAGGCCCAGTATCCGGCCTCGTTCCGGTGCGAGCTGAACGACCCGTCCCAGGCGCCGGCGGTGTATCAGGCCTTTCATGGCAAGCCGGGCGTGTTCGACGTCAAGTACCCCGGCCAGCAGATCAAGACCATGCAGAGCGTGATCCGCGTGCTGCAGTGGGTGTTCCTCACGGTGGCCGTGGTGCTGCTGCTGTCCGCCTCGGTGCTCATCTTGAATACCATCCGCATGGCCATCTTTGCCCGAAGACGAGAGGTCTCGGTGATGAAGCTGGTGGGTGCCACCAACTGGTTCATTCGGCTGCCGTTCATGGCCGAAGGGATGATCCAGGGCGTCCTAGGGGCTGGTGTCGCTGTGCTGGTCGTGCTGGCCCTCTACTGGGGGGTCGGGCTCAATCGAGGCAATAGCGCGGCCAGTGCCAACAGCATCGTGGCCCAGATGTCGTTGACCGGATGGGAGGTCTTCGGGACCTGTCTGCTGGTCTCGTTGGTGGGCATCGGCGTGGGCGCCATCGGATCGGCGTTCGCCGTCCGCCGCTTCCTGGACGTGTGAGCCACCCGGCCTGGATCGAGGCGTCAGGGCAGTTGACCGGCGGTCAGCAACAGCCCCGGCTGTCAGCAACAGCTCCGGCGGTCAGCTAGCAGGGGCGATGCCGAGCCCCGGAGTCGCACACGAGTCGACCGAGCGGATGCCGGCGAACCGATCTTGGATCCACTGGTCGACGGTTGCGGCCGTCTGGCTCAGCAGTTGGCTGTGCCCGGTACCGGGTTCCACCAGATAGTCGACCGTGTCGTACTGGCTCCTGCACAGGCGCTGGTCCACGAACTGCGTGGTATCGGCATACGGCACCACCTCGTCCGCGGTGCCCTGGACCACCAGGATCGGAGCCGACGTGGGTGCTCGACCAGGGCGATTGGCCTGGTTGGCCGCCTGGATGGCCGGGGCTTGTCTCCATCCGGGTAGGAAGAACTGCGTGGGAGCGACGGCGTCGTACAGCGTTGCCACACTGTCCACGCACGACGAAGAGACTTGGGACAGTCCGGCCAGCCCGGCGGGAGTGAGCACCGAGGCAAGGTTGAAGCTCCGGTAGTGATGGGCCCATGCGTACAGGACCATGGCGGTGAAGGCCGACTGTCCTGACGGCGGGGGAAGGTCCCCGGTGGGTGCGAGCTCGAGTACCGATGTGACCGGTGCGATGGCGGCGATGCCAGCGACGTAGAGGTCGGGGGCGTAGGCCTGGGCGGCTTCACCGGCAAACAGCGCGGCTTGGCCACCTTGGGAGAACCCGAGCACAGCCACGGCATTCGAGGCAGTGGCACCAAGGAGCGACCGGGCGGCCCGTGCCGCGTCGAGCACATCTTCGCCTTCACTGGCGCCGACCAGGTAGGGGTGGAGGCCTGGTGCACCGAGTCCCCGGTAGTCGGCCGCCACCACGATGTTGCGGTCGCCGATGAGGGCAGCCAGATGGGGCAGCGAGGCCGTCCCGTCCAGCGATGGCGCACACATTGATGCCACCCCTGTGGTCCCGTGGGCCCAGCTGACGATGGGGAAGCCACCCGGGGGAGGGGTGCCACCGGGCACGACGATCACGCCGGACTCGGCCAGGTCACCACCGGTAGCCGAGGTGGTGTGGAACAGGACCCGGTAGGCCTTGGTGCCAGTGGGCAACGCTGGGCCGACGTCGAACTTGCGCGAGCGGATGATCGAGCCGGCTCGTGCGTGGATGAGCGGGGATGGTGGTCGGTAGAAGGAGGCCAGGACCCCGGTAATGGTGGATTGCACCGCCTTGGGTGCCGGCGCGGCACTGGCAGAAGTCGTTCCCACTCCCGGCGATATGGCGGAGCCGGCCAGGCACGCGACCGCGACAACCGAGACGGTGATCCAACCGACCCGTGAAGGCGGCGCGGCCAGGCGTTTGCGTACGTGCCCCATGCACCACCAACAGTAGTTCCCGATGTGTACTCGGCGCCTTCCCCTAGGGTGGATCAGGCATGGATGCGCTGCAATCAGTGGCCGATTGGCCCGTGGAATCGTCGGCTGTGGCCTACTGCGAGGTGACCTCGGAAGGATCTGGGCGAGCCCGGACGACCGGTGACCCCGATCGTGTCTACCCGTGGGCATCGGTGACCAAGCCGGCGACGGCACTGGCCATCCTCGTGGCCGTAGAAGAGGGCACGCTGGACCTCGACGAGCCAGCCGGGCCATCCGGCTCCACGGTGCGCCACCTGCTGGCCCATGCGTCGGGTCTCGGGCCCGAGCCCGGACCACCCATCGAGGCCCCGGGAGCGAGGCGGATCTACTCCAACTACGGCTACGCCGTGCTGGCCGACCTACTCGAGGCCCGAGCGGGCATGCCGTTCGCCGAGTACCTCCAAGAAGCGGTGCTCGGGCCCTTGGGGATGGCTGGTACCAGGCTCATCGGCGACGGCCCAGACCCGGACTCGGGGGCGGCATCGGGGATCGTCGGGCCGCTGGTCGATCTGGTCGCCCTCGGGTGCGAATGGGCCGTCCCTACGTTGATCGCACCGTCTACCGGCCAGGAGGCCGTCTCGGTCCAGTATCCGGGCTTGGCTGGCGTGCTGCCCGGGTTCGGGGAATACGACCCATGCGACTGGGGACTCGGGGTAGAGGTGCGGGGGACCAAGCGGCCGCACTGGACGGGTCCAGCCAACTCGGAGGCCACCTTCGGCCACTTCGGGCAGTCGGGATCGTTCTTGTGGGTCGACCCGGTGGCCGGCGTGGTCTGTGCGGGTCTGGCGGATCGTCGGTTTGGGCCGTGGGCCGCTCGGGCCTGGCCACGCTTGGCCGATGACGTGCTGGCCGAGGTCGCTCGGACTAGGTGAGAGTCCGGAAAGTGGATGTCAGCCACGGGGCCTCTCGAATCCTCGGGGCTACGCCGACCCGGTCTAGGCTTCGCCGCATGAAGGGTGTCCTCCTCGCCGGTGGTACCGGCTCACGTCTCCATCCGCTGACCCGGATCACCAACAAGCATCTGCTGCCGATCTACGACCGACCGATGATCAACTGGGGAATCGAAGCCCTGGTGAACGCGGGGATCACCGAGATCATGCTGGTGACCGGCGGCACGCACGCGGGGGAGTTCCTGCGCCTGCTGGGCAACGGTCACGAGTTCGGCATCGACCGCCTGAGCTACGGCTACCAGGAGCGGCCGGGTGGGATCGCCGAGGCGCTCGGTCTGGCCGCTCGGTTCGTCGACGGCGACCCGGTGCTGGTGATGCTGGCCGACAACATCTGTGAGAACTCGATCAAGCCCATGGTGGATGCCTTCCGGGCCGACCCGAACGGGGCCAGGATCCTGCTCACACCCTCC
>CAIVIS010000159.1 GCA_903906055.1 uncultured Acidimicrobiaceae bacterium
CCCCCCCAGGGGTTGCCAGAGTAGGCACCGTAACCGAGCCGCCACCGGATAGCAACCTGTCAGCAACTTTGCAACCATGCGGCAAAAGGGCCAGTAGTAGACCGTTCTATGTCTCATTTTCACTGAGTCAAACGCCAGGGCTGGGTGCGAGGTCGAGCGGAATCTCAGACATTATCCGGACATTATCTTCGCATGCACCCACGTTGAACCGGGTCGCATCGTGCCTGTTCAGGGCTTTGGGAGTGTCGCCACGTAGGCACAAATGCAAGAAATCAGCCATTAGCAGTGAGTTCCGAAGCCCAGGTCAGAGGGGGTGTGGGACGTTATCCAGTCACTAACTGCAAGCGGGGAAGTATGGTGTACGAATGGCGATATTTCTGAATCACGCCGGCGTCCGGTCTAGGGTGTCCCCGGACACGTGCGAGAGCGGCCGAATCGGGGTCCCTGCTAAGGATCTGTGCCTCCGGGTACCGTGGGTTCAAATCCCACCGTGTCCGCTTTGGGTGGTGGGGCCGTGACCCGACGAGAGAAGGGCAGCGGCTCCATCACCGAGATGGGCGGCGACAAGTACCGCCTCCGGTGCTTCATCGGGAACGACCCGGTGACCAGCCGGCCAAGGTACGCATCGACCACTCTGAAGGCTCGGAACATCACCGCAGCCCGTAAGGCGCTGGTGGCATTCGTGGTCGAGCACGAGGGCCAGGTGCTCAACTCCACCGCTACCGTGAAGGTCGTCCTGGGCGAGTACGTCAAGTCGCTGGAGACCAAGCGGCGGGCGTACCGGACGATTGACGAGGCGAACCGGATCAGCGAGTCGGTTATCAATCCCGTCCTGGGCCACATCCCCGTGGGCGACCTCGAGGGCCGGCACATCGACCAGCTCATCCGCAACCATGGCCACTTGAAGCCGGCCACCGTGCGCCGCTATATCGCCGTGTTGTCCGCTGCGCTCGGGTTCGCCATGCAGCAAGGGTGGATCGACCGGAACCCGATGGTGCGGGCCAGCCTGCCCGAGCAGGAGCAGAAGTCGCTGCTGATGCCCACCCAGGCCGAACTGGTCACGGTCATCCAGTCGGTCCCGGCGGGGATGTATCAGACGGCGCTGACGTTGGCTGTGTTCACTGCAGCTCGCCGGGGTGAGCTGTGCGGGCTCCGGTGGTCAGACATCGACGGCGAGGCCCTGTGGATACGGCGCAGCATTTACCGCTACGAGGGAGATTCCATAGCAAAGTCCACCAAGGGCAATAGGGAGCGTCGGGTGATGCTGAGCGAGCAGGCCAAGCAGGCCCTGTATCTGTGGGCGCTGGAGTGCATGCAGGTAGCCGAGGCGGCCGGGATCACGATGGCTGATGACCCGTACATCTTGTCGAAGTGGCCCGACTCTTCACAACCCGTCAACCCGGACACGCTGACCGATGTCGTCTCCAAAGCCGCCAGGGCGCATGGGTGGGCGCACATCCACCTGCATTCGTTCCGCCATTACGGGGCCACGCAGATGCTCGCCCAGGGGATGAACGCTCGGGATGCTGCCGAGATCCTGGGCCACGCCGACGGGGGCACGTTGCTCCTCAACACCTACGCCCACCCGACCACCGAGCGCCAGAAGGCCGCTGGTGCCATCCTGGGCAACCTGCTCACCCTGCCAGAAACGCAGAATGCCCCCGACCACTAGGGCCGGGGGCGAGCGAACTGCATATTTTCAGTACAAACGTCCTGTTTTATGCGGTGATCTCTCGGCCACGCCACATGGCCCAGCCATCGTGAATCGGAACCTGCTCGGGGATGAACCTGCCGTCCCCTTCTTCGTAGGTGACCACTAGGACGCCCTGCTGCCAGTTCTCGGTGACCTCCATCGGGATGCCGTCGTGGTCGACGCCGCCCTTGGTCGAGGGGACCCGCCCATCGGTACGGCACAGACAGCCCGGAGACATGGCCAGGATGGTGCGCTTGCCCTCGTGGGTGTCTCGGGTCTGCTCTGCCCATTCCCGGCGATGTATGTGGCCGTATATTATGCTGACTCGTTCACTTGCCAGGTAGGTGTGGGCGGTGCTGCCCTGGCTGACCTTGTGCCCGTGGACAACCTTCAGCCGCTCGTTGATCCAGACCTTGTTGGCGGGGTATCCGGGCAGGAAGTCGATGTTGTGCTCGTCCAGGCGGCACAAGAAGGGCACCGTGAGAATGGGCCAATCTTCGGGGCTGTTGCCCTTGCGAAGCCCGAAGGCGGCGGTGGCGTTGTCGGTGATGTAGTTCGGGAGCCGTTCCTCGTGGTTACCGGCCAGCCATTTGATGCTGGCGTCGGGGCCCGCAGCGGCACGCAGCTCGGCGGCGAAGGTGGTCGTACGGTCGATCGTGGCCTGCGTCGTGTCTCGGAACCGGGGACTAAGTCTGTACTTGCTCAGTTCCGGTAGGTCGAGGTTGTCCCCTACCAGCACGACCAGATCCGGTACAACAAGCCGTATGAGTTGTACAGCAATCGAGAGCGCCGCCTCGTCGTGGGTGGGCACCAGTTCGCCGGACATCGACCGGAAGTACCCAATCTGGATATCGGGCAGCACCACGCAGGTCTTGAACCCCTCGGGGCTCTTGGCCTTCGCCACCTTGGTCGGGCGCACGACCGATGGCGGTCCCTGCTCCACCACCGGCCATGCTGGCCCGTCTGCCCACTTGGGCGACAGTTGCACACCCACGAGGTCGGTCACCTGAGGGTTGCCGTCGTCGTCCTTGGACATCCCCTGCCAGAGATTGACCCTGGAGATGGAGCCGATGTCCTCGGGGTCGATCCCGCTGGCCTCGATTAGATCGGCAACTTTGCCGACGAGCTTCTTGCGCTGGCCGGCGGTCGACTCGAACTCGGCAAGGTCAGGCACAGCAGCAAAGCCCTTGCCGGTGGCGCTTCACCACGTTCTCGGATACGGCGATGCCCCACCCGCTGAGCGCACGGGTGATACCGGCGGGGACAATCTTGGGCTCTCCAAGTGCCGACAAGAGCTTCTCCGCTTGAGAGGCGTCCAGATCTTCGATGATCCGGGCCATCTTGCATTTGGTCTTGTGGGGCGTGGCAAACTCCGACAGGTCGACAGTCATGTGCCTCCGTTGGTTGGTTGCTCGGTGATCCAGCCCTCGCCGGACTCCGGGCGGTACATCTCCCACCCATCCATGGCCCCCGCCGGGACTCGCACCTCGAAGCGAGACCGGTCGGCCCGCTCGATGACCGAGACTCGGTCGCCGTTCTTCTCCGTGGCGATAGAGACGACCTTGGCCATGGACGTTAGGTAGAGGGTGAGACCAGGCCCTTGATGTACTGGCTGGCTTCCCAGTCCGAGTGAGTGGCCGTATGTGCGCCGCCAGCAGCTCGGTGGTGATAGCAGCAGAGCCAGCGGAAGTTCGTACCGCTCTCCACCCACGCACCCACCTCGTCGGGGTTGGACACACCGGGGTAGTCGACCTCGAGCGCCGCCAGGTCGACCCCGTTCTGGACGGCAAACTCGATGTGGGCGTGGTGCAGCTCGAGGGCCGACTGGACCCCGTCGGCGATTGCGCTGACCGCACCGTTGTCGGCCTTGCAATCACCGAACCCGATTCGCTGACCGATCCAGCACCGGGCCGCCATGCGGTGGGTGCGGTGGAAGTGGTCGAAGTCCTTGTAGTGCGGGTCATCCTTCCGGGGGAAGTGCGCCGGGAAGTGGACGAGATACTGGTGGGACTCGTGCTGGTCGTGGGCGTGCGTCTCGGTGCTCACAGCCGGCTGATGTCGGCCTTGAGGGTGGCCAGGTCAAGCATCGGGCCTCGGCCGGCCTTGACGAATGCGTCGGGGATGATGGCGTACGCCTCGTCCAGGTACTTGTTGAGGAACCCGTAGGAGACCTTGGCCACCTTGCCCCAGGTGGCGCAATAGACACCAGAGCCGTCTGCGGCGTACCCGATGCCAACGATGCAGTGGCCACCTTCGACCTGGGCACCAGGCACGACCGTCCAGGTGTCCCCGTCGGCGAACTGGCGCTGCGCTGAATCCGGGCATTGGATGCCGAACATGCACGCCCCATAGAAGGCAATGGCCTGGTGGATCTCGGTGACGTTGCTGGTGTTGACCGGGGCGAAGGCGGCGATGGTGTGGCCCATCAGCTCGTTCTTCGTCCAGGTGGTCAGGACACTGGATTCGTTGAGCCCCGAGTCGAGCCCACCGCTGAGCCGGAAGTACGTATCGACAACTTCGGCCTCGTCGGGAGTATGGAGATTCTCATTAGTTTCGGCATCCCACACGGCGATGCAGTGGGCCATACCGGCCGCCACGCAGTCGCCGTAGGTGTCGTTGCCGTCGATGGGAAGGTTGATGCCCGTGGAGTAGTCGACCGATGCCGGCGGCTCCGGTAGTGGGCCGTGGCCGTAGACCGAGAGGTCACGCAGGCCGAAGGGGCGGGTGGCGTCGAGTTTTCCGAGTTTGTAGGTCACAGGCTCGGGACGGCCATGGGTCCGGGCTTGCCGCCGATGACGGGCAGGATGCCAGCGTGCTCGAGCACGTTCTGCAGGGCAGTGACGGCAGTGATCCAGCCGCCGAGGATCAGCACGTCCTTGGTCAGCCCAGCGTTGCCCGATACCAGGGGCGTGTTCAGGATCGTGGGGATGGCGGCACCGACGGCCAGGACCACCTGGATCACGGTACGGACCACTCGGGCCAGGGGGGTGAGGGTTACCGATGTGACCGACGTGGGCGTGTTGACCTTCTGAGTCATGGTTCCTCTTTAGGTGGTAGTTCGGGGATCTCGGACGAGTGCTCGATGATGTGGTCGACCTTGCGGTGCAGTTCGGCGAGGTGGGTGTCCATGGCTTGGCGGTGTTCATGC
>CAIVIS010000160.1 GCA_903906055.1 uncultured Acidimicrobiaceae bacterium
GGGCCACCCGAGCTACGTGATGAGCAGCTCGTTTGCCAACCAGACCATTGCACAGATCGAGCTTTTCGCTCACAAGGATGCCTACGACGTGGGCAAGGTCTACGTGCTCCCCAAGCACCTCGACGAGAAGGTAGCCCGTCTGCACCTCGACGCCCTCGGTGTCCGCCTGACGCAGCTCACTCCCGAGCAGGCGGACTACATCGGCGTGCCGATGGACGGTCCGTACAAGCCCGAGACGTACCGCTACTGATCGGTTCCGAGCCGGCCGGGTCACCCCGGCCGGCTCGCACCATCACGGCAAGGCACTCATGACACCGTCTCCGCTCGAGGCGACCCGCTACGAGGTCGTAGACGGGATCGCCACCATCACCCTCGACCGAAGTGAGCGGCTCAACGCGTGGACGGCGACTATGAACGCCGAGTACCGCTCCCACCTCCAGGCGGCGGCCGATGACCCCGACGTCCGGGTCATCGTGGTTACCGGGGCCGGACGGGGGTTCTGCGCGGGGGCCGAGTCTGACGACCTGGCCGGCCACATCGAGCGCGGCTCGTACGACGCCGAAGCCCCTGACGATCTGGCCACCCCCGGTTACGGGGTCCGACCCGAGTTCGACGCGGAGTTGGCCTACCACTTCGGCATCGACAAGCCCATCCTGGCTGCCATCAATGGCCCCGTCGCTGGCATCGGATTCGCCCTGGCCTGCTACTGCGACCTCCGCTTTGCTGCCCGCGGTGCGAAATTCACCACGGCGCATGGCAAGCTCGGACTGCCGTGTGCGTTCGGACTGGCCTGGCTGCTCCCCAAGCTCATCGGCCTACCCCGGGCCCTCGACCTGATCCTCTCCAGCCGGAACTTCGATGCCGACGAGGCCGAACGGCTCGGCCTGGTCACCGCCGTGGTGGACGGGCCCGACCTGATGGAGCACGTCTACGCGTACGCCCGGATGCTGGCCACCACCGTGTCCCCGGCCTCGTTGGCTGTGTCCAAGCGCCAGGTCTACGAGTCGTTCGATATGACCGCGGCCGAGTCGGTGCGGACCGCTGAGGCGATGCTGGATCCGATGATGGCCGGGCCCGACTATCGCGAAGGTGTGGCCGCACTGCGCGAAAAGCGCCCAGCCGTGTTCGAGGACCCAGCCCAGCGAGTCTGACCCGGCGCATCGGTCCTCGGCCGCATGGGTAGCGGAACCGGGTGAACTCCCTGGTCCCAGCGTCGGATTTCGGCTGCGACCTCCGGCCAACTACCGTGGCACCCATGTCCGGAGACACCACCAACTCCCCCACCCCCACCACCGTCACCCTCTCGCCGCCCCGACGCGGCGAGCCGGTGCGGCCTGACATCGAGCCATCGGCCGCCCGGGCTCGCATCCATGCGGCCGAAACGGCCCTGCTCGACGATCGACGCCTGCTCACCGGCGAGGAGCTCACTGGCCTGGCCGCACTGCCCGACGACTACGTCACGTCGCTGGCCGCACTGGCCCACCAGGTCCGCCTGTCCTGGTGCGGTCCCGAGGTCGAAGTGGAGGGCATCTTGTCGGCCAAGACCGGTGGCTGTCCCGAGGACTGCCACTTCTGCTCGCAGTCGTCCCAGTTCGACACTCCGGTCAAGGCCACGCCGTTCCTCGATGCCGACGAGGTGCTCCAGGCGGCCGAGGAGACCAAGGCGTCCGGCGCCACCGAGTTCTGCATCGTGCTGGCCGTCCGCGGACCCGATGAGCGCACCATGCAGCGCATCCTCGAGCTCGTCCCCATGGTCCAAGAGCGCACCGGCCTCAACGTCGCCGTCAGCGCCGGGCTCCTCACCGACGACCAGGCCCGCCGTTTTGGTGAGGGCGGTGTGCACCGCTACAACCACAACCTCGAGACGTCCCGTTCCTTCTTCCCCAACGTGGTGACCACCCATACGTGGGAGGAGCGCCAAGAGACGTGCGAGCTGGTCCGTGCGCATGGCATGGAGCTGTGCTGCGGGGCCCTGCTCGGCATGGGGGAGACCGACGAGCAGCGCATCGAGCTGCTCACCCAGCTCCAAGACCTCGACCCGACCGAGGTGCCGCTCAACTTCTTGAACCCCCGGCCCGGCACCCCGCTCGGCGGCGAGCAGCCCGTGGCCGCATGGGAGGCCATCCGCTGGATCGCCCTGTTCCGACTCGGGCTCCCCGGGGTCATCCTCCGGTACGCCGGAGGCCGCGAAGTGACGTTGCGCGAGCTCCAGTCGATGGGCATGACGTCGGGCATCAACGCCCTCATCGTCGGTAACTACCTGACCACGCTGGGCCGCTCGGCCGACGAGGACCTTCAGATGCTGTCCGATCTGCGTATGCCCGTGGGCGCCCTGACCGGCGTCCTCTGAGCGTCGCACCGATGGACACCACGGGCGATGTGGCCGCGCCGGATGGCGCGCACTGCACCGGCTGTGGCTCGTTGTCGTGCATCGGGTGCACACGCACCCTCGACCCGCCCCGGTTCTGCCCCCAGTGCGGTCGTCGGCTGACGGTGGCCGTCACCCCCGGAGGGTTCCGGGCCCGGTGCCGCGACCACGGAGCACTCGCACCCACCTGATCCTTATAGCGGCCGCAGCCATGGCCGCTCCCGTGTCCGCAGCCATGGCCGCTCCCGTGTCCGCAGCCCTGCCCAACCGTGTCCACCCCTAGCGTTGAGTGGCTCGAGCCACAGCGTCGGCGCGGTACGTTGAGTTGATGGGTTCCTTACTCATGACGGTGCTGCCGCTCGCCCTTGGCGCTGCGGTCAGCCCCACCCTGTTGGCCCTGCAGCTCTTGGTCCTGACTGGAACGACGCACCGTCTGGCCCGGGCCTGGGCGTTGGCCCTCGGTGCCACCCTGACGCTCGGGATCTTCTCGGTGCTGTGCGTGACCGCCCTGTCGCGTATCCGCCCCCACCACGAAGCCCACAAGTCGGCCGGTGAGGCCGCCGTGCTCCTGGTGTCGGGCGTGCTCCTGGCCGCTGTGGCCATCCGCTCCCTCTTCCACCGCCCGACAGCCGGTGAGCAGCACTCGTCGAAGATCGCCCAGCGGCTGACCACCGCACCTACCGCCTGGTTCCTCGGGGTGGGGGCCGTGGGGATGCTCGTCAACTTCTCCACTTTGCTGTTGGTGCTGCCGGCCGTCCACGAGATCACCCACTCCAGCGCCGATACCGCATCCAAGGCCGTGGTCTACGCCGTGCTGTTCGTCATTGTGCTGCTGCCCGTCCTGGTGCCGGTGCTGCTAGTCACCGTGCTCGGGACCGGGGCTGACCGGACGCTGGATGCCACCCACGCCTGGGTGACCAGGAACGGGCGCACCATCGGCACCGTCATCGAAGGGGTGTTCGCCGTCTATCTCGTCGTCAAGGGCTTGCGGGCTCTGCCGTGACGACTCAACCGGAAGCAGGCCGTCCCATGGACTGGAAACTCGAACTCGTCGTGGTCCCCGTTGCCGATCAGGATCGGGCCAAGGCGTTCTACCTCGAACAGTTCGGATTCGACCTGCTGGTCGACCATCGGGCTGGGCCGGACTTCCGGGTGATCCAGGTCACACCTCCCGGATCGGCCTGCTCGGTGGCGCTGATGGCCAACCTCGACTCGGCTGGATCGGTCCAGGGGCTCCACCTCGTGGTAGCCGACATCAACCGGGCGCACGGCGAAC
>CAIVIS010000161.1 GCA_903906055.1 uncultured Acidimicrobiaceae bacterium
GGAGATCGAGATCTGGACCTCGGCCAACTCCGAGGTCGGTAAGGCCATGGAGAAGACCATGTCCGAGATCAAATTCAACCCCATCGACATGATGGTCGACTCCGGTGCCCGAGGGAACAGCCAGCAGATCCGCCAGATCGCCGGCATGAAGGGCCTGGTCTCGAACCCACGTGGTGAGATGATCCCCCGGCCCATCAAGTCCTCGTTCCGTGAGGGCCTGTCCGTGCTCGAGTACTTCATCTCGACCCACGGTGCCCGCAAGGGACTCGCCGATACCGCCCTGCGCACCGCTGACTCCGGCTACCTGACCCGCCGGCTCGTCGACGTGGCCCAGGAGCTCATCGTCCGCGAGGACGACTGTGGCTCGGTCCGTGGCATCTGGATCGAAGGGATCGTGCCGGACGGTGCGGGTACGAGGTCCTACCTCGAGACCCGGGTCACCGGCCGCATCACCTCAGAGCCGGTGACACTGTCGGACAAGTCCAAGATCGCCGCCGGTGTGATCCTCACCGACGAGATCGTGGAGCGCTTGCGCGACGACCCGTCCATCGACCGTGTCCGCACCCGCTCGGTGCTCACGTGCGAGGCAGAGCAGGGCATCTGTGCTGCTTGTTACGGCCTGTCGCTGGCCACCGGCGAAATGATCGAGCTCGGAGAAGCTGTCGGCGTCATCGCCGCCCAGTCCATCGGCGAGCCCGGTACACAGCTGACCATGCGTACGTTCCACACCGGAGGCATCGTCGGTGAGGACATCACCCACGGTCTGCCCCGCGTCGTCGAGCTCTTCGAGGCCCGCACTCCGAAGGGCGCGGCCGTGTTGGCACGCCATTCGGGTATCGCACGGGTGGAGGAGGACGAGTCCGGACGGCACGTGACAGTGGTGGCTGACGATGGCGATGAGCACACCGTGCTCTTGGCCCCTCGTGCCCATCTCGAGGTCACCGACGGCCAGGAGGTCGCCGCTGGCGACGCACTGGTCGAAGGCCCGAAGGACCCCAAGGAGCTGCTCGAGGTCAAGGGCATCCGCGAGACCCAGCAGTACTTGGTCGAAGAGGTCCAGAAGGTCTACCGGGACCAGGGTGTGTCCATCCACGACAAGCACATCGAGCTCATCGTGCGCCAGATGCTGCGCCGGGTGCTCGTCGCCGAGCCGGGCGAGGCCTCGTTCCTCCCGGGTGAGCGCGTCGACAGCCGGATCTACGCCGAGGTCAACCGGGCCCTGGTCACCGACGGGAAGCGTCCCGCCGAAGGCCGTCCCGAGTTGATGGGAATCACCAAGGCCTCCCTGGCCACCGAGTCGTGGCTGTCGGCCGCCTCGTTCCAGGAGACGACCCGGGTACTCACCGAGGCCGCCATCGAGGGCAAGTCGGACCAGCTCTTCGGCCTCAAGGAGAACATCATCATCGGCAAGCTGATCCCAGCAGGCTCCGGCATGGAGCGCTACCGGGACATCAAGCTGGAGATGCCGGGAGCCGACGCCATGCCGGCGTGGGCCCTGGGCGGCGTTGACTCCGATACCGAGGATCTGGCCGCTTGGCTGCGCGATACCGGTAGCGAGGGTACGAGCGGTACGTTCAGTTCGGACATCGACGCCAGTTGGCTCGGCGCCGGACCGACGTCGGAGGATCTGGCTGGTGGAGCCGAGGCTCCCGTAGCCGACGACAAGCCCCTCGAAGCAGGGGCCTGAGCACGTTGGGTGGGTGCGGGCCGACATGGCCCGCACCTGCCCTGCTTCACCCGTTTCGAGTCAACAGCGCACTGCCACTTGGCCCGGTTGCGGCTCCGTGCGGTCATCGATCCGATAGGGCGCACTTGCCCAGAGGGTGGGTATGCCGTAGCATGACAACCTTGCGGCTGCGTGTCGCACGGTGCGGTCCGCCTGCGTGCAGTTAGCACGGCGACGGAGTGCAGGTGTCTGGCCCGGTACTACCGAGCAGGGCGCCCCGCAGATCACCGGAGCAGTGCGTAGCAGTCCGTATCAGTCCTGAAGCATCCCTGCAGTCCACAACCTAGAGGTCACGCGTGCCCACGATTTCCCAACTCGTCCGAAAAGGCCGAGCCACCAAGCCGACAAAGTCGAAGACCCCGGCCCTCCGAGGCGCTCCCCAGCGCCGGGGAGTGTGCACTCGCGTCTACACCCACACCCCGAAGAAGCCGAACTCGGCCCTGCGGAAGGTCGCCCGCGTGCGTCTGACCAGCGGTCTCGAGGTCACGGCGTACATCCCCGGTGAGGGCCACAACCTCCAGGAGCACTCGATCGTCCTGGTCCGTGGCGGTCGTGTGAAAGACCTCCCCGGTGTCCGATACAAGGTGATCCGCGGCACCCTGGACGCATCGGGCGTCCGGGAGCGGAATCAGGCCCGTAGCCGCTACGGCGCCAAGAAGGAGTCCTGACGTGCCCCGTAAAGGTCCTGCAGTCCGTCGTGAGCTCATGCCCGACCCCGTTTACCACTCGGTGCTCGTCACCCAGGTCGTCAACCGGGTCCTGAGCCGCGGCAAGCGCACGCTCGCCGAGCGCATCGTCTACGCCGCACTGGCCGACGTCGAGGAGAAGACTGGTACCGATCCGGTGGCCGTCCTCAAGAAGGCCGTGGAGAACACCCGGCCCGAGCTCGAGGTTCGCAGCCGCCGTGTCGGTGGTGCCACGTACCAGGTTCCCGTCGAGGTCCGTCCCCGCCGGGCGACCACCTTGTCCATCCGCTGGCTGGTGGGCTACGCCCAGCAGCGCCGTGAGAAGACGATGGCCGAGCGCCTGTCCAATGAGATCCGCGACGCGGCCAACGGCATCGGTGCCGCAGCCAAGCGTCGTGAAGACCTCCACAAGATGGCCGAGTCCAACAAGGCGTTCGCCCACTACCGCTGGTAGTCGGACGTCCTGCCTCGCCCGCTTCACTGACGCCACGAGTACGACCCGAGAGTTGATGAACCATGTCTGACATCACGCCCCGCTCCCACCCGCTGTCCAAGACCCGCAACATCGGGATCATGGCCCACATCGACGCGGGCAAGACCACGACGACCGAGCGGATCCTCTACTACACCGGCAAGAACTACAAGATCGGTGAGGTCCATGAGGGTGCGGCCACCATGGACTGGATGGTCCAAGAGCAGGAGCGTGGCATCACCATCACGTCGGCTGCCACCACGTGCATGTGGCACGACACCTTGATCAACATCATCGATACTCCCGGCCACGTCGACTTCACTGTGGAGGTCGAGCGCTCATTGCGGGTGCTGGACGGAGCCGTTGCCGTGTTCGATGCCGTGGCCGGCGTGGAGCCCCAGACCGAGACCGTATGGCGTCAGGCCAACAAATACGAAGTCCCCCGGATCTGCTTCGTCAACAAGATGGACCGCACCGGCGCCGACTTCGAAATGTGCGTCGACATGATCAAGGACCGCTTGGACTGCACCGTGGCGGTCGTGCAGCTGCCCATCGGCGCCGAGGGCGAGTTCCGCGGTGTGGTCGACCTGGTCCGCATGCGGGCCCTGGTGTGGGACGACGGCATGGGCGAGGACTGGGTGGAGGAGCCCATCCCCGACAACCTGCTGGCTTCGGCCGAGGTTGCCCATGCCGCCCTGATCGACGTGGTCTCCAATCACGACGACATCATCATGGAGAAGTTCCTGGGTGAAGAGGAGATCCTCCCCGAGGACCTCACCCGGGCGCTGCGCACGGTCACCCTCGGCAACCACGCCGTCCCGGTCCTGTGCGGCACCGCCTTCAAGAACAAGGGCGTCCAGCCCATGCTCGACGCCGTGGTCGACTACCTGCCGAGCCCCCTCGACATCCCGCCCACCATGGGCCTCGTACCCCGCAAGGAGGGCGTGGAGGTCGAGCGTCCCGCCGACGACTCGGCACCCTTCTCGGCCCTGGCCTTCAAGATCATGACCGACCCCTACGTCGGCAAGCTGACCTACCTGCGGGTCTACTCCGGCACCCTGACCAAGGGCTCGGCCGTCGTCAACTCGACCAAGGACCGCAAAGAGCGGATCGGCCGCATCCTCCAGATGCACGCCAATACCCGTGAGGACCTCGACGCCATGTACGCCGGTGACATCGTGGCCGCCGTGGGTCTCAAGCAGACCACCACCGGCGACACCCTGTGCGACCCGGACAACCAGGTCATCCTGGAGTCCCTCACCTTTCCCGAGCCCGTCATCCACGTGGCCGTCGAGCCCAAGACCAAGGCGGACCAGGACAAGCTGTCCAAGGCCCTGTTCTCCCTGTCCGAGGAGGACCCGACCTTCCGGGTCAAGTCCGACGAGGAGACCGGCCAGACCGTCATCTCGGGCATGGGCGAACTCCACCTCGAGGTCCTCGTCGACCGCATGCTCCGTGAGTTCAACGTGGATGCCAACGTGGGCAAGCCCCAGGTGGCTTACCGCGAGACCGTCCGCAAGACCGTCGAGAAGGTGGAGATGAAGTACGTCCGCCAGACCGGCGGCAAGGGCCAGTACGGCCATGTGGTCATCACCCTCGAGCCCACCGGGCCCGGCGGCGGCTACATCTTCGAGGACAAGATCACCGGTGGTGTCATCCCCAAGGAGTACATCCCCTCGATCGACCACGGGATTCAGGAGTCGATCACGTCAGGCGTGCTCGCCGGCTACCCGACGGTCGACATCAGAGTGATCTTGACCTACGGCTCGTATCACGACGTCGACTCCTCGGAGATGGCGTTCAAGATCGCTGGCTCCATGGCCATCAAAAAGGCGGCCCAGCTGGCCAGCCCGGTCCTACTCGAGCCGGTCATGGCCGTCGAGGTCACCACCCCAGAGGACTACATGGGCGACGTGATCGGCGACCTTTCGTCCCGCCGGGGCAAGGTCGAAGGCATGGAGCAGCGGGGCAACAGCCACATTGTAAAAGCACAGGTACCGCTGAGCGATATGTTCGGCTACGCTACCGACCTGCGCTCTCGTACTCAGGGGCGGGCGACCTATTCCATGCAGTTCGCCGCATACAACGAGGTTCCCGAGTCGATCGCCAAGGAGATCATCGCCAAGGCGCGCGGCGAGTAGGCAGTACGGACCGGGAGTATCCCGGATCGTGCGGCAGTTGTTGCCACACCAGCACGCTTCACCAGCAGCACGTTTCACCAGCAGCACGTTTCACCAGTACCGCAGTAATCCGAACACGAGGAATGACGGAGGCAACCGCCTCCGTCGTGGCGGGCCCGAGGGGGCTACCGTCCGAGACCAGGGAGCATTACCCCAGCTATGGCCAAGCAGAAGTTCGAGCGCACCAAGCCCCATGTGAACGTCGGAACGATGGGACACATCGACCACGGTAAGACAACGCTCACCGCGGCCATCACCAAGGTCCTGCACGACAGCGACCCCACCACGTCGTTCACCCCCTTCGACCAGATCGACAAGGCGCCTGAAGAGCGCCAGCGGGGCATCACGATCTCCATCGCCCACGTCGAGTATGAGACGCCCAA
>CAIVIS010000162.1 GCA_903906055.1 uncultured Acidimicrobiaceae bacterium
CGTCGCCGGGCTACGACTGGAGACGAAAAATGCTGACCCGAGGCCAGAGAAGACCGGGGTTGGATCGCCCAGCCGAGCCCCGCCGAGCCCAGCCGAGCCCAGCCGAGCCCAGCCGAGCCCAGCCGAGCCCAGCCGAGCCAGCCAGACCGTCAGTCAGCGCCCCACGCAGTCAGCAAGGCGTCCGTGGTGGTCAGGGTAGAGATCAGCGGAAAGGTGTTGTCGAGCACGGCATCGGCGTACTCGGCGGGTAGACCGGCCACCGCATCGCGCGGGACCACCACCTGGTAGCCGAGGTTGCACGCCTCGATGGCCAGGCCCAGTACGCCGAGGTTGACCGACACTCCGGTGGCCACCACCGTCTCGACCCCGAAGCTGCGTAGCCAGATGTCGAGCGATGTGCCGGAGAACGGGGACACCCCGTGGAGCCGCGGACAGACCAGATCGGCGGGCTCCGGTCCGAGTTCGTGGATCAGCTCGGTGGGAGCAGTGCCGACCAGCAGATGCTCGGGATTGCGGACCATGGCCGCGATGAGCTGGCAGTTGACCACCGATCCGGCTCGATCGGCCCGGAACTCGGCCGTGCAGTGGATGACCGGCACGCCGAGCCGTCGTGCAGCCTGCAGCAGACGGGCGGTGTTCGCCACCAGGCCCACCCGATCGGCCGCCTCGGCCAGCTGAGGAAAGGCGGTGAGGTCGCCGACCACGCCGCGTTGGATCTCCATGGTGAGCACGGCGGTCCGGCCTGGTGCGGCCATTGCTGCGAGGTCAACCGGCACGGCGAACCTCAGCAGTGGTCATGACCCCGAAGCGGTGCGGTCGCCCCCGCTGTCGGTCTCCTCGGGCACCTCGGTCACGACCTCGGCGGCCCACCGGTAGTCGGGCTTGCCACTGGGGGAGCGCTCGATGGTCTCGACCACGTGGAGCTGACGGGGAACCTTGTAGCCAGCGATGGCATCGCGGCAGTGGGCCTGGATGTCCTCGAGGGTGGGGTGGCGGTCGGCCCGGGGCTGGATGATGGCAGCTACACGCTGGCCCCACCGTTCGTCGGGCGCTCCGACCACGATTGCGTCGAATACGTCGGGGTGTGACCGCACGGCGGACTCCACCTCTTCGGGGAAGATCTTTTCGCCGCCGGAGTTGATGGACACCGAGCCCCGGCCGAGCAGAGTGATGGCGCCGCCCTCTTCGATGGTGGCGAAGTCCCCGGGCATCACGTAGCGGGTGCCGTCGACGTTGATGAATACCTCGGCCGTCTTCACCGGGTCGTTGTAGTAGCCGACCGGGATGTCGCCGGAGCGGGCGATCTTGCCGATGGTGCCGGAACCGGGGACCACAGGGACGAGGTCCTCGTCGAACACCACGGTGTCGCCCAGCACGCTCACGGTCGGCCCGCTCTTCATGGCCGTGCCGCCCTTGGTCATGGTGGCCATGCCGTTGTTACCCGACTCCGAGGAGCCGATGGCATCGACGATCACGATGTTGGGGAGGTGGCGGAAGAACTCGTCCTTGACCGGTGCGGAAAACAGCGCCGCCGAGGAGGTGACGGCCAGCAGGGACGACAGGTCGTAGGAGACGCCGGGCTCGTCGAGGGCTTCGATCAGCGGCTTGCCCATGGCGTCCCCGGTAATCATGATCGAGTTGGCCTTCTCCGTCGACACCAACCTCCACACCTCGTGGGGATCGAACTTGGCGAGCAGGATGGTCCGGTTGCCCACGAAGCTCTGGCCCAGGATCGACCACTGGGTGGCACCGTGCATGAGCGGTGCGATGGGCAGCAGGGTGAGCTGGCCACCCTGGCCCTTCTCGACCATCTCCTCGGGTGACTGGACCCGGGTGTTGGTGGTCGGGTCGACACCGCCGCCGAGCGCATAGAAGACGTCTTCGTGCCGCCAGACCACGCCCTTGGGCATCCCCGTCGTGCCCCCGGTGTAGAGGATGTAGTAGTCGTCGCCGGAGCGAGGGGCGAAGTCACGTTCTGGAGATCCTTCGGCCATGGCCTCCTCGAACGGGACGGTATCTGGGCCGAGGGGGACGCCGGAGCCGTCGTCGATACCGATGACCAGGCGGAGGTCGGGCAGGTCGGGGAGTAGGGCTGCCACCTGGGGCGAGAACTCGGCCTGGTGGATCAGGGCCACAAGATCGGCGTTGGTGAACAGGTAGCGGAGCTCCTCTTTCACATACCGGTAGTTGATGTTGATCCACACGGCCCGGAGCTTGAAGACGGCCCACGCTGCCTCGACCCACTCCACACTGTTGAGGGCGTAGATGCCGACATGGTCACCAGGACCGACGCCGTGGGCATCGAGGTAGTGGGCCAGTCGGTTGGCCCGCTCTTCCATCTGAGCGTAGGTGCGACGATTGCCCCCGGCCACCAGATACTCCCGGTCTCCGAAGGCGTCGACTGCGGCCTCGAACATGTCGGCAAGGTTGAACGTAGTCATCGACCAGATAGTAGAACACGTTGCCGTATTGGTGGCAGGTGGCCCAGGAACTCTCGGGTCGAACTATCCCGTCGAAGCGTCCTTCAGTCGACAACGTCGACGATGTCGACGGGATGCGTGCCAGCGAAGGGCGGCGGCGTGGGGCCGCGGTGGTCGCCTACGGGCCCCGGATCGACCGGATCGACCGGGCTGCGCAGTTCGGCTGGATGCTGCAGTTCAGCCAGCGCCTCGCGCACGGTGCGCACGACACCATCCTCGTCGAGACCGAGCCGGGCCAGGATCCTGTCCGGGCGTCCTTGAGCCAGGAACGAGCGGGGGACGCCCCGGTGAATGACGGGTGGGCAGGCGCCGAGGGGAAGCGAGGCCCGCAGCGCATCGCCCAAGAACATGCCGGCCCCGCCTTGGCGGATGCCGTCCTCGATGGTGATCACCACGGCATGGCGACCGGCATCGGCCAGCATGATCGGGTCGGGGCTGGAGATCACTCGAGGATCCCAAATGGTCACATCGATCCCCTCGGCCGCTAGCCGAACAGCTGCCGCTTCGGCTGCGCCCAGCATCTTGCCGACCGCCAGGATGCAGACCGATCCGTCGCCTTGGCGCACCAAGCGGGCCTCCAGCCCGGATCCTTCGGAGCCAATGGCAGTAGCGGGCGCCGGGGTCTTCGGGAACCGGATCACAGATGGGCCATCGAGGGTGAGGGCGGTGGCCAGCATGGCTTCGACCTCGGGCGCTGACGACGGAGCGAAGACGGTCATGCCGGGGATCGAAAGGCTGAGGGCCATGTCGAGAATGCCATGGTGGCTGGGACCGTCGTCACCAGTGATGCCGGCCCGGTCGAGCACCAGCACGACCGGGAGCTTGTGGAGGCCGACGTCAAGATTCGCCTGGTCGAAGGCACGGGAGAAGAATGTGGAGTACACGGCGACGACCGGACGGAGGCCGACCATGGCCATGCCCGCCGCCGAGGTCACCGCATGCTGTTCGGCGATACCGACATCGACGAAGCGGTCGGGGAACCGGGCTTCGAAGGGCAGGAGTCCCGTCGGGCCGGGCATGGCGGCGGTGATGGCCACGATCCTGGCGTCGGCCTCGGCGTGGATGAGGAGCGCCCGGGTGAACGCGTGGGTGTACGTGGTGACCGGGATGTCAGGCGCGATGTCGGCGCCACCGATCGACAGTGACGCGTTCTGCAGGGCCGTATCAGCGGTGACGACGTCAGCAGGAGCGTCAGGGCCATCGAGTGCCGGTGCCTCGACGGCCGCCACTTTCACCTTGACGTCGTGGAGTCGCTGGATGTCATCGTCTTCGGCCGGTGCATAGCCTCGGCCCTTCTGGGTCAGCACATGGACGACGATGGGGCCCGGCCACTCTGCGGCCTTGGCCAGCGCCTGCTCGGTGCCAGCGATGTCGTGGCCGTCGATGGGGCCGACGTAGCGGATCCCGAGTGCCTCGAAGAAGGTATGGGGCGTGACCACCTCGCGCAGTGCACTGGTGAGGCCGTGGATACCCGAATAGGCGAGTTCGCCCACACCGGGCAGGTCCCGGAGGATGGTCCGGACGCGCTGGCGGGCCTGTACGTAGGCCGGACTGAGCCGCAGATGGGTGAGGCTGAGCGACAACTGGGAGACCGTGGGGGCATAGGAGCGACCGTTGTCGTTCAAGACGATAACCACCCGCTTGCCCGAGTGGC
>CAIVIS010000163.1 GCA_903906055.1 uncultured Acidimicrobiaceae bacterium
ACGCCTCTACCTTGGGGATCATCCCGCCGTTGGCCGCCCCCGAAGCCACCATGGCATCGAGCTGGTCGGCGCTGGCCCGATGCATCAGGGTGGCTGGATCGTCAGGATCCGAACGCAGGCCGGCCACGTCGGTGAGGAAGACCAGCTTTTCCGCCTCGAGGGCCGAAGCAATAGCCCCGGCCGCCGTATCGGCGTTGATGTTGAACGCCTGACCCGAGGCATCGGTGCCGATGGTGGCCACGACCGGGATCAGGCCCTGGGCCAGCAGCTGGTGGACGATGAGCGGATCGACGTCGACGACGTCGCCCACGAACCCGAGCGCTTCGGACCGGGCAGTGGCGTTGATCAGGTTGGCGTCCTCGCCCGACAGCCCGACAGCCAACGCTCCGTGCACGTTGATAGTGCTGACGATGTCGCGGTTGACCTTCCCGACCAGCACCATGCGAACCAGGTCGATGGTGTCGGCATCGGTCACCCGCAGACCGTCCAGGAACTCGGCCTGCTTGCCGACCCTCTCCATGAGCGCGCCGATCTGAGGTCCGCCGCCGTGGATGACCACGGGCAGCATCCCGACCGAGCGCATCAACACGATGTCCTCGGCGAAGCTGGCCAGGGCCTCGTCTTCGTCAACGGCGTCCTGGCCCGGCTTGGCTGTCAGTACGTTGCCGCCGTACTTGACGACCACCACCTTGCCCAAGAACCGACGGATGTACGGCAGCGACTCGACCAATACGGCGGCCTTGTCGGCTGCTCCGCCATCGGCCCCGGCTCCCTGGTTCGACCCGGTGGGTGGAGTACTCATGAGGTGGTCCTGTTCTCGTCGATGTAGCCGTAGCCGAGCTCTACGCCCATGACCACGCCGTTACCGGCAGCCAGATGGAGGTCGCACTCGATGGAGACCATCGACCCGGCCATGTGAGCCGCCACCGCCGCCTCGTCGAAGGGCACCTGGATACCGCCCTCGCAGACGGTGATGCCGCCATAGGAGATGGTCACCTTGTCCATGTCGAAGTCGACGCCGGCCGAGCCGAGCTCGCTGGCCACGCGGCCCCAGTAGGGATCCTCACCGTTGATGGAGCACTTGACCAGGAGCGAGTCGGCCACCTTGCGGGCAGCCTTGTGGGCCTCGCCGTCAGAGCGGGCACCGTGCACCTGCACCTGGAAGATCGTCGACGAGCCCTCGGCGTCGGCGGCCATCTGGCGGGACAGGTCGGCACATGCCTCGGTGACGGCATCGGCCACCATGGATGGGTCGCACGGCCCGGCCTTGCCCGAGGCCATCAGGATCACCGTGTCGTTCGTCGAGGTGCAGCCGTCCACCGACATGGAGTTGAACGAGTCGGCCACGGCCGAGCGCAGCAGGTCAGCCAGCGGGCCGGGCTCGATTGCGGCATCGGTGGTGAGGAAGGCCAGCATGGTGGCCATGTTGGGGGCCAGCATGCCCGCCCCCTTGGCCATGCCGGCCACGGTGAACGTCGGGTAGGTGACCAGCACCTCCTTGCGTCCCGAATCCGTGGTCAAGATGCCCTGGGCCGCGTCGGCTCCTGCCTCTGGACCACCAGCACGGGCGGCCACCAGGCGAGGGATGCCGCCTTCGATCGGCTCCATGGGCAGGGGG
>CAIVIS010000164.1 GCA_903906055.1 uncultured Acidimicrobiaceae bacterium
CGTGGCCACCTTCAAGGAACTGGCCGCCACCTGCGACGTGGTCGTCGAGGCCATGCGTCCCGGTGGACTTGCCCGGCGGGGCGTCGGCTACGACGACCTGGTGAAGATCAAGCCAGACATCGTGTTCTGCACCATCAGCGGCTACGGCATGACCGGTCCTTACCAGAACCTGCCGGCCCACGGCGTGGCCTTCGACACCTGGGCCGGCGTCGTCACCCCCGAGGTGAACGACGAGGGATTCGCCTACCTGCCCGAGCACGCCTCGATGGGCATCCACGCCGGGCCGCTGTTCGGCGCACTCGGCATCGTGGCCGCCGTCCTGCGAGCCAAGACCACCGGACTCGGCGCGTTCTTGGAGATCGCCCAGTCCGACGCGGCAGCCGCCATGGACTGGTACCGGTCCGAGACGTGGCGGGCTTACGAGCGCCACGAACTGGACGTCACCGGCAACAAGGCCGACAACTACGAGCGCCGACTCCCGGGCACCGCCGGGATGGTCGAGGGCGTCCGCTACCAGGTCTACGAGGCCAAGGACGGCCGCTACGTCCTCTTCATGGCGTCCGAGCAGGCCTTCTGGAAGAACTTCTGCGAGGCCGTCGACCGCATCGACATGTTCGAACGCTGGCCGGGCTCCAAGTTCGCCGACCACGCCCGGGGCAACAAGGAGATGCAGATTGAGCTGCGGGACATCTTTCGTACCCGGACCTCCCTCGAGTGGATCGACTACGGCGTGGAGAAGAACTTCCCCATCGCCCCGGTCAACTCACCCAAAACGATCGCCGATGACCCACAGTTTCGGGATCGGTTCCAGTGGTATCCGATCGAGCAGCTCGGCGCCGAGCAGCTGGGAACCCCGCTCAAGTTCATCGATGAAGCCCTGCCCATTCCGAGCCATGCACCGACCATCGGCCAGCACACCGACGAGGTCCTGGCCGATCTGTTGGGATGGGATGCCGACCGGATCGCCGACTCCCGGGCCAAGGGTGGCCTAGGCGGCGCTGGCTGACTTCTCGGCGCCAAGTCGCTCAGGCCGGACCAGGTGTGAGGGCATCGACCTCGGCCTTCTCTTCGACAGTGAGCGACCACGAGGCAGCGCGGGCGTTCTCTCGAACCTGATGGGCCGTGGTGGCCCCGGCGATGACGGAGGCAACACCGGGGGTGGCGGCCACCCAGGCCAGTGCCAACTCCAAGAGGGTGTGGCCGTGGTCTTTGGCGTAGGCGGTCAACGAGTCGAGGATGTCGAAGTTCGCATCGGTAAGTGAGCTGTCGCCCCACTTCTCCAGGCGGGTCCCCGCCGGCGGGGCCTGACCCCGGATGTACTTGCCGGTCAGCAGCCCGCTAGCCAGCGGAAAGAACGGCAGATAGCCCATGCCGGTGGCCACGACCTCGGGCAGGACCGCAGCTTCGTCGCCGCGTTCCAGCAGGCTGAAGTGGTTCTGGAGGCTGACGAACCGGGCATCGTCGGGTCCGACGGCGGCCTCGGCCTCGCGTAGCTGGGCCAAGGAGAAGTTGGAGCAGCCGATTTCCAGGACCTTGCCTTCGTCGACCAGTTCGTCCAGCACCGCCAGCGTGTCGGCGATGTGAGTCTCCGGATCGGGTTTGTGGAGCTGGTAGAGATCGATCCGGTCGGTACCGAGTGCATGCAGGCTCCGCTCCACTGCGCTTCGGATGTACTCGGGAGACGCGCCACCGGTCTCACCCTCACCGACGGAGCTGCCGAACTTGGTGGCCAGGACGACTTGGTCGCGACGGCGACCGAGGGCTTGACCCAACCGCCGCTCGCTGTCGAGGTAGGAGTCGGCGGTGTCGAAGAAGTTGATCCCTTCCTCGATGGCCACATCGACCACCGGGGCCACTGCCGCGGCCTCCATGAAGAAGCCGAAGTTGTTGGTGCCCAGCCCGATGACCGACACCTCGAGCGAACCGATCTTTCGTGTTTCCATGGGCGAATTACTAGCACGGTGAGTTCCGGCGGCCTCGGGTCGACGGTGCTACCTGCCGCGATCCATAGTTCTCGACTGGAGAGCACAGGGGACACGGGACAATTCGCCCGGCTCAGACGGGACCAGCCGGGCATCGACGGCTAGGTCCACCTCGGTGTCTCCCTCGGCTCCTTGCACCGTGAAGCGGACGAAGGTGGGTGCTTGCTGGCGAATCATGATGCCGAAGCCTTCCGCAGCAAGATTCTCGATCACGACTGGGAACAGTTCTTCTCACGCCGCCCGAGAGGGACCGAAGAAGTCGAGATCCTCGGTACCACGATTCACGATCGACTTCGCTATCAGAGCGGCCCCGCCGGCAAGCGCGAAGTCAAGATCACCGATAGAGCTTCCGATTATCGAGGCCACGAGAAGTTGCTGTGGGGTCAGCACGCCAAATCGAGTTGGCGATGTTCGAGGATCCAGGCCGCCCAGGCCACTCGGACGTAAGCCGGAAGGAAGAGCCCTCATTCCATAGTTCGATGACCTCATCGACCTGGATGAATCGTCTGACGTCTTCAACCGTTCCCTCGCGGAGAACCTGCTCGTAAGCCCGTGTCCGATCAGTCCGATCATCGAGGTCGTAACTGAGGTGAGGGTCGCTCCACCGGACATGGTGAGGAAGGACAACAACTCCCGATGCCTGGTTACCGCCGTCAAATGCCGCCTCGTCCGGAATCGACACCGGTCGCGAACCCGGGCCGACCAAAGCGCTCCGCTGACGTCCCATTGCGCCAGCCTACGTTTCCACCCCGGGAACTGCGCTACCCCGTTTCCGCCTCACAAATTCGCCGCACTGCGGACGACGTTTCGGCCACCTGCACTCAACACCCACACAATATGGACGAATAGTAAGAATCCAACTGGTAGGATTCCTACTATGAAGGTCCGCGAAAAGGGACAGGTCACGATCCCCAAAGATCTGAGGGACAGGCTCGGCATTGGTGAAGGGACCGCCGTCACCGTCGTCATCGAAGGCGACGCCATCGTCATCCGCAAGGATCCCCAAGCACAGACGCGTGGCCAGGCCCTGGCCCAGCGGATGAGTGGCCGGGGCGACGTCACCATGAGTACCGATGAGATCATGGCCCTGACCCGTGGCGAGCCCGCGTGATCGTGGGGACGCTTGTCGACAGCAATGTCATCCTCGACGTCTTCACCGGCGATCCGGTGTGGGCGACCTGGTCGACCAATGCCATTGCCGCCGCCGCAGAACGTGGACCTCTGATCATCAATCCGATGATCTACGCCGAGGTGTCCGTGCGGTTCACGACGATCGAGGAGCTCGACGACGCGCTCCCCCACGACGACTTCCTACGTGTGCCGCTCCCGTGGGATGCCGCGTTCCTGGCTGGTAAGGCATACCTGAACTATCGAAAGAACGGCGGTGCACGGACTTCGCCGCTGCCCGACCTCTTCATCGGCGCCCATGCTGCCGTGGCCGGGCTGAGCCTCCTCACCCGTGATCGTGGTCGCTACGCCTCCTGCTTCCCCACGGTGCACCTCGACACCCCCTGACTCGGACCGGCTACACCCCGGTTTCTGACGGTCCGTTAGGATTCCGCCCATGACGTCCAAGACCCGAGTGCCGGCCATCGAGGGCTGGTTCACCATGGACGAGCAGGCACCCGCCTTGCTCGGCTCCTCGTGCACCAGCTGTGGGAACTTCGCCTTCCCCAAAGAGACCTTCTTCTGCCGCAACCCGGATTGCCAGGGCAAAGAGTTTGCTGAGGCGCCGCTGAGTCGCACCGGCACCATCTGGTCCTACACCGATGCCTGCTACCAGCCACCCAAGCCCTACGAGGCCGCTGATCCCTATGTGCCCTTTTCGTTGGCCGCCGTCGAGTTGGCCGCCGAGCAGATGGTCGTCATGGGCCAAATCGTGCCCGGCGTGGGCGTAGACGACCTGCACGTCGGCGACGAAGTCGAGTTGGTGCTCGACACGCTGTACGAGGACGACGAGCACGAGTACATGGTGTGGAAGTGGCGCCCGACCGGCGTCCGAAACGGACAGGGAGCCTGACATGGCGAACGACAAGCAGATCGCCGTCCTGGGTGCCGGTATGCACCCGTGGGGCAAGTGGGGACGCAACTTCGTGGAGTACGGGCTGGCCGCCGCCAGCGATGCCCTGGCCGAGGCCGGCATCCCATGGACCGACGTGCAGTATGTAGCCGGTGCCGACACCATCCGCAACGGCTACCCCGGCTTCGTGGCCGGTGCCACCTTCGCCCAGGCGCTCGGCTGGACCGGTGCACGCGTCTCGTCCGCCTATGCGGCATGCGCCTCCGGTGCTCAGGCCATCAGCAACGCCCGGGCCCAGATCCTGGCCGGACTGTGCGACGTGGCCCTGGTGATCGGGGCCGACACCACTCCCAAGGGGTTCTTCACCCCGGTGGGAGGCGACCGCAAGGACGACCCGGACTGGCTGCGCTTCCATCTCATGGGCGCCACCAACCCCACCTACTTTGCCCTCTACGCCCGCCGCCGGATGGAGCTGTTCGGGGCGACCGAGGCCGACTTCGCCGCCGTCAAGGTGAAGAACGCCCGCCACGGCGTGGGCAACCCCTATGCCCGGTACCGCAAGGAAGTGACGGCCGAGGAAGTCTTGGCCTCGCCCATGGTGGCCGACCCCCTGCGCCTGCTCGAGATCTGCGCCACGTCCGACGGCGGCGCCGCCTTGGTGCTGTGCTCCATGGAGTACGCCAAGAAGCACGCCGCAAGCCGCGACCTCGTCACCATCGATGCCGTGTCGACGGTGACGCCGCGCTTTCCCCAGGCCATTATCGAAATGCCCAACTTCTCGACCGATTCGTCGATCGCCTCGGCCTCGGTCGGGGCGACCTTCAAGGAGTCGGTGGCCATGGCCGCCTATGAAGAGGCTGGCATCGGACCCGAAGACCTGAGCCTGGCCGAGGTCTACGACCTGTCGTCCGCCCTCGAGCTCGACTGGTACGAGGACATCGGCCTGTGCAAGCAGGGGGAAGCCGAGCGCATGTTGCGCGACGGCGACACCGCCATCGGTGGCCGCATCCCGGTCAACGCCAGCGGTGGGCTGTCCTCCTTCGGCGAGGCCATCCCAGCCCAGGCCATCGCTCAGGTGTGCGAGCTGGTGTGGCAGCTGCGCGGCCAGGCCGAGGGACGCCAAGTCGAAGGAGCCCGGGTCGGGATCACCGCCAACCAGGGGCTGTTCGGCCACGGCTCATCGATCATCGTCTCGAAGTAGCCGGGAGCTACAGGGGATGACCTCCCCGGCCCGATTTCTGCGATGAACTCCCTGGTCAGGGCCGAGTTCGAGGTTTTCTTGGAAATTTCGAGAAATTCGCTCAAGTTCGTCCCCGGATGTGACGATGCGTTACTGATGGACTGTTCGCCCGGCCGCTGAGGGCGAGCGCGGAGTCCAGTCTCCGCCCTATGCGGTCCGAACCCTCTTGGCTCCCTGTTGCCCGGTTCAGGCGCCGCGCATGCCGGGGTGGACCTTGGCCAACATCGGAAGCAGCACCCGGCGGGGGGTCAGCCAAGCGGCGCGTGCACTGACCCGGTTGGCCAGGCCAGGGATGACCACGGCCCGGTTGGCGTCCATGCCCTCGAGGCCCGCCTGGGCCACGGCGTCCACCGACTCCCAGAGGAACTGCGGCATGAGCCCGTCCACCTCGTCAGGATCGAAGCCGGCGGTCTCCCCGAACCCTGTGTCCACGGGACCCGGACACAGGGTGGTTACCGTGACGCCGTGCGGACGCAGCTCCACCCGGATGGCATGGCCGTAGGACAAGACGAATGCCTTCGATGCGCCGTACCCGGCCTGTCCGGGGATGGGCTGGAACGCCGCCGTCGAGGCAACGTTCAAGATGCTGCCGTTGCGGCGTTCGACCATTCCGGGCGTGAACAGCGAGCAGAGGTGGACCACGGCCTCCACATCGGTGCGCAGCATGGCGATCTCTTGGTCCGCGTCCGACCGGAAGACGGTGCCGAGCGTGGAGACACCGGCGTTGTTGACGAGCACGTTCACCTCGAGGCCGAGGTCCTCCACCCGCCCAAGCAGCGCGCCGCGGGCGGCGGCGTCGGTCAGGTCGGTGGCGAGCACCTCCACTCGGACGCCGTGGCGGGCGGCCAGTTCGTCGGCCAGCGTGCGCAGCTTCGACTCGGTCCGGGCCACCAGGGTCACGCCAAACCCGCGGCTGGCCAGCAAACCGGCGATCGCTTCGCCGATGCCCGAAGAGGCACCAGTCACCAGGCACGTGCGGTCGGATCGGGGGGCAGGCAGGCTCATGGGCTGAGCGTAGGTCGTCGATGGCGGGAGCGTCCGACTGGTCAGCGGGTCAGCCGGTCAGCCGTTCAGCGGCGTGCCCATAGGTCGCACGACCGCTCCTTACCCTTGCAGCTGGTACGTCCCCGACACCCGCACCTGATCGTCGACGAGCAGCCATAGATGCCCCGGGGCCGTGGCCAGTGTGACCGTGTCGCCCCACTCCACCGACGCGTGGTGGGTGAGCATGGCGGAGCGCACCGGTGCAACGGCAGCCTCCACCAGTGCCGTCCAGCTGGCGGCGTTGTTGACATGACCGGCCACATCCAAGTCGACCCGCCGCAGCGGCCACGGCCGGTATTCGGCATCGGCTGGTATCGGCGGCGACGCCACCCGACCCGACACCTTGCGGCCCTGGGCGGACTCGCCGTAGACCCGCTTGAACTCCTCGTGGATCCGCCGAGGTCGACCCGTCCGATCGAGCGGCACCCACAGTGCTGCCGCCTCCACCAGCACGGTGCCGCCCACCAACAAGTCTGTCCGGCGCTCGGCCCATGCAGCTCCCATTCCCGTGCACCACGTGGTCGCCTCGACCTGGTTGCCCAGTGTCGGCCACCGACCAGCGAGCCCTAAGCGCATGGCGGTGCGACGCAATACCCACATCTCTCCAGTATCCACACCGGTGTCGTCCCAGTCGTCGTTGGCCACATCGTGGAGGTAGCGGGCGGCGGCATCGGGGCGCAGCCGGCCCTCGGGATCGGTGTCTCCTAGGCGCACCGATTGGCCGCCGGTGAACTGGCGTCCCACGGGCGGCAGCGGCAGAAACTCGGGCATGACGGCAACCTACTGGGCAGACCGCCCCTTGCTTGCGATCAGCTGTTCACCAGGATGATCTTCCCGAGCTTGCCCCCGGCGGCAAACCGCTCGTAGCCGGCGGTCGCCTCGGCCATGGGGAAGGTGTCCGCCACCGGCACATGGATGGCCCGCTCGGCCAGCAGGGCCAGGGAGAACCCTTCGACCAAGCGAGCCACGGCCGCCTTCTCCTCAACCGATCGAGCCCGCAATGTGGACCCACCGATGGTGGCTCGGGCTCCCATCAGAGCCAGCAGGTTCACCTCGGCCTTGGCCCCGGCACCCACCCCGATCACCACGATCCGGGCACCAGTGGCCAGATGGGGCAGCACGGCTTCGACGCCGGGGGCTCCGACCAGTTCCAGCGACACATCGTAGGGACCGAAGTCGCCGATCTGGTCGGGCAGGATCACTTCATCGGCACCCAGCGACCGCACCTCGCCGTGGAACGCTTCGTTGCGCACGGTCGCCACCACGTAAGCACCGGCTGCCCGGGCCAGCTGCACGGCTGCTGTGCCGACACCTCCGGCCCCACCGGAGATGAGGACCCGGTCGCCCGTGGTGAGGTGGGCCTGAGTGATGAGCGCGTCCTGGGCCGTGGAGAACACCTCGGGGAACCCGCCGGCGTGCACAAGGTCGATCCCGTCAGGCACGGGCACGAGGGCGGACTCCGGCACCACGACCTGCTCGGCCTGTCCGCCACCGCCACAGATGGCCATGACCCGGTCGCCCACGGCGAACCGCTCGGCCCCGGCACCAAGGGCGTGCACCGTGCCTGAGAACTCGAGTCCCGGGATGTCGGACGGTGATCCCGGGGGGGCCGGATAGAAGCCCTTGCGTTGGAGCATGTCGGCGCCGTTGATGCCGGCCGCCGTCACGGCTACCACCACCTCGCCAGGCCCTGGGGTGGGGTCGGGGTGCTCGTTCCAGCAGAGCTCCCCCTCGACGATCGTCACGGCGTGCATGGGCCGAGCGTACCGGGGCGGCGATGGGCACCGAGGGGCGACGCACTCGATGCCTGGACGATGTCTGGCTGGCTCCTCGGCGATGTCTGGCCGGTCGGCTGGCCAGAGGTAGCGCGTGTGCCGTCAGCCGGGGTCGGAAGTCCTCAGCGCTGTGTGGCGAGCCAGGACCTCGAAGTCGGTGTCCTGATGCAAGATCGCTATGTCGGACCGTACGGCGATGGCCGCGATCAGACAGTCGATCATCTTGCGCACGGTCTCCCCCCGGCTCCGGCACTGGCGATAGAGCGCGGCGGCGGCTTCGTAGTCGGCGGGTCCAGCCGTAAGCGTCGTCGCCCTGGCCAGCAGTCTGCGCAGGTCGTCGAGGTTCCGCTCATCCCTGGCCCCGGCAAGCAGCTCCATCCGCACCGGGTCGCACGTCGCCAAGTCCGTTCCGAGGAGCTCATCCACTCGGATGCAGACCGGACTTCCCGTATTCCGCAGAAACTCGATCCACGCCGAGGTGTCGATCAGGATCACGGGAGGCGACTTGATCGGAGCTCGTCGAGGTCGCCTTCCCATCCGGACCCCCGCAGCGCTCGGGCCGATGCGACGTCGAGGGGCTCGGCCGCCAGCAGCCGAAGGGCGAGGTTGACCGCCTCGCGCTTGGTGGACAGATGAAATCGGTCCATCACCAGCGTGCACGCCTCATCGTCGATGTCGATGTTGGTGCGGGACATACACCAACATTACACCTTCCATACACATTCCACGATGGGCACTCCGAGGGCAAAGGGGCAAGGCAGCGGCCCTGCTGCACTCGAAGGGGTGGCGCAAGGACTGCGGATCACGCCCAAGTCGTAGGTATCCGCCCACGTACACATCATCTGGACTGCACTCGTAGTGTGCAGGTGGAGGCCGACCCGATGACCAGCGACGAACCAGAAGACCAGACCATCGGCCGCCGGCGTCACCGACGCCACATCGACGACCAGTTCCCCGACCCATCGGCCTCGATGGTGCTCCACCGAGTGCTGGCCATGTCCGCTCGCACGTTCCTGTTGAACGACATGGACGGCGAGTTCGAGGACCGGCCTCGTCCCCCAGGCACCATCGATGCCCTGTCCCTCTCCATGGGCACCCGTCCCCTGTGGGCCCAGTCGACCGCCGTGGCGCTGCAGGGCACCGGGCGACGGGACGACCCGATCGAACGGGTGCACCAGAGCCGGGTGGCCATGCGCCGGATCCGCGCCAACCTGCGCTCGTTCCGACTACTCCTCGACCCCGCCTGGGGCACGTCGCTGCGGGCCGAGCTCGGCTGGTACGGCAATGTGCTGGGCCGATCCCGTGATCTCGATCTGCTGGCCGAGGTCATCGGCGCACGGGGGCCCGAGGTGCTCGATCCCAGCGAGGTGGCCCGGCTCCTGGCCGTGGTGGACTGGCGGCGCGGCGAGGTGGCGGCCGGCATCGCTACCGAGCGGACGGGGCTCCGGCGACTGCAGCTGACCGAGCAGATGATGCTCCTGTGGGACGGTCCTGAGTTCAAGGCCAGCGCCTCAGAGCCAGCGGCAGACATTCTTCCGGTGATGCTCCATCGGGCATGGCGCGACCTGCGGGGCGTGGCCCGCCAGGCCCGCAAAGATCCGTCCGACGTCCACCTCCACAAGCTGCGGATCCGCCTCAAGGACCTGCGTTATGGAGCCGAGACGGTGGCGCTTGTCGAGGGTGCACCGGCCCGCAAGACGGCCAAGGCCGCCGAACAGCTCCAAGGCAAGCTCGGTGACCTCCACGATGTGGTCTTCTCCATTGCCTGGCTCGAGGCACTGGCCGCCGAACAGCCCGATCTGGCCGACGCGTCCGAACGCCTCACTGTGCTCCAGCGCGACGCCGCGTCCGACGTCCGCGACGGGTGGCGGCGCGAGCTCAAGGACGTCGAGCGGCGCTGGCGGGCCTGGCAGGGTTGAGCGGCCCAGATCAGGCGGCCCAGATACTGGCCGCAGGTTCGGTCAGGTGTTTGCAGAGTCGGCGCCGTGCATCGGCACCCACAGCCGGATCCCACCCAGGATGCCCGCTGTGTTGTCGACCACGGTGACATCGTCGGGCAGATGGCGGCGAAGCACGCGACGCGAGTTGCCGCCACCGATGTAGAGATGATCGAACAGGGTCAGCGCCCGCATGTTGGCGATGGCCTTCATCACCCGCCTGTTCCAGCGTTCCTCGCCGATGTGCTTGCGTGTCGCCTCACCGAGCTGGTCGTCGTAGGACTCCCCCTTGCGGAAGGGCTGGTGGGCGATCTCGAGGTGGGGCATCAACTCGCCGTTGTAGAAGAGGCCGGTGCCGAATCCGGTGCCAAGGGTGATGACCAGCTCGAGGCCGACGCCCTGGACCACAGCGGCCCCTTGGATATCGGCGTCGTTGGCCACCTTGGTGGGCACGCCGAATGATTCGGTCAGCCTGGCCGACAGGTCGTAGCGGTCCCACTCCTCCTTCAGCGCGTGGCTGACCGTGCTGCCTGGACCGCTCAACGTGATGAAGTGGGGTGCAGACAGCACGATTCCACCTCGCACCATGCCAGGGAACCCGACGGCGGCGCGCTCCGCGGCGGGCAGGGGGGCGACCAGTCTGTGTAGGGACTCGACCAGCTTGTCGGGGGGCAGCGGGTAGGGAGTCGAGATCTTCACGCGGTCGGCCACCATGGCACCGGTGGCATCGAGCACCGAAGCCTTCAAGCCCGTGCCGCCGATATCGACCGCCAGGGTGAATGGGTGCTCGGGTTCGGTCGGGGCCGCCGGGATCACATCGCTGATGCTCATTCCGGCAGGCTAAACCCGATGCGGCCCCGCCGCGTAGGTCCAGGTGATCAGCACCCCAGGCAAGTAACGTCGCTGGGTATGACCGAACCGTGGCTCGAAGATGCCTGCTCGCTGGTTGATGCCTTCCGGGCCAAGACCCTCAGCCCGACCGAGGCGCTCGAGGCGTCACTGGCGGCCATCGAGTCCTCCGACCTCAACGCCTTCTCCCACCTCGATGCCGATGCGGCACGGGCCCAGGCCGCCTCTGCCGATGTCTCGCTCCCTTTCGGCGGTGTGCCCATCGGCGTCAAGGAGCTCGAGCACGTCGAGGGGTGGCCGTACACCGAGGCGTCCCTGGTATTTGCCGATCGACTGTCCGCCTTCGACTCCACCCATGTCACCCGCCTGCGGGCAGCCGGTGCGGTGCCGGTCGGCCTGACCACGGCATCAGAGTTCGGAGGGACCAACTGCACCTCCACCAAGCTCAACGGCGTCACCCGCAATCCGTGGGACACCGATCGCACCCCGGGCGGCTCGTCGGGTGGGTCGGCGGCAGCGGTAGCCGGCGGACTGATCCCGATCGCCACCGGCGGCGACGGCGGCGGATCCATCCGGATCCCGGCCGGATTCACTGGTCTGTTCGGACTGAAGTCCACCTTCGGCCGCATTCCCCGCGGGCCGGAAACCCTCCATCCGCCCCTGACGGTGACCCTCGGCTGCCTGGCCCGGTCCGTTCGGGACTCCGCACGCTGGTTCGACGTCTGCAACGGCTTCGACTCGAGGGACAACCTGAGCTTGCCCCGGGTCGGCGGGTGGGAGGCCGGGCTCGGCACCATCGACCTCGCCGGCAAGCGGGCCGTCATCTCGGTCGACCTCGGTGCGGCCATCGTCGAGCCCCGGGTGGCGGCCATGGTGATCGAGGCCGCGGAGGCCCTGATCGCCGATGCCGGCCTCAAGCGGGTCGATGTGGTGGTGGAGCTGCCCCAAGGTGGCCTCGAGTGGGCCCTGTCCAACCTGGTCGGCCTGGTCGGTGAACTCGACGATCGGTTCCCTGGGTGCAACGACGATCTCACCCCCGAAATCCAGATCGGCATGAACCTGGCCGCTCACCACTACAGCATCCAGTCGGCCGGAAAGGCCGAGCTGTTCCGGATCGCCCTGAACGAGCAGATGGCCGACCTCTTCGAGCAGGCCGACGTCATCTTCGCCTCGACCAACCCCGATGTGGCCTTCAACGCCGCTGGGCCCATGCCGACCAAGGTGGGCGACGTCGACCTGATCGCTACCTACGGCTTCGACAAAGCCATCGGCAACAACGGTGCGCTCACCATTCCCGCCAACCTGTCGGGTCTGCCGGCTGTGTCGGTGCCCGTAGGGACCGTCGACGGTGCGCCGGTGGGCATGCAGATCATCGGACGTCACCACGAGGAGCAGGTCCTGTTGGAGCTGGCCCAACTGGCCGAGCGTGAGCGTCCCTGGCCGCTGGTGGCGCCGGGTAGGCCCGCGTAGGTTCAGTCGTCTAGAACTGGTCCATGCGCGTCGAGCTCTGGATCCCCACCGCCACCCCGTTCTCCACTCCCGAGGTCCTGGCGGCCATCGGCACCGAGGCCGAGGATCGGGGGTTCGCTGCCCTTTGGGTGGGTGAGCACGTAGTGCTGTTCGAGGAGTACGGCTCGGCCTACCCGTATGCCGACGACGGCAAGATCCCGGCCCCACCGGGCACCGGGCTCCTCGAGCCGCTCAACACCCTGTCGTACCTGGCGGCCCACACCTCGACCGTGCGGCTGGGCACGGCCATGGTGCTGCTCCCCCAACGCAACCCGGTGTACACCGCCAAGGAGGTGGCCACGTTGGACTGGCTGTCCGGTGGCCGGGTCGACCTCGGGATCGGCGTGGGCTGGCTCGAAGAAGAGTTCCGAGCCGTCAACGTCCCCTGGCCGCAGCGGGGTCGGCGCACCGACGAGTACCTCGACGTCCTGGCGACACTGTGGACCGACGAGACCTCGCAGTTCGAGGGGGAGTTCTACTCGCTCAACCCGTGCCAGATGTTTCCGAAGCCGGTGCAATCGCCGCTGCCCATCCACATCGGTGGCGAGTCGGATGCCGCGCTCAAGCGAGTTGCTCGGGCCGGCCACGGGTGGCATACCTTCGATCGGGCGCCCGAGGACCTGGCCGAGCCGCTGGCCCGGCTCGACGTGCTCTTGGCGGAGGAAGGCCGGAGCCGTGCCGACATCGCCGTGACCGTCTGCCCCTACTTCAAACCGCTGGATGCCGACGCCACCGCCCGCTACGCCGAGGCGGGGGCTGATGCCGTATCTGCCCTGATCATCCCCATGGATGTCGACTCGGTCCGCACCCAACTCGACGATCTGATTGCCGTGCAGGAGCGGGCCGCATCGATGTGAGGCCGGGGTGCTCAGACGGGGGAATGTCGCAGGTGAGGGCTACTTTCATCAGTCAAGCCACCCTTGCCGCGTGTCACCGGACGCGAAGTATTGCGGGCACTGACGAAACTGGGGTGGGTTCGCGTGACTCAGAAGGGATCCCATGTACAACTGGCGCATCCCGACAGGGGTGGTCGCGTCACCGTGCCGCTCCACGCAGGCGAAACCATCGGGCCGGGACTGCTTCGCTCAATCCTCAACGAGTCAGAGATATCCGACGAGAAGTTCCGATCTGCCTTAATGAAAGGATGTGACCGATGCATACGTATACCGTCGTCATCGAGGCCGAAGAGTCTGGCGGGTTCTTCGGGATAGTCCCTGCGCTGCCCGGTTGCTTCACCCGAGGGGCTACAGCTGGCGAAGGCCAACTCCGGGCCGTAGAGGCCATCGAGGTGCACATTGCCGGCCTCCTGGCCGATGGCGAGCCCGTTCCTCGGAAACTCGGGCGGCCGACCATGGTGACAGTGACGGTCGCAGCCTGATCGTTCGCCGTGCTTTGGCATTCCCGGACGGCCCTTCCCCAGGCCTACCGGTTCTCTAGGCTGAGCACCACCCAACCGAAAGGTCCTTTGCCATGTCTGCTCCTGTCGTTCTCATCACCGGCTGCTCCTCAGGCATCGGCCTGTCGTCTGCGGTCATGGCCGCCAAAGGCGGCTTCACCACCGTGGCCACCATGCGCGACACCTCCAAGGACGCGGCGCTGCGTGCCGCCGCCGAATCGGCTGGGGTTTCCCTCGACATCCGCACCCTCGACGTAGTCGACGAGGCTTCCATCGCTGCGTGCATCGACGGGGTGGTGGCCGATCACGGGTCGCTCGACATCTTGGTCAACAACGCGGGGCGCGGCTTCGTCGGCACCATCGAGCGGGTGTCGATGGACGAGATGCGCGACATCATGGAGGTCAACTTCTTCGGCGTAGTGGCGACCACCAAGGCAGCCATGCCCCATCTGCGCGCATCCAAGGGCCGCCTACTCACCGTCACCAGCGTGGGCGGCGTGGTCGGCCAGCCGTTCAACGAGGCCTACTGCGCGGCCAAGTTCGCCGTGGAGGGGTTCATGGAGAGCCTGGCTCCGGTGGCCGCCACCGTCGGCGTGCACGTCGCAGTCATCGAACCTGGGCCGGTGGCGACCGAGTTCGTCAACAACGTCGGGGTCGACGTGGGCAAGATGTTCGCCGAGGCCGGCGAGTACGAGCCGGCCATGCGGTCGTATCTGACCCACGTCATGGCCGACTTCTCCGACCCCGAAGCCATGCAGTCCGGTGACGACATCGCAGAGGTGGTCTTGGCCGCCATGGTCACCGACTCGCCAGTCTTCCGCCACCAGACATCGGGTTGGTCGCGGACCTTCACTGGGCTGAAACTGAGCGACCATGACGGATCAGCCGTGGTGGGCACTACCAGCGCATGGGTGCGGGGCGACTGACGGTTCACGGGTCGCACACGCGGTCGGGCGCTCGTCAGGCTGGCGGCGTGGCCGCCACCGGAGCTGATGGTGGGCTGTGCTTGCCCTTGGTGTTCCACACCACCACCGACACCTGATAAGTGCGCGTCGAGCGCAGTCCGGTGGCGGTACAAGTCATCAGGAGGTCGTTGCACGAGGCCCACGACCTAGCTGGCACACCCTTCAAGTCGTAGTCGGTGATGCCGTAGGCGACCGCCACACCGTGCATGTTGATGAACTCGCCGGTGTACGACGGGGCGGACCACGCCACGGTCAGTTCTCCCGGGCCCGGACCGGGTGTGACGGTCACCGCCAGCGGAACCGTCGGCCGCACGCTGGGTGCAGCCCCGGTGGCTCCGGCCACAGTCGAGCCGCCTGGAACGACCAGCATCAGCGAGGACACGCCGACCACGACGGCAAGCAGGCGTGTTGCCCGCCGCCTCGTCTGCCCACGTTCTGCTCTGCATCGGCGAGCCACCATCGAACCTCCCCTTGTCCCAGACGCGTCATGCGTCCGGGCCGATCGTTACCCGGCCACCCAGCCCACGGTCCCGAGACACATTTCATCCGACGAGCCGTCACCCCACGTCACATAGCGGGCCGGCAGCTTGCGCATCGAAGGAAGCTCCTGGCGGAGCGTCGGGTCGTAGGTACAGCTCACCTCGACCTTGTCCCCGGCGTGGGCCATCGTGCCGGCCGGGGCAGCCTGGGTGGTCTGATCGTCGAAGTTGTAGTGGGCCGTTTTGGCCAGCACTGTCCGGGTCGACCCGGATACCAGGGTGATCGACTCGGACTGTCCGAGCAGGTGCATGTGCGGTGTCGCCCCCAAGATGTGCTCGGTCTTGCTGACCGACCATGAGCAGGTCGTCGTCACCAGCTTGCCGGTGATCTGAGGCTGGGCAGCATCATGGTCCCCCCGGCACGCCCCTTCGATGGCATTCAGCAGCACCTTCGCCTGCGGTCCGGTCCGGGCCACCAAATCATCGATCGAGGCCTGACGGTCACAGAGCGGCCCAGTCACCCCTGTCGGGCACGGCAGGTCTGGCGGGGCGACGTACTTGGTGGTCTCGAGCTCCTGGAGATGGGCTCCAGCGGCGGGCACCGTGGTGATCTTCACCCGGCTCTGGTCAGGAGCGGTCCCGTTGAGAAGGTTGTAGTGGACCTGCATCACCACCAGGCTTCCGGCTGGCATGGAGATGCCGGTGCCCTTCGGGGCGACACGGGGGACGGTCGGACCCGGGGCCCACCCGCCCAGCCAGGTGGTGTTGTCGAACGTGCCCGTCGGGTTCAGCGGAGCCCCGAAGCAGCTCCATCCCTTTCCTTGGCTGGAGGCATCGAGCGCCCTCGCCTCGGCCACCTGAGACGGGGGGATCAAGAAGTAGATGGCGTGATGGACTTCCTTGGTGACGCCGGGCAGGAACTGACTCGACACCAGGTAGCGGTCGGTCGTCAGCTTGGGGTCGACCAAAAAGCAGTGGTAGACGTCGGTGGAGCTGTTGACCGCAGCCGTGCCAGGGCTGAAGGTGGACGGCGGACCGAAGGTACCGGTGGTCGCCGACTCCAAGGTGGCCGAGGCTCGCGTGGTCGTGCTCGACGTCGAACTGCTGGAGCAAGCACTGAGCGCAGCCGCCATGGCGACACACACGGCAGCGGACAGGCGGATGCGGCTTCCCCCGAAGTTCATGGGCCAACGCTACCGGGATTCACCACCCACTGTCGGGTCGCCCGAGCCCCCTAGGGCCGCCGGCTGGTCGATGCCGCCCGTGGACGGACATGCCCGACGGTCGCCCCTCAGACCCCAGACCGAAAGGCAGCAACACCCGCAGACCAATACATGGCCCCAGGGAAGGAGCCCGCCATCACCACGGGCCCTGCAGCCCCCTGCACCTGGTAGCCGCTCACCACCGTGGCGATGGTTCCCGTCGAGATCACTTGAGGCTGGACCAGGTAGCCGAGCGAGGTCACCGCGATGGTCTGCGTGCTGGCGTGGCCAGCGATGTAGCCGACCACCAGATCGTTGGCGACAGTGGATGTGACCGACCCCGAACTGGCCGCGGTACCGGTAGCTGACGCCCCGGTCGAGACGTCGAGCGGGTTGGTGGTGGCGACGCCCGAGAACTCCTGCACCGTGAGCGCCATGGTGGAAGCCGAGGCGGTGTGAGCCGTCACCGACGTCACTGCCTTCGCATTGGCCGAGTACCACTGTTCGCCGTCCGAGTTGTGTCCAGACACGAAGCGACTGGCGATACGCGTCCACGTGCCACCGGCAGAGTCGGTCACCGAGGAGATGGTGTTGGTGGCGCCCGTGTACTCGCTAACGGACAGGACGAGGAGGTGTCCAGCCGTCGATACCGAGGGAAATGTGGCGGTCAGTGCAGTCGAGGCTGCCGTTTCGCTGGCCGATGCGCTCTGGACGAACGCCGGACCACCGGTCGATGGGGGGTTCACCGTGAGCGAAATGGTCGCCGAATGGCTGACTCCTGATCCGGTCGCCGTAATGGTGATCGTGACGGTGCCAACTGGCGTGGTGGCCGAGGTCCCAATAGTGACGACCGACGCTCCTCCCGAGGTGATCGACGGTGGACTGAACGACAGCAGGGCCCCCGCTGGCATGCCGGAGGCAGTCAAGGTGAGGGGGATCGCGCTTGCGGACACGACGGCCGTCGTCACTGTCGTAGATCCCAGGGAACCGGCGCTCACGGCTATCGCACCCGGCGACACTGCCACCGAGAAGGAATCGGCGGATGCCGGTGTGGCGACACTTACCGTCGGGGACGGTCCCGACGAATTGCCGGCAGCATCGCGGGCACTGACCGCGTACTGGTAGGTAGTTGCCGGGCTCAGTCCTGTGTCCGAGTAGGTCGTGATCGAGCCCGCAACCGAAGCGACCACGGCTCCGTTGCGGAACACGTCGTAGCCGACCACCCCGGTGTTGTCGGTCGACGGCGACCACGACAGTGTGGCCGATGTGGTGGAGGCAGCGGCACCTGTCACTCCGCTCGGCACGGCAGGCGGTGCTGTGTCTACCGTCCAAGCCGTCTTCGCTGGGGTCGGGTCGGTGACCGCGGATGCCGTCGACGTCACGGTGAACTGGTGCGGGCCGCCAGCCAGACCGGTCAAGTTCACTGGACTGGTGCAGGCGGTGGCGGTGGCGGTGTCGAGGGTGCAGGTGAACGTGGCCCCGGCCAATGTCGAATGGAAGGCGATCGTTGCCGAAGTGGCGTTGGTCAGCACTGTTGGTCCGCTGTCGATCACCGTATCCGGTACCGGCGGGGTCAGGGTGGTCACCGAGACGGAAGGCGACGGACCCGATGAGTTGCCGGCACTATCGCGGGCGCTGACCGAGTACTGGTAAGTCGTCGCTGGGGACAGTCCTGTGTCCGAGTAAGTCGTGATCGAGCCCGCAACCGAAGCGACCACGGCTCCGTTGCGGAACACGTCGTAGCCGACCACCCCCGAGTCATCAGTCGAAGGCGACCACGACAATGTGGCTGCGGTGGTCGAGGTGGCTGCACCACTCACGCCGCCGGGGACCGAAGGTGGCGATGTGTCCACGGTGATCTGGAGTGACGAGTAGTCGTAGGTCTGCTGGTCGTAGGTCGCGCCGTTCGAGTCAGTCGGGGTGACAGTGACCTTGCTACCTTGCACGGTCACCAGCAGGAACCCGAACACCTGTGCGTCCGATACAGGCTTGGGAGCCCGACACGAGGAACCCGACCCGATGGCGTACGCATCGAACGCACTACAGGTGCTGATGCTCCCCAAGGCGTCGCCCCCATTGCCGGTGACGTAACTCACTAGCGGCTTGCCGGCGATCTGGGGATAGTTGCGCTCGTACTGGTGGGCATGACCGTTGAAGATGATCCCCACGTTGTTGTTGGCCAGCACCCCTTCGAGTCCGTTCGGTCCCTGTAGATAGGTGTCCGATGGCTGACCCGAGGCATCGGAGTAGAACGGATAGTGAGAGAAGGCGAACTTGATCCGTGTGGAAGCGTGCGCCGCCAAGTCAGCCTTCAGCCAGACCATCTCGGCACCGCATGCCGCGCACCCGGCCACGGCTCCGTTCCAGTGGGCCAGGAAGTCGCCCTGGTAGCCGCCCTGGCCGTCGGCCCAGGCCCCTTCGAGCACGTAGTACCGGGCGGACCCCCAGTCGAAGGCGTACCAAGAGCTGGCGTACTTGTTCGTGCCGGTCATGGTGGAGATGCAGCAGTAGGACTCTTGCACGTTGCGGCCACCTGAGGCCGCAGCCGCCGTCCGGGCCGGGAAGTTCTGGAGATAGGGCAGATTGGTGGTGAACCCGTGGTTCCCCTGGGTAGCGAAGATGGGGCGACCGTGCAGAGCGGGCAGGTACTGGGGTGGGAAGACGGTCCCTTGGGTGAGGTCGCCGTATTCGGTATCGGTCCCACCGTTGTAGACGTTGTCCCCGGCGGTGACCACGAAACTGGCCGGGCTCTTGCCGATCTGGCTCATCACATTTGCCTCGCCCGTGGTGGCTGCACCCCAGTCCCCCACGACGGCGAACGAGTACGAGGTTCCTGGAGCAGCAGCCGTCGCCACCTGGGGCGAACTGTCAGCCCCGAGGAGATCGGTCGTGCCCAGCAGGACGCGGTAGCAGTAGGTACCCGAGGTGGGGAACGAGAGCTCGGCCCGCCACTGGTACTCAGCCGTAGTGCCGACGGTGATCGACGCGCTGGTGCCTGCGACCTGATTGGCGGGGGTGCACACCCCGTTGGTCACCGGGCCCCAGACCGCAGTGGACGTCGACTGCGAACGGTCCGTGCCCCAGGCCAGAGTGGCCGAGTTGGCCACCACCTCGGTCACATACGGGTAGCGGAGCAGATGCGAGGAGTAGGTGGCAGACGATGCCGCAGCACCGGTCCATCCTGTTGCCGCTACCGAGGCGACGACAGTGACGGCAACTGCAGCCGTCAGCCATCCTCGTAGCGCGGACCGCCGTCCGAAGAAATCTATCCCTGCCACCACATTCCCCTTGCTAGATCTGACCCCTGGTGCACGAAACAACGAGAGAGCCACTGGCAGGCCCAGCCTCGAGCCCTACCAATAGCCCTTACCTGTCCACCGACATCGAGCAGGGTCCGCATTGACCGGCGCTCCCGATTTCCGGACGCCCGAGGCACGAATGCCCACCAAGTTGCAACGTACTTCCTACCAAGTTGCAACGTACTTGATCTCACGCCGCTCGTGTAGAGGACCAGGACCCCTTGTCCTGGCAGGGTGCAGGTCCTTGTGCCCTGGTATCAGGCGGCGCCTAGGGCATACAAGTGAAAGGCGGGGAGCACAACAACCAAAGGAGACGCAGATGCTGACGTGCACAACTTGGAAGGCTCGGGCCATCACGCCCGAGCAGTCGAACCGGATGATGGATGCATGGGGGAAGTTGGAAGCGGCCACCGAAGAGAACCCGGCCATCGAGCGGGTCTGCTGGTACATCAACGCCGACGGGTCAGGTGGGATGACCGTGGAGAGGTCCGACGACGCCGATGCAGCTGCATCGTTCGGCTTGGAGACCACCTTGGCCCTCGGCGAGTTCCTGGAGTTCGACTCGCGGATCGTGCTCGACTTGGATGCGGCCATGCCGGCCATCATCCGGGGCATGGAACGGATCAACTCCTGATCCAGGTGTCAGCATGCCGGTCAGTCGGTCAGCGGAAGTCCTGACCAGCGTGCTGGCAGACCCAAGGGCGGGCGTGCGAAACGCCTCATCGATCCGGCATTGCCCGGGCATGCAGCCACGGGTCGTCGAACCAGGTCCGCAAGGTCAGTCGGGCCGGTGACAGGTCGCCATAGACGAGCACTCCTGAACCTGGTGGCACGCGGCGCAGGGCGTCGGGGGGAGCGAGTCGGCGCACCGTCGGCGATCGAGTGGTGGTGGCACCTCCCCGTCCACCCGAAGTGGTGGCATCCATGTGGAGTTGTTCGTCGCCGATCAGGTGACTGGCGTAGTCGAGAGTCGTCGGATCCGAGATACCGGACAAGAACAGCTTGGCCCGATGGTTGTTGACCACGGTGGTGGCCCGGGGTCCGAACCGCGCCGTTATCTGGGCCAGGTCGTGCCACACGGTCACCAGTTGGATGCCATGGCCAGCGGCGGTGGCTGCCAGCGAGTCGAGGTCGGGGACCGGTGCGATGTTGGCGGCCTCGTCGAGCACCACCAGCAGGGGCGGGTCGAGCGGCTTGCGGGTCCGGGCCACTTGGTCGTAGGCACGGTCGAGGACGGTGCGCAGCACGCCGACGAACAGCGGGGTGAGCCGACGCTGGTCATGGGCCGGGGCGCACAGGTAGAGGGTGTCGGACCCGGTCAGCAGCGCTCCGGCATCAAGTTGCGGTGCCCCCCACGCGGCGGCGCCGGCGAACGGCTCCAGCAGGGTTTCGACCGTGGTGACGATCGAGCTGCGCTGGCGCTCCTCTTTGGCGAAGGATGATCGGGCGGCGTCGAGGGCCTCCGGCACCCCGGCCTGCTCCAGGAGATCGAGTACCTCTGACTCCTCACCAGTTTCGACCCAGTGGATGACGTCGGCCATGTCGCGCCCTGAAGTGGCGGCGGCAAAGAGCAGCGGGGCCAACATCCTCGACGCCGTGGCGTACCAGAAGTCACCGTCACTCATCGTCCCGACTTGCGAGCGGCCCACCTCGGTCAGAGTGGATGCGGCTCGTCGGGCTCCCGGCCAGGTCCGGGCCGTCGGCAAGGGTGACCACGCCGTAGCTGGGCGGCCGGTCACCCCCATCGGATCGAAGCAGTGGACCGACCCCTGGGTAGACCGGTGGGCGATGGTGTGGTCGAGTAGGTCGCCCTTCACGCTGGCCGCCACCACCGGGCCGTCCCACCCGAGGATGGCAGGCACGGCGAAGCCGCTGGTCTTGCGGGACTGGGTCGGTCCGAACACCAGGACCGACTGCGACCGTTCGGCCGCCACCCGCCGCTTGCCGACCGAACCGAGCACCAGCCGGCCAGCGGGTGGCGGTCGGTTCCCTCCAGGCACGACCAGGCCGGCCAGGTCTGCGGGCCGGGCCCATCGAGCGGTCGACGATTCCGTCTGACGTCTGTTTTCCCTTCCCCTGGGTTGCATGGCACCCGCTCGAAGCCAACTGGTTCGGAGCCAGCCGGTGCCGGCGGCCGCCACGGCAGCTACACCGATGCCCACGGCAGCCAGCGACGCCGTACTCACCGCTGCCGCCCACCACGTGTGCTCACCACTGGGGTTCCCGATCGTCGAGCACGGCCTGTCCCGGATCGGCCATGGCACGATCGGTGTCGACCATCCAGCGCTCGCCCCGGCCGAGATGATGCTCGACCAAGAACGACCGGCGACCGACCTTCCACAAGGCGGTGCCCCGGTGCAGCGTGCTGACCAAGTCGGCCTCGGTATCGGTCAGACCGAGGAGTTCACCGGTCCGGGCCACCTCTCCGGGCGACTGGGCGTAGACGACCCGGGTCTCCGAGTCGGCCAAGAGACCCTCGGCCAGACCCACCTGCTCGGACCCGGCCGACCCCACAGCGGCCAGATCCGACAGTCGGTGGAGGATGGCGATGTTGGCCACCCCGAGCGCACGCGACAGCTTCCACGAAGACTGCAGCCATCGAGCCACACCCAAGTTGCCGAGGATGGCCCATGCCTCGTCGACCACCAGCAGGATCTGATTGCGGTGGGTGGCCCTGACCGCGCTCTGCAGCCACGCCGCCGCGCACGCCATGAGGACCCCGAGGGCAGGTGAGTGGTAGACGGCGGAAAGATCGAGGACGACCAGCGGCCCATCGAGCCGGAGTCCCTCGGTGGTGGGTCCGTCGAACATCCCCCGCAGATCGCCGTGGACCAGGCGTCGCAGCTCCAAGGCGACATCTCGGCCATCTTCCACCAACTCGGCACGGGTGGTCCGCAGTGCAGCGGCGGCATCGGCCCCGGGGTCGAGCAACGCCTCGACAACCTGAGGAAGGGTCGGTGCCAGCATCGATCCGGTGCGGGCGGCGGCATCAGCGGCGGCCAAGGCAGCGTCGATGGCCGCTCGCTCACGGGGCAGCAGGTCGCGGCCGAGACACGACACGGCCAGCGATGCAGTCAGCGCCGTGCGCCGAGCGGCATGTTCATCGGTGCGATCTCCGCCCTCGGTGATCACCACCTCTCCGGTGTCGAGAGGGTTCAACCGGACCGGGCCACCGGGGCGTAGCGCCACCGGAGTCACCCCCCATGCCCGGCACAGCGGTCCGTACTCCCCCTTGGGATCGATCACCCATGCACTGCGACCGAATACGGCCTGACGCCACAGATAGGACTTGACGAAGCTGCTCTTTCCCCGGCCGATCTGGCCGATCACCACCATGTTGGGATTGGTCACCACCCCGCGCCGGTAGAGGGTGAACGGGTCGTAGACAAACGATCCGCCGAGCACGTCTCGGCCGATCAGGACCCCTTCGTGACCCAGCCCTGCTTCGGCCACCAGTGGATAGGCGGCGCACAGGTGGCGGCTCGTGGCCACATGGGCCGGCATTCCAGGGGGCAGGCGCACTCCGAGCGGACCGATCACGAGAGCCCCCGTCCAAGTGGGAGGAGGCAGAGCAGCGCGCTGTCCTGCTGTCCGTACAGACGCTTCACCTCGAGACGCGCTTGGCCGGCTGACTGCTCGAGGGCGGCACAGGCCGCCACCAGCTCGGCCTCACTGTCGGCTGTCACCCCCAGATAGCCGCTGAACCGGAACTGGGCATGACCGTCGGCCAACTCCTCGTCGCGATCGTCGACGCTTTGGCGCTCGCGTTGGTGCCGGGCTGAGCTGAGGAATCCGTTTCGTCGGCGCAACTCTCCGTCGGCCATCCCGGCCGTGCGGGCCTGAGCCACCTGTCGGGCAGCACGGGCCGGGTCGATCGGTTCCATGACCATCGACAGGGTGCGCCGGAGTGGAGCGAACAGGACCGGGCCCAAGAAGTCCGGGGACGTATCCACCCGGGGCCACTCGCTCACCCAGTAGACGGCGTGCCATGTGCCGTCCGTGCGCACTGCATCCCAGCGGGCTTCCACTCCCACCGGCCACGGATCGGACAGGGCGCCCTGATATCGGGAACCGGTACGTCCGACGTCCGCGCCGCCCAAGGCTGCCGGCGAGTCCGGTGACTCGTGGCTTGGTGCGGCATCGAAGGCCGCCGCCAGCACCTCGACCAGACCAGCCCGTCCCAAGATTCCCTCGACTTCGAGGTCGGCGGCGGCCAGGGCCCGGTGCACGGCGGCCACCTCGCGCTCCAATACGGCCGCCGCTGCGGACATGCCACCTCCTCCGGCACGCACGGCCCGTGCGGCCCGGCCACGATGGAGGGTGATGGCCACCAGGACACGGTGTCGTCGGGTGACCGGTGTCGACTCGTCCAGCAGTGTCCGATAGGACCGAGCCGCCCGATCATCCCCATCGAGCACGGCGTGATCATCGAAGTAGGAGCGGACAGCCCTCCCGTCGTCGGGCAGGCAGGTCTCCACCCACTGCAGCCGATGGACCGATGAACCGTCTCGGGCCAACGACGACAGCACCCGGGCCCAGGCGGCCACCCGGGCATCCTGCTCAGCTGGGCCGAGCAAGGCGAAGCTGTGGCCCCGTACGGCCAGCACCGCCGTCAGTGTCCGGGCTCGGTCATCGACCACCACGCCCATGCCTTCCCGGCCATCTGGACCGTTCGCCGCCTCGATGAGCAGTCCGTCCATCACCGAGGATGCGAGCATCCTGGGACGGTGCTCCATCTGGCCCAGATGGATCCCATGCCCTCCTTCGCCGATCACCATCTGGCTGCCCGATGCCGGACCTGATGCGGACTGGAACCGGTGGCCGGTGACCCCGGCCCACGCCCAACGGACCACCACCGGCAGCCATTGCTCTCCGGTCCGACCGGCTATCGGCCAGAAGGCCAGCGCCAACCCGGTGCCCACGAAGACGATGGCGACGACCACACCGGACAGGGACGGCCGACTCCGAATGGTCAGCACGGCGAGCACCAGGCCGGCGGCCACCGAGCCGATCTGCCCTGCCCGCCATCCGGCGATGACACCGCGCCGCTCGAGAGGCGGAAACCGGTAGCGCGGACGCGCCCGGCTGTCGGTCGGACTGTTGGCGGTCACGACTCGACTCCTTCCGGACGCTGGTTACCGCCGATGAGGACCGGGCCGAGGTGGTCGCGACCCAGGTGGTCGCGTCGCAGGGCTCCGGTTTGGCGCGGCAGCGGCCTGACGTAGGTCACTCCAGGTCGGAGCACGGGCATGTCGTCTGGGTCCGTGGTATTCGTCCACGCGGCCAGAGCAGCTCCACTGGCCGAGGCAGTGGTGGGAGCGGCACCTGTGGCGGCACCGGCATCAGGGGATGGTGGTTCGCCTCGTTGCGTGGCCACGCGTTCGGCCTCTATCTCGGCGAACCGCTGCATGACGGCTGGTGAGTGCGGGCTCGGAGGTCTCACGGGTATCGTGCCGCCCGGGCCCCATGTGGGCGGCTCCTGGGGGTCGTCGCTGGCGATGCCCATGGATGAGCCACCTGATCCCCCGGGCATAGGGGAGCCAGGGGAGCCACCTGAGACCCCTTTGCCACCGAGACCGCTCAAGCCCCCCGCACTCCCCAGACCACCAGAGCCACCCAGACCACCACCCACCGCACCGATCACTCCGACCGGACCGGTGGCCATGGATCCGGCGGCGGCGGCGCGCATGGCCACATTGGCCAGGCCCTTGGCCGGGACGGCGGCGTGGTGCCGGGCCCGCTGGCCCAATCCCTCGAGATGGCCCACTGCCCCCGCCTCGATGAAGGGGAGCAGGCGGAAGAGCGACCACGGGGCGAAGGCGGCCAGCAAGAGGAGGGCGGCACCCCCGAGCACCGAGGCGAATCCGCCTCCAGGTCGGGCGGCACCCGCCGGGGTCGATCCTGAGCCTCCGGCCAGGGCGCCAGCAGCCAGGCTCAAGACGGCCACGATGACCAGCTTGGACAGCACCAGGGCGACGAGTGTGTCCACGAGGCGCCGGCTCCAGTGGGTGATGGCCGGCCAGGCCAAGCCGGCCAGGGCGAGCGGAAGGAAGAGCACGGCGACGTAGACGGCCGCGGCCCGTAGCAGCAGCTCTATCCACACCATCACCGCCCCCACCACCACGGCGACTCCGCCGAGGAAGAGGACGAACGTCGGCGCACCCGGCTGCCCCGTCAGAGTTTCCGGGGCCAAGGCGGTGGTGACAGTGGCCATGAAGTGACCGGCATCGAGGCCCGCCCCCTGGGATACGGCGGCGCACAGCCAGTCGGTCACAGCCAGGCTGATCTGCACGAGAGTGACGGCCACCGCGGTCAGGAGGACCGCCAGCGGCACATGGACCAACACCGAGCGGATCAGCATCGATGCGCTCTGGCGGTAGAGCGCCTGGACGATTCCGAGCAGCAGCATGGGGACGATCACCACGCCAGCCAGCGCGGCCATGGTGGCGTAGTGGGCGGCGAACCACGGAGCCCCCAGATCGATGGCGGTGGTGGCCGACAGGACGCCACCGATCTGGCTGAGCAGCCACGCCGCCCCGTCGGTCACCCATCTGCTGACCGAATCGAGCACGCTTCCGACACTGAACCCCACGGCTGATCCCACGGCCGAACCGATGGCTGAGCCGATACTGCCAGTCACACTGCCGGCCACACTGCTGGCCGCCGTGCAGACCGCCCCAAGACCGGTGCCGCCCAGGGCTCCGGCTGCCGACGGGCAGACGGCACCCGGGATAGCCGGCACCGCCATCAGCGGGGACATATCAGTGCACGCCCTTTCCGGTGGAGAAGAAGAAGTTCACGATGGCCGGACCGGCACCGATCAGGAGTGCGGCGAATCCGGACACCAGTACCGCCTTCCGGCCGCTGTAGGACTGCTGGTAGTTCTGACTGTGGGCACCGAGGGCCCAGGCCGCGGCCCCGACCAGCAGGCCCACCAGCGCCAGGGCCAGGGCCCACCCACCGAGTCCGTTGGTCAGCTTCTGGAGGACCTCGCCTCCGGGGAGCTGGCTCGGATCGGGCGTCATGGTGACGTCGAGCAGTCGGATGTGGAGCAGTGGGGCCATCGGTGTGGTGTGCATGAATCGAGATTAGAGAGTGTTCTGACCTATTACAAGAGGTTTCAATGTTTTTCATGCTTTTTGACTACCAAGATCTGAGGCTCGCCACCTTGGGCCCCCCGGCCTGCCACACTTAGACCGTGCAGTCGTATGTGATCGGGTACATCGTCCTGGGAGTGGTAGCCGTGATCGCGGTGATCATCGCCAACCAGGTTGGGCGGCGTACAGGCCGGCGCAGCTTGCAGCAGCGGCTGACCGCCCTCTCCAATCGTCTCGGCGTCGAGGCACCCGACGAGGGCGGGATGGAGCCCATCCTGAGCCACCTCGAGAAGGTGGCCGGCGAGGCCGCCGAGGCCGTCACCGAGGCCAGTTCGGACGCCATCCGCCTACGCCGGGCCCTCGACACGCTGACCCAGGGCGTCATCGTGTGTGATGAGAACGGTGAGGTGGCCTTCCGCAACTCCCGGGCCATCGCCCTGATGAACAACCGTCACGGCGACGCGCTGGCAGCCCAGGCCGTGACCGAACTGTTGGAGAACGCTTGGCAGGACGGATCGGCGGAGCGCACCCTCGACCTGTACGGGCCTCCGAGGCAGACACTGGCCGTGCGCACGCGGCTTATCGACGATGGCCGGCGTCCTCTTGGCGTCATCGCCATCATCGAAGACGTGTCGGAGCGGCGCCGTCTCGAGGAGATCCGACGCGACTTCGTGGCCAACGTCAGCCATGAGTTGAAGACCCCGATCGGCGCACTCGGCCTGTTGGCCGAGACCCTGACCGTAGAGCCCGACCCAGTAGTGGCCCAGCGACTGGCGTCACGCATCCACACCGAGGCGTTCCGAGTCAGCCGAATCATCGACGACCTCCTGGACCTGAGTCGCATCGAGTCCGAAGAGACCCCGCCCCGCGAGCCGATCTACATCAACCTGGTCATGGCCGAAGCGGTCGAACGAGTGCGGGCGGCCGCCGAGCAGCGCGGCATCACCATCGAGCTCGACGAGCCCGACCCGCCGATCCACGTCGTCGGTGACCGCCGCCAGCTGGTCTCGGCCATCCACAGCCTCCTCGAGAACGCCGTGACCTTCTCCTACGAAGACGCCGTGGTGAAGGTGTCCGGCGCCCAGGCCGACGGAGAGATCCGGCTGTCGGTATCCGACACCGGGGTCGGCATCCCCACCCGCGATCTCGAGCGCATCTTCGAACGCTTCTACCGGGTCGACCATGGCCGCAGCCGCTCCACCGGCGGCACCGGCCTCGGGCTGTCCATCGTCCGCCACGTCGCCAGCAACCACCAGGGCCGGGTCGAGGTCGACTCCCGCGAAGGCGAGGGCTCCACCTTCACTCTGGTGCTACCCAACCCACCGGAGTACAACGCGTGACCGCTGCCCTCGGCCATGAGCGGAAGGCCCTCCGTCAGTGGGTAGGTTCTTCGTCGTGACCATAGAAGACGGCGTCAAGCCCGATGTCGAGGTGCACGCCCAGACCAAGGTGCTGCTGGCCGAGGACGACGAGTCATTCATCGACGCCCTGGTGATCGGACTGGCTCGCGAGGGCTTCGACGTCACGGTGGCCACCGACGGGCCCGAGGCGCTGCGCCTGTTCGCCGAGGTCCAGCCGGATCTGGTGCTGCTCGACCTGATGCTCCCCCGCCTGTCCGGTATCGACGTCTGCCGTTCGATCCGTGCGCACTCGTCGGTGCCGATCATCATGGTCACGGCCAAGAGCACCGAGATCGACACTGTGGTCGGCCTCGAGGTAGGAGCCGACGACTACGTCACCAAGCCCTACCGGCTCCGCGAGCTGGTGGCCCGGATGCGGGCCGTGCTGCGCCGGATCCCCGGCGAGGGCGATCTGGGTGCCACCGGTGCATCGAGCGACACCGGATCGGAGCAGACGGGGGGCCATGGTTCCTCTCGACCCGCTAGATCGCCGGATCGCCGGGTCCAGTCGGACTCGGTCATCGAAGCCGGGGGGATCCAGGTCGACATCGATCGCCATCTGGTCTTCATCCGGGGCGACGAGGTCCATCTCCGTCGCAAGGAGTTCGAGTTGCTGTCGCTGCTGATGGAGAACGCCGGCCGACTGCTCACCCGAGATGTGCTGATCGACCGGGTCTGGGGTTCGGATTACTTCGGCGACACCAAGACCCTCGATGTGCACATCAAGCGGCTCCGGACCCACATCGAAGAGGACCCGTCCTCCCCCAAGCTGATCACCACCATCCGTGGGGTCGGCTACCGCTTCGACGCCAAGCGCACCTGATCTGTTCTGAGTCGGATGGTCGGCAACACGCTCTGACGCGCTGACCCGGCAATCCTCGGGGCCAACGTGGTCGGTGGCGGTGGGTGCTACGAACTGCCGCAGGGCTCCCAGATCACCAACTCCAAGGTCACGGTGGGAAGTTTCAACGCCATCATCGGCATCAAGGGCGGAGGAACCGGCAGGAAGGACGGGGGATGGACACCCGGTGGATCCTCCCCGACGTGGACGTACACGGGCACCAACAACGTGACGCCACAGAACCTGACGCTGATCGGAGCCAATCAAACTGACGGGTACACACCTGCACACGTCGGTGGCGCCGGAGTCAAGATTCTCTCGTCTTCGGGCGACAGGATGGACAACATTCTCATGCAGAACATCTGGGGTGACAGTTTGGAGGCCTCTATCGGCGGAAGTGCCAACAACATGCGCCTGCTCGGTTCGAGCGGCCAGGGCAATGCATTCGCCTTCGAATCAGACCTCTCCGGCGTGGGGATCCAGTACCCGACAAGCATGTCCATCAACGACAGCACGTGGGACGGACTGCTGTACTTCACCACCTACAACCAGGGACTGGTGACGTTCAATAACGACACCGACCTCAGTGGTGGACTGCAGTTGAACGGGGGCAACTCGATCACTACTGCTGACAGGGACCAACGACGATACGAGTTCGGTCTCCACCGTTCCCTGACCGAAGGAAAGGGCGGGAGCGCATCCCCAGTCGAGACAGATGCCCCCGGCACGTGCCGGGGGCATCTTTGCGTCACACCAACTTCGCCCGACTGCCCGACTGCCCGACTGCCCGACGGTCAGCCTGGGGTCGGGATGACCGTATCTCCTGATCCGCGTTCGTCAACATTTCGACACACGCGAACAGCATCCGCCGACACCAGAACTGACTTCTTCCTCTGTGATTTATGCAGGAGACGTGATCAAGTGGACACGGGCAGGAGTCAGCGAAGAGTCCCCGAGACGTAAGGCGGAAACAAGTGAAAAAATTCAATTGCACCCTTCTATTCAGCGCGCTCGTAATGATCGCCGGGCTCATGGCGCTGGGCCAACCAGCTAGCGCCGCGGTGAAGCAACACAAGCCCAATCCACCGAGTGCGGTGACCATTACCGCTATCAACACCGCCATGAACGTGGCGTGGAGTGCACCTGCCACCTATGTCGGACCCGCGGTCACTTCGTACCGAGTAATCGGCAAGGTCCGGATCGGCGGCCACTGGGTCTACCCGTCATGCACGGTCGGTGGGGCGACGTTCCAGTGTGAGCTCACCGGACTGACCAACGGTCTCCCTTATCTGGTCTCGGTGACTGCGACCAACTCCATCGGAACGAGCATCGCTGCCAAGGTGTCGCCAGTCATCCCGACCACAGCACAGAACTGCTCGTTCATCGGGCCCCACGCCAATCTGCAGAACTGCTATCTGCCCGGCACAAACCTGGCTGGTGACGACCTCACCGGGGCGAACATGTCTGGTGCGAACCTGTCGTACTCGGTCTTCGCCAACGTGAACCTCACCGGCGTGAACCTGTCGGGTGCGATCCTGACCGGCATCACCTCAGGCGGCGTCACCGGAACTGGGTACACGCTCCCGACCGGATGGGGCGTGGTCGGTGGTTACCTGGTGGGACCGAGCAA
>CAIVIS010000165.1 GCA_903906055.1 uncultured Acidimicrobiaceae bacterium
GCATCAACTCGAGCGTGCTGCCATCAGCCAGGACGAGTTTCACAACGAGGGGATTGCGTTTGTCGACCTTGGCGCTTCGCACTTCCTGGCCGACGGCATCGGCAAGCTCTGATTCGAGTGTCGGGGTCCGGACCACGTCCACTCTGGCCAGGGCGTAGCGGAGCTGCTGGCGGGCCTCTTCGCTCAGGGAACTCAGTCGCTGCACGTACGTCAACCTATCCAGCGTCGTGCGGTAGTTGAGGTCGACCACCGATGCCGGAACGATCGCCGTGCCGTCAACAACTAGAGGGGGAACGGGGAGGTAGCCCACCATCCTGCCTCCAAGGAGAAGGGACTGGTCGACCTGGCGGCCGGCCACCTCTACCGTCGCTGGGTCGAGGAGCGGGCTGACCTGAATCGACCGGTCAAGGGTGTCATCAGCTTCGACCTGTTCCACAACGCCAGCAACCGCATCGTGGTCTTGGTCATCGATTCCTTGTGCTGCAAGGAGGCGACTCACGACGGTGTTGAACTCCTTATCCTGTCCGCAGTCATGAGTGGTGACCATGACGATGCTGCGACCACCGGCCACCCGCAAAGAGGGGAACGGCCCCATGGCTGGCGCCAACTCGGCGATGTACTCGTCGAGTACCTGCCACCGCGAAGGCGCCCGGTCGTCAGTGTGGACAATGCGTGCCACTGATCCGAGGAGGATGTCCCCTTGGGCTGGCGGTCCGTCTTCAGTGGCGTAGAAGTGGTCCGCAGACAGGCTTGGCACTACTTCGGGCGGTTGGCCGTGCCGACCGCGGACCGACGCCGGGCCGAGTGCACGTCGGGCGATGGGGCAAACCCGTCGGCGTCGCCCTCGTCGACGACGTCGGCGGCTGTTGGGCGCCGAATGGACCGTCGGCCCGGAACGCGGCGCTCGATCACCCCCGAATCGAGGGCGTCGACCACACTCGCGTACAGCGGGCGAGGCCGCGGTTCTTCCACGTCGGTCACCACTTGCAGGAGATCGGCGAGATCGCAGTCGTAGCCAGCGAGGAGCTTGGCGAGGGTTTCGAACCTGATCTGCGTGGTCTCTCCCTTTTCGATACGTGAGAGCTCATCGCGGTTGAGGCCCACCAATCGGGCGGCCTCGGCGATCGACCGGTTCCCACGCAGCGTCCGAGCGTGCCACAGGAGGTTGACGCCGCCCACGCTGGCCACGATGGGGTCACCTACGGAAGCCTGAATGCTGCCGGTGGTGTTGTGAGGAATACTACGGGCCATATCCGGTACTTTACCTGGCGATACCCTGCAGTACAACTGGCGTTCAGATCTCGAAGGTTGCCGCTCGTTGCATCGAATGGTCCTGTCAGACGGGCGATCCATGACGAAGCCTCAGTTATACTGGTAAGTATGACTTATCGTGTGGGGCCAAAAGGCCAGGTGGTGATCCCCAAGTCGATTCGGGACCACCTCGGCATCCACCCGGGTGACGAGGTCAGCGTCACGCTCGAGGATCACGGGGTCAGAGTGGAGCCGGTGGGAGCCGGGACCGACTTGGGCGGTTCTCTTGCCGGATTCGAGCTGACAGAGATCCTTGAAGAGGATCGCCGCTTGGAGCAGTCTCGTTGACCGAATGCCTCGATTCGTGGGCGGTGCTGCGGTGGCTCGAAGGCCACGAACCAGCCGTCTCTCGGCTGAATGCCTTGATGCCCGAACGCCCGGTCATGAGTTGGATCAACCTCGGCGAGGTCGCCTACGTCATCGAGCGCGTGGCCGGCGCCCAACGCGCTCAGCGGATCGTCAACCAGTTGAAACAACAGTTGACGATGGACCTTCCAACACCGCAGCGGGTCCTCGAAGCTGCCGCCCTCAAAGCCAACCATGCAATGGCCTATGCCGATGCCTTTGCCGTGGCGACAGCAATGGCCCATGGGGCCACGTTGCTCACCGGCGACCCGGAGATCCTCCACGGCGACCCTTCGTGGTCCACGGAGGATCTCAGAGCCTGATGGTTCTGCGGTCGTGCCTCGGGTGATCTTCGGTCGGGCCGCCTAGCCCCGGGGGGCAACCCCGGTCCGTGGGGATCCAAATGAATCCGAATTCCGCCATAGTTCGGTGGCCTCCAACAAGGCCTGTCAGCGCAGGGTCGCTTTCCACAACGCCGGCAACCGCATCGTGGTCTTGGTCGTCGATCCCTTGCGCCGTTAGAGGGCCCGCACTTCGGCTTCTGATGACGACGAATCTTGTCGATCCCAATGGTCACGTCGGCGGCAAGCCACTACCGGTCATAGACCTCGCTGCGATGACCAAGAGCCACGACCACGATCAAGAGCACATCATCGGCAATGGTGTAGATGATGCGGTAGTCGCCAACGCGCACCCGATAGCCAGGACGACCTCGCAGAGGTCTGGATGCTGGCGGCCTCGGGTCGTCGGCAAGTAGCCCGATTGCGCCTTGGATACGGGGACGAATTGCCGGGTCGAGTTTCCGCAGTGCCCGAGCCGCAGCGGGACGCAGCTCAATGCGGTAGGTCGTCACGTCCAGCCGAGGTCGGCCTTCACCTCATCCCAGGGAATATTGGGACCTTCCTCAGCCATTGCTGCATCGAAAGCCTGGGCATCTTCTGCGTCCTCGAGCGCCTCGATCAACACTTCATACCGTTCGGGGCTGACCAGCACCGCTGCAGGCCGACCGTAGCGCTCGAGGAACACCGCTTCGGTGTGGGCCGTCTCGACCGCTTCGGAGAGTCGTTCCCGAGCTTCGCTGACTGCCATCTTTGCCATGCGAACTATTGTACAAGATCTCTATCAAGTTGTACATATCACCGGCCACGATTGGCCACGGACAACGCCAGCCGCCTCGGCCACGATACGCAGCGTGACGTCGGGAAACGGATGGGTTCGCAACAGTTGACTAGTGCTTTCGATGATCCATGTCCGTGCTTCGGGCGCACGGACCCATTCATCCGAAGGCATTGACGGCTGCTCGCTGAAGAACGCGGTCTCACCCACGACTGGTAACCGTGACGTGCATCATTCAACGACTGAGGACATCGACACTGTTTCCCATGCCTTGCCTACAGTGGGAGGCGTCATCTGCACGGCTCGCCGTCATCGCCATGTCTCCTCCGATCGACGCCGATGCAACTGCGTTGAGACGCTAGGTGAGTCGCCGTCGCTGCCGGCCGGGGACGAGCAACGCGGCCGCCGAAGCGCTGCGCACGATGGCTCGACCCGGACGGGGCGAATCGGCTCATCCCAGTAAGGACCGACGCTGGGTGACAACCGGCTGAGCGTATCGGGGTCTTCCAGGTCGACAGGGCGTCGCACATTCAGACAAAACGGAGGTTCAAGGTGCGGGTGTTGTCCGTGGCCAAGAGCGCCTGCCTCAGTTCGAGGTCATCCTCCAGACCCGTAAGGGATTGATCTACCCCGGGGTCGAAGCGAAGTTCGGCCATTGGTCAGGAGCGGGCCGACTTGGATCGGTCGCGCTTCACGAGCCGAGACGGATCCGCCCGATTGGCTGCGATCGAGGCCATCAGTTCGGGATCCTCCATGAGCTTTCGTTCATTCAGCGAAACTACCTCGGCTGGCTCCCAGATCAGCACGCCATCAGGCTCTTCATGGACCAAATAGTGGTCATGACTGGCGATACGGGCCAGATTGGCTCGCTTGCGGTCTTGGAGTGAAACGAAATGAGTGGTCACCCATTCATTGTGCCCCTAGAGGGCTTTGGCACAACGGGTACTGCCCGTATGGGGTAATGCCCGAATCGCCAGTTGTGCCAACGAGTACGTGCCCGATCTCCACCGGTCGCTCACCAACCAGCAGGCAGCGCCACTCCCCCGCCAGGACCCGACCGTCCCGCACGGAAGTCTGCTCAGAGGGTGAACCGATCGGCCGCACTAGTGGCCGAGGTTCCCCCTGGCGTGGTCACGGTGACGTCGACGGTAGTGGTGCCGGCCGGGGACACAGCAGTGATCGTGGTCGATGACACCACGGTGAACGACTTGGCGGCTGCAGTGCCGAACTTCACCGCGGTGGCTCCGGTGAAGTTGGTCCC
>CAIVIS010000166.1 GCA_903906055.1 uncultured Acidimicrobiaceae bacterium
GACCATGCTCGGTGCACTCGCCATCGTGACCTTCGCGATCGTTCTGCCAACGGCACTTTGGGGTTGGAACGTCGGTGCTGGTTCGGTTGGCTTCGTCATGATGTTCACCCGGTTGCCCAAAATCGTTGACCTCATTCGGATGCCCTCGGTTGAAGGGGTCTCGGTGGTGTCATGGTTGCTCAGTTCGGTCAACCTTGGGCTCTGGCTCTACTACTACGGCTACCACCACGACACCGGAGCGGCGATATCGATGGTCATTACCATTACTTCGAACCTCCTCATCGTCGTGATCACGGCCCTACGGCACCGCCACACGAAGGAGTTGCTCGCACGATTGAGTTCACGGTTCCCAAGTAATGTCGCCTGACGTTTGGCCATGCCATCGATCATCCGTGCAGATCAGCTCGAGTCCCCGGGCGGCCACTTCCTGCTCGAGGACGACGAGGCCTACGTGGTGTCCAACGCCGATCCCGGGGTCCACAACTGGGTCGATCCGTGCGGCCTGACCTCCGGCATCCTCACGGTGCGGATGGCGGCTTGAGCACCGCCCGGACCCGCCACCAGCTGGCCGACCAGCTCCTGGCGCTGGTGGTCGACACCGTGGAGGACCTGCTCGACCGGCACCTGCGTGGGCTGCGGATCCCTGGCACCTTCGGCGGCCACCACGTTGAGCCCGACGTGTCGGCCGACCTCGTCTACACCCTGGGCTGGCTCCACGATCTTGGGGTGGAGCAGATCGGCGGCCGTGGCCTGACCGAGTCGATTCGGACCGTGCTCGGCGCCATCGACGGACCCAGGACCCACACCTTCTTCTCCTATCGGGTGGCCGAGACCCTCGCCCGCTACGGCGCCTTCGCCGGCAACCCGGTCATGGACGGGTGGTCGGAGCAGCGGCGCGCCAATCTGGCCCGCGCCTGTGACACCACCGACTGGATCCCCCTGCTCGACCAGGGCCTTCCCCGCAACTACTCGGCCGTGCTGGCCCGGTGCGAGGTCAGCCGGGAGCGGCTCGGACTCGAGGTCGATCCCGAGGTCGTAGCGTCACTGGTTGGCCGCACCGCCGCCATGCTCGGGGCCAACCCACTCGGTTACCTGGACGACTCCACCCACGGCATCGGCCGCTATGACATCTACGCCGCCGACGTCTGGTTGTTCACCGAGCCGCTGGCCGACCGCCTCGGTGCCCTGTGGGCCGAGGGCGCGGGCCGAGCCCTCGACCTGGTCGACGCCGTGTCCGGCGACGACGGCGTGTCCGTCTCCTGGGGGCGCTCGACCGGTGTGCTCGGGATCGCCCTCACCGTCGAACTGGCCGCCCTGGCCGCGACCGCCCTGCCCTCGGTCGATCCCGACCGGTGGCTGCGCCGGGCCGTCGACGCGGCCGACGCCCTGCCGGCGTGGTTCTCGGGTGGCGTGATCAACGCCCACCAGTACCGCTCGTCCGACGGCTACCGCGGGCCGTTCCGACGCCTCCAGATGACCCTCGACGTGCTGGGCAAACTGGCCTGGTCGGCCGTGCAGCTCCGCCGGGCGGGGGACCTCACCGCGGCGGCCCCGGTCGACACCTACCGGCCCGCTGACCGGCTCCTCGCCCTCGACGCGTCCCGACCTGCCGCGGTGTGGACCCACCGGACCGCCGGGGTCGAGCTGGTCGTGCCCTTCGTCGGGCCCACCTCCAGCGACTACCTGGCCGCCCCCCGCCACCCCGGAGTGTTCGAGGTGCCCGTTGACGGGTCGATCCCGTGCTGGGTCCCCCTCGTCGTCGCCAGGGGACGCCGCTGGACCGCCGCCGGTGTCCCGGTGTCGGTCAAGGCCACCCCGGGGTCGGTCACCGCGACCTGGCGGGACCTGCCCGAGGTCGGCCAGCTCGATCCCCCCGTCGACGGGCCCCGGCTGGCTGGCCTGTGCACCACCACGCTCTCGGTCGAGGGTCGAACGGTTCGGTACGCCGTGGAGCTCGACCTTGAAGAGGTACCCGACGCCGTGACGGTGCTCGTCCCCGAGACCGGCGGTGCCCCGCTGCACGTGACGCTGCTCGATACGCCGGGCACGAGGGCGGTGCTCGACACGGTAGACGTCGCCGGCATCGCCGAGTGGCGGAGTTTCCGGTCCGAGTTGCCGTTGGTCCACCAGGTCGACCTGGACCCGGCCCGCCACCTCGATGTGGTGCTCGAGGTCACCCCGAAGCTGCGTGTGGGTTCGACGGCCCACGGCCACCATTACGACCGCCTCCTGGCCAACGCCCTGGGCGGTGGCGTGACGGTGGTGCCGGCGCCGCTCGGGCCGCTGGCACCGCCGGGTGCCTCCCTCGACGGCATCGACCTCCTGCATCTGCACTGGCCGGAGTGGCTGGCCTTCGACGACCTCGAGGAGCACCGCCAGCTCGTCGCCGAGCTGAGGGAGCGCTCAATCCCGGTCGTCTGGACGGCCCACAACCTGACCCCCCATGAGAAGCGGCCCGAGGTCTACGACGCCGTCTACCAGCTGTGGGCCGAGGCGGCCGATGGTGTCATCCACCACTCGGCCTCCGGGCAGCGGGCCATGGAACGGCGCTACGGGTTCCGGCCCGACGCCCTCCACGTGGTGATCCCCCACGGACACTTCGGCGATCTCTACGCCCGTTCCGTCGCACCCCGCGCGGAACTCGAGCACGCTCTCGGACTCGAACCGACGGCGTGCCGGATCGGTCTGTTCGGCGCACCCCGGGCGGAGAAGGACGTCCTCGGGTTCCTCCGGGCCGTCGTGGCCTCGAACCGTCAGGACCTCCAGGTACTCTGTTATTCGCTGCGGTTCGATGAGCGGGCGCCCGACGACCCAAGGATCGCAGTCGCCGAGCCCTACGGAGCGGTCGATGCCGGGTTGTACGGCCAGCGGTTGGCCGTGTGCGACGTGGTCGCGCTGCCCTTCGACCCGGACGGCGAGATGCTGTCCACCGGTGTGGCCTCCGACGTGATCGGCATGGGGCTCGGCGCCCTGGTGACCGGGTGGCCGTACCTCACGGAGGTCCTCGGCGACGCCGGGATCCCCATCGGCTCGACTGTCGAGTCGATGACGGCCGCACTTGACGCACTCGACGCCGGTGCGATCGCCCGGGCCAGGGAGGCCAGCGTGCAGCGACGGGCCGCCTACGGATGGGACGCGGTTGGCGCTCAGACCAGGGAGCTGTACGAGACGGTTTTGGCCCAGTCGCGAGCCCACCCCGCCTGACACGGACCCGGTGCCCCCGGGCGGAACCCGGACCTTCAGCAGTCCCGGAGACTTCGGCGCCGCTGGTGGACAAACGTTTCGAACGCAGTCCCTTCACTCTCTCGGCATCAGGGACAGCCTTGCGGAAAAGAGCCCTCCCGAGACCCACTAGACAAGAACTCCCAGTTCAACGCCGGAAAAAGGTTCGAACAAAGTCCCATCGCCTCCACAACGTTGTCGAATCGAAAACGTCAGATGATTCAGCGCGTTCCTCCCGGCGGACGACTTGGGATCAGGCGCTACGCAAGTACTCCTGGAGTGCTCGCCGAACAATCTCCGACACTGACACCCCATCGTCCTCGGCTCGACGTACAACTTCTTCTCTTAGTGCAGGGTCCAACCGGACCGACCCGACCTTCTTGGCGGCGTCACCCAACGGAGGTCGCCCCGGGCCGCGACGCTTAGTCACGAGTTGCTCGGACGAGTACCCACGTTCCGCCTCATCAGCGAACCCTTGGATCATCTCCTCGGTTATCGGCGTTCCGC
>CAIVIS010000167.1 GCA_903906055.1 uncultured Acidimicrobiaceae bacterium
ACCGGGCGGGGGCGACTGCGGTCACGGGCCGGCGACTTGGTCGCTGGTCCGTCCGTCGGCTTACGCCCTGATGTGGTCGACCCGGTCACTTACCATATGGTAGACAGATCGGGTGACCCGCGTCCGCGATGCCCTCGCCGGCAGACGTTTCTTCATCACCGGTGCCACCGGATTCCTCGGTACGGCCCTGGTGGAGCGCATCCTTCGCTCCATTCCCGACTCCGAGGTCGTCCTGCTGATCCGTCCCGGTCGCAGGGCCACACCGATGCAGCGGGCCTCCAAGGAGATCATCAAGAACGACTGCTTCGACCGGCTCCGCGAAGAGCTGGGCGACCGGTTCGAGGATCAGATGGCCGCCCGAGTCTCGGCCGTGGCCGGCGACGTGGCCACCGACGGACTCGGTCTCGACGCTGAAGGCCTGGCTGCCATGTCGCGCTGTGACATCGTGATCCACTCGGCCGCGTCGGTCAGCTTCGACTCGCCGCTCGATGCCGCCGTCGAGGTCAACCTGCTCGGCCCTTCACGGGTGGCCGCCGCCTTCGTGGCTGCCCGGGACCTAGCCGTAGCCGACGGACGCACCGGGCCGGTCCACTTCGTGCCGGTGTCGACCGCCTACGTAGCCAGCACCCATCAGGGCGAGGCCAAAGAGGAGCTCCTCGAGGCCAATCCCTTCACCGTCGACGTCGACTGGCGTCACGAGGTGACCGCCGCTCGGCGTCAACGCGGCGACAGCGAGGCTGAGTCCCGCCGTCCCGAGCAGTTGGACAAGTTCCACAAAGAGGCCCGAGAAGAGCTCGGCGGGGCCGGGCTGCACCTGCTGGCCGAACGGGCCGAGCGCCTGCGCGAAGACTGGGTCAAGAAGCAGATGGTCTCCATCGGCCAGGCCCGAGCCCAGTCGCTCGGGTGGCCCGATGCCTATCCCTATACCAAGGCCCTGGGCGAGCGGGCCCTGATCGCCCAGTTCGGCGACACCGTGCCCATCACCATCGTGCGGCCTTCCATCATCGAGTCCGCCCTGGCCGAGCCCCGACCGGGCTGGATCCGCGGCTTTCGGATGGCCGAGCCGATCATCATCTCGTACGCGCGGGGCATGCTGAAGGAGTTTCCGGGGGTGCCCGAGGGCGTCACCGACGTGATCCCGGTCGACCTGGTGGTGGCCACCATCATCGCCGTGTCCGGTGAGGCATTGCTGTACGCCGCCTCCGACGATCCGGCCGACGCCTATACCGGTCCGTCGGTGTACCACGTGGCCTCAGGTGTGCGGAACCCATTCCGCTACGGCCGATTGGTCAAGCTGGTGACCGAGTGGTTCACCGAGCACCCCGTCTACGACCAGGACGGCCAGCCCATCGTGGTGCCCGAGTGGTCGTTCCCCGGCCGCGGCCGCGTCCAGCGCCAGCTGTCCCGGGCATCGAAGGCCATGTCCCTGGCTGAGCGGGTGGTGGGCTCGCTCCCCATCCGTGGCAAGCAGGCCGAGTGGATGGCCGCCTTGGAGGAGCAGCACTTGCTGGCCGACCGAGCGCTGGGCTACGTCGAGCTGTACGGCGCCTATACCGAGACCGACGCCCTCTACCGGGTCGACCGGCTGATCGCCCTGTGGGACCGGATGGACGAGGACGACCAGGCCACGTTCTGCATCGATCCGGCCGCCATCGACTGGACGATCTACGTCAACGAGATCCACCTGCCCTCCATCATCGAGCACGCCCGGGTCAGGACGTCGCCTGGCAAGTCGATCAAGACCAACCGGGCCGACCGGGCCAGGAAGAACATCCTCTCCCCCGACCGGCACCTGGCCGCCTTCGACCTGGAGAACACCCTCATCTCCTCCAACGTGGTCGACTCCTACGCCTGGTTGGCCTCACGGCACCTGCAGCCCGGCGAGCGGGCCGCCTTCGTGGCTGACCTGGTGGCCGAGGGCCCCTCGCTGCTCGCCCTCGACCGCAAGGACCGGGGCGACTTCTTGCGCTCCTTCTACCGTCGCTACGACGGGGCGCCGGCCGCCCGCCTGCGCGACGACGGATGGGACCTCTTCCACCACCTGCTGCTGGCCAAGTCGTTCCCAGCAGGCATCGCCCGGGTGCGGGCCCATCAGGCCCTGGGGCACCGGACCATCTTGATCACTGGCGCCCTCGACTTCGTGGTCGAGCCGTTCCGTCCCTTGTTCGACGAGATCGTCTGCGCCCGCCTGGGTGAAGAAGACGGCTGCTTCACCGGGCGGCTCGAGCTACTGCCCCCCATTGGCGAGGCCCGAGCCCTGGTGCTGGCCGAGTACGCCGAAGCCGAAGGCCTGAAACTCGAGGAGTCCATGGCCTACGCCGATGCCGCCAGCGATCTGCCCATGCTGGAGGCCGTCGGCTTCCCGGTGGCCGTCAACCCCGAGGCCAAACTGGCCGCCATCGCCCGCCGGAGGGGCTGGCACGTGGAGACCTGGCACAAGGCCGACGGTGGGAGTCAGCCCAAGTTGCCGCTCGGTCCCTTCGACCGGCGTGGGGCGGCTGGACGTGGCCGCACCACACCCGCCGCCCGAGCCGGCCAGGCCCGCCGCATCAGTGCTGAGGGGACCCGATGAAAGCACTGGTGTTGTCCCGCAATATTCCCCGGTTTGCCGCCTCTCGGGTTGCCTCGATCCTCGGCTCGGGCCGCGGTGCCGGCATCGGCCCACTGCAACTACTCGATGCCGATGCCCCCGATGCTCCTGGAACCGACTGGTATCCGTTGCGTCCGCTGCTGTCGGGCATCTGTGGGTCCGACCTGGCCACCGTGGATGGACGGACATCGCGCTACTTCGAAGACATGGTGTCGTTTCCCTTCGTTCCCGGCCACGAGGTGGTCGGCATGCTCGACGACGGCGGCGTGGACCACTTGGGCCGCACCCTGGCCCCCGGTACCCGGGCGGTCATCGAGCCGGTGCTGGGCTGTGCGCCCCGACACATCGACCCGTCTTGCACTCAGTGCGGGTCGGGCCACACCGGCCTGTGCGGCAACTTGGCCATCGGCCCGCTGGCGGCCGGCCTGCAGACCGGGTTCTGCACTGATACCGGTGGTGGATGGTCGACCGCTCCGTTGATGGCCCACGCCAGCCAGCTCCACGCCGTGCCCGACGAGCTGTCCGACCAGGACGCCGTCATGATCGAGCCGACCGCATGTGCGGTGCACGCCGCCCTATCGGCCGGCGTCACCGAGGGCGATCTGATCGCCGTCATCGGGGCCGGCACCTTGGGGCTCACCACCATCGCCGCGCTCCACTCTGTGGTCCGCCCGACCACTCCGTGCACCGTGGTGGTCGGAGCCAAGCACGCCCGCCAACGCCAGTTGGCCACATCGCTCGGGGCCGACCAGGTCGTCCCGCCCGATCAGCTGTCCCGGGCCGTGCGTCGCAGTGCCGGCTCGCTGGTGCTAGGTGGCCGGCTCACCGAGGGCGCCGATGTGGTGTTCGACTGCGTGGGCAGCGCGGCCTCCATCACCGAGGCGCTTTCGCTGGTGCGTCCCCGGGGCAAGGTCGTCCTGGTCGGCATGCCAGCCAAGGTCACCGTCGACCTCGCCCCGTTGTGGCACCGCGAGATCACCCTCGTCGGGGCCTACGCCTATGGCTCCGAGACATCTCCCGACCCGGGCACCCCTGATCGGCGCAGTTTCGAGGTGGCCATCGACCTGGTGGGCACCGCCTCGCTCGGCCGGCTGGTGTCGGCCCTCTATCCGCTGGAGCGCTACGAAGAAGCCCTGGCCCATGCCGGGTCTGCCGGCCGCCGAGGGGCGGTCAAGGTGGCCTTCGACCTCCGCAACCCGAAAGGACGCACGAGATGAGCCCCAGGCCCGGATTTGTGCTCGAAGTCGACCATTCGACGCCCCCCACCCTGTTCTGGCACGGCGAGCGGTTTTCGTTGGAGAAGCTGCCCGAGGGCAGCCGGGTCATCTACGCCCCCGAGCCGATCGACCCGCTGTCAGACCCCCAGGCGGCCATCCGTCACGCCCTGACTCACCCCAAGGGCGACCAGGAGCCGCTGCCGGCACTGCTGTTCGCCGGCATGCGGCTCACCATCGCTTTCGACGATATCTCCCTTCCGCTTCCTCCGATGGAGCGCCCGGACATTCGCCAGATGGTCATCGAACAGGTCCTCGACATGGCGGCCGAGGCCGGGGTCGACGACGTCGAGCTGATCGTGGCCCTCGCCCTGCATCGCCGGATGACCGAGCCCGAGTTGCGCCACGCCATCGGTGACCGGATCTACGACGCCTTCGCCCCGAACGGGCTCTTGACCCAGCACGATGCCGAGGATCCCGACAACCTCCTCTACCTAGGCCAGACCGACCACGGCGAGGACGTGGAGATCAACAAGCGGGCCGCCGAGAGCGACCTGCTGGTCTACGTCAACATCAACCTGGTGGCCATGGACGGCGGACACAAAAGCGTCGCCACCGGACTGGCCAGCTACAAGAGCCTGCGCCATCATCACAACCCGGCCACCATGTTGAAGTCCAAGTCGTTCATGGACCAGCACAAGTCGGAGCTCCACACGGCCAACTGGCGCATGGGCCGGCTCATCCGTGACGCCGGGGTCAAGGTCTTCCAGATCGAGACCACCCTCAACAACGACACGTTTCCGGGAGCCTTCCAGTTCCTGCAGAAGCGCGAGTGGGAGTGGAAGGCCAAGGACCGCCTCGCCTACGTGGGCGCCTCCAAGGCCCTCGACCGGGTGCCGGCCCGATACGCCCGCCAGATCCTGCACTCCGTGAAGGCCCCCCACCGCATGACCTCGGTCCAGGCTGGCGAGGTCGAGGCTGTCCACGCCATCACCACTGCCAACGTGTGGGAGCAGCAGGGCGTCATCGTCGAGGGGCAGACCGACATCTTGACCATGGGGCTGCCCTACATCAGCCCGTACAACGTCAACTCGATCCTCAACCCGATCCTGGTGGCCTGCCTGGGGCTCGGCTACTTCTTCAACCTCTACCGGAACAAGCCGCTGGTGCGCGAGGGTGGCGTGCTGATCATGACCCACCCCACCCCGTGGGAGTTCAACCCGGTCCACCACCCGAGCTACATCGACTTCTTCGAGCAGGTCCTCAGCGAAACGACCGACCCCACCGAAATCTCGGAGCGCTACGAGCACGGCTTCGCCACCGACCCTTGGTACAAGCATCTGTATCGGACCGGCCACGCCTACCACGGAGTCCATCCGTTCTACATGTGGTACTGGTGCGCGCACGCCATGGAGCACCTCGGTGCGGTCATCATCGTGGGCGGCGACCCGAAGTCGGTACACCGGCTCGGGTTCCGGGCTGCCTCCACCATGGCCGATGCCTTGGAGATGGCCCGGGATGTGGTCGGCACCTCCCCCACCCTCACTCATCTGCACACACCGCCGATCCTGATGGCCGACGTGCAGTGAGTCGGATCAAGGACACCTCTCGGAGCCTGCGGTCCATGCGGGCCGTGCGCACCGATGCGCGTCTCGGCGACGACAGCGCGGCGGCGCCCAGTCGAGTGCGCCCGGCCGCACTGTTGTCCAAGGTGGGGCGCAGCACCTTCCCTCTGGCCGCACCTACCTGGCCCGGTTCGGTGACCCGGCCCGCACCCGACCCCGAGCTCGGCGTCCACTACGACACCTCATGGTCGAGGCGCTACCCGGTCCGTCTGGCCCGGGCCATGGTGCTCGACAACATCACCCGGCCGCTGACCCATGCGCTGGCCTCGCCCAACCTGTTGGGAGAAGAGGGACTGGTCGGCCTCGAGGCCCCGGTCATCTTCGCCGCCAACCACACCAGCCACATCGACACCCCGCTGCTGTTGGCCTGCCTACCCCTTCGGTTCCGCCACCGCACCGTGGTGGCGGCAGCCGCCGATTACTTCTTCGACCGCCGGTGGAAGGCCGATGCCTTCTCGTTCCTCTTGGGAGCCATCCCCATCGAGCGCACCAAGGTCAACCGACGCTCGGCCGATCTGGCCGCTGAGCTACTGGCGGACGACTGGAACCTGGTCATCTTTCCTGAGGGCGGGCGCTCTCCCGACGGCTGGGCCCAGGAGTTCCGGGGCGGGGCTGCCTACCTCGCCTCGCGCACCGGACGCCCGGTCGTTCCGGTCCATCTCCACGGCACCCGCCACATCCTCCCCAAGGGCGGCGGCACCCTGCGGCGCACCCGGACCACCGTCACTTTCGGCACACCGCTCTGGCCGGTCGAGGGCGAGGACGCCCGCAAGTTCGCCACCCGCATCGAGTCGGCCGTGGCCACCTTGGCCAACGAGTCGAGCACCGACTGGTGGACGGCTCGCAAGGCGGCCGCCCGAGGAGAGACACCGTCGTTGCAGGGCCCCGATGTCGCCCCGTGGCGACGGTCGTGGGCACTGGATTCGGCTCCCGAGCGAGCCGCCCCGCTCGACTCCGAGGGCAACGACTGGCCCCGTAAGAAGCGCTGAGGATTCCTTCACGTTCTTCGCCCTCTTCCGGCGAGGCGTTGCTACGTTTGCCAACGTGACCAGCGACCCAACGGAGTAGGTCAACGACGAAGGTGATGCCTACCGCACAGCCCGGGCCTCCGCACGTTCCCACCTCGATCAAGGGTTTCGACTCGGAGCAGAGACGCTTCGCTACCGAAGCTCGCTGCATGAGCGAACCTCACCCCCAGAGCGCTGACGGGCGATCGTCGACACCTGATCCTCGTGCACCCCATCGAACGTGTCACACCCCCCTGGAATGATCTCTCCATGGCGCTGGCCAACCTTTCCGACTCACCTCCGAACATGTTCTCGGCCCCTGGCGGGCCGGCTCGTGCTGCTTCGGCTGCTGCTTCTCCTGCGTCGATCGTCCCGGTCGTGGAAGACG
>CAIVIS010000168.1 GCA_903906055.1 uncultured Acidimicrobiaceae bacterium
AGGAGTGAGGTTCCACCGACGCCCGTCACATTGGGCTGACCAGCAGGATCGTCCACGGCCAAGCCGGTGAATCCCGTTTGACCGATGCAGTCGGTCGATCCGGAGTCCCCGGATGCGGCCAGTACCGTCTGACCTTGGGCCGCCGCTTCGGCGAATAGGGTCGCCTCCGCTTGCAGCTCGGCCTGACCGTCGGCGCCCGTGAACGCCTGCTCGCACTGCCCCCAGCTGGTGGTGAGAACCTTGGCGGTGTCGTCATTGACCATCCGGGCGTAGGTATCGATCGGGCCGGTGGCCCCGTCGTTAGGACCGGAATAGACCGTGACGGACGAGCCGGGTGCGAGCCCGGCGACGACTTCGATGTCCAGCGCGGCCTCTCCCGACTGGGGACTGGTGGCGCCGCCGTCAACGACCACAGTGGTCACCGGCACATGCGTGCCGTAACACGCCTGATAGGCGGCGATGTCTGAGGCGAAGAACGGCTCGAGCTCGAAGATGCCGACCGTCTGACCTGCCCCAACTCGCCCATTTCCATACAGCGGCGTGAGTCCGTAGGTAGAGGCCAGTTGTGTGGCCGTCCTCCCGTTGACGGCGTAGCCCGCGGCCTGAGCACACGCTTGCGGGCCTGCCTGGACCAGCGGGGCAGCTACAGCGGCTCCATCAACCGGCACCCCGGACTGAGCCTTCCCGGCTAGCAGATGAGGCGAAGCGATCGCCGACGTCGACAGCCCCAAGATCCCCTCGATGGTTGGTGACAGAGATGAGGGCACCACCGGTTCTCTTGGCGACAGCCGGGCCACACGCCCGTCGGCCAGGTGCGCCTGCACCAAAGTGGTGTCGAAGACTCGCTCCAACTCGCCCACCGAGCCGGTGACCGGTACGAGCAGTCCGTCGGCCGAAGTTGCCCCCACGGAGAGTCCGGTAGACGTCAACCAGGACCGCGTGGCCCGCAACGCTCCGGGCGTCGGGCCGAAGGTCTCCGCTAGGTGACCCGCCGACAGATACTGATGGAACTGCGGGCTGCCCGCAGTGGAGACCGCCTTGGCGAACTCATCCAGGGCGGCCGGGTCCCGTGGACGGAGTGCCACTTCTACCGTGACCTGGACCGTTTGATCGGTCGGACCCAGCACGGTGGCACCGTGGGGAAGCGAGGTAGCACTCCCTACGAGGCGGACCATCGGGCCGAGCGCGCCGGCATGACCAGCGGAAGCCACGGTGGCTGCTGTGGCGTCGATCGATGAGCCAACCACACCACTTGTGACCGTTGTCACCAGTGCCACAGCCAGGATCGTTCGGCTCCAGATCGAGCGCGGCCCATGCATCGTCACACGACGAGTATTGCCTGCCTGCATCCTCGGACGGCGTCGCCCTGCATGATCAGCGGTCGTCGGACAGCCTGACGTCCGCCCCCGGATCCCGGGGCACTTCGCCATCACGTTGACTGCCGCCAGGTCCGCCAGGTCCGCCAGGTCCGCTGTCGATCCGTCCTCCCTCGGCCCCGCCACCCTCGGCCCCGCCGCGCAACCGGCGCAGCCGCTCGGACACCACCGCCTCATGCCCGCGATCGCTGGGCTCGTAGTAGACGTGGTCGGCAATGACGGCTGGGCGGTACTGCTGAGCGACGAAGCCATCAGGATGGTCGTGGGGGTAGTCGTAGCCCTGCCCGTGTCCTATCGTGGCCGCACTGCGGTAGTGGGCATCGCGCAGGTGGGTGGGAACATCCCCTCGGGGGGCCTCGCGCACATCGCGCTGCGCTCGGCCCAGGGCGATGGTCACCCGATTCGACTTCGGGGCGCACGCCAGATGCACCACAGCCTGGGCCAGGTTCAACTGAGCTTCGGGCAGGCCCACGAACTCGACAGCCCGAGCGGCGGCATCGGCCACTACCAGCGCCATGGGGTCGGCCTCACCTACATCCTCGCTGGCCAAGATGACCAGCCGTCGGGCGATGAACCGGGCGTCCTCACCGGATTCGAGCATCCGGGCCAGCCAGTAGAGCCCAGCATCAGGATCAGAACCTCGGATCGACTTGATGAATGCGCTCACCTGGTCGTAGTGGTCGTCCTCGCCGTAGTGCTGCAGCCGTGAGTTCCTGGCTCGTTCCACATCTTCCAGCACGATGGGACGATCGCCGGCCAGCGCTAGGGCCACCTCCAGCGTGGTCAGCACAGCCCGGGCATCACCGTCGGCCAGACCTACCAGTGCGGCCACGGCATCGGCATCGGCACTCGATCCTTCCGCAGCCAGACCCCGGGCTACCACCCCGGCCAGGTCTTCGTCCGAGAGCGGCTCTAGGCGCCACAGGGTCGACCGGGAGAGCAGCGGCGCGTTGACCTGGAAGAACGGGTTCTCAGTGGTGGCCCCGATGAGCACCAGCAGCCCCTCCTCCACCGAAGGGAGCAGGGCGTCCTGCTGGGACCGGTTGAACCTGTGGACCTCGTCCAGGAAGAGGATGGTCCCCCTCCCCTGCTCGCCCAGCAGCCGACGGGCCTCCTCGACGACCTCCCGGACATCCTTGACTCCCGCTGTTACTGCCGACAGCGGCACGAAGCGCTTGGCCGTGGCCGTGGCCACCACCGAGGCGAGGGTCGTCTTACCGGTTCCCGGCGGGCCCCACAGGATGGCCGACGTCAGCCGGTCCGACTCGATCAGAGCCCGTAGCGGTGCGCCGGGTCCGACCAGGTGGCGCTGCCCGATGATCTCGTCCAGAGTGCGTGGCCGCATGCGTGCGGCCAGCGGGGCCCTCGACGAAAGACGCTCGGCCGCCGCGCCAGAAAACAGGTCGTCGCCGGCCATCGGTCGCCTCAGCTGAGCTTTGGAAGCAGTTGCAGACCCAGATCGCGGAGCGCGGCTGGGCTGAGAGGTTTCGGAGCGTCGGTCATCGGATCCCAGCCCGACTGTGTCTTCGGAAAGGCGATCACCTCCCGGATGTTGTCCTCGCCGGCGAAGATGGCGACCAGGCGATCGAGTCCGACGGCGAATCCGGCATGAGGAGGAGCCCCGAACCGGAACGCACCGAGCAGGAACCCGAACCTCGACGCGGCCTCTTCGTCGGTGATCCCGAGCACCGAGAAGATCCGGCTCTGGATGTCCGCCCGGTGGACACGGACGCTGCCCGAACCGAGCTCCCATCCGTTGAGGACCAGGTCGTAGGCCTGGCTGCGCACACTGGCAGGGTCCGACTCCAGGCGGTCGAGGTCTTCCTCGTGGGGCATGGTGAAGGGATGGTGGGCAGCTATCGGGTTGCCCTGGTCGTCGACCCCGTCGAACATGGGGAAGTCGACCACCCAGAGGTAGCGGAACGGTCCCTCAGAAACCGGTCGGCCCCCCAGATCGAGACGCAGCGCACCCAGTACGTGACAGGTCAGCCGGTACTCATCGGCCACCACCAAGATCAGGTCTCCGGCATGGGCACCGGTGGCCGTCACCAGCCCAGCCTGTTCCTCATCGGAGAGGAACTTGGCCACCGGCGAATCCACGCCGGTGACGCCGCCTTCTCCTTCGGCGACCCGGAACCAGGCCAGTCCCTTGGCCCCGAGTGCCTTGGCCCTATCGGTCAGCGCATCCAACCGCGATCGGGTGGCCGTTGCGCCGCCTTCCAGCACGATCGCTTTCACACACGGGGCATCGAAGGCCCGGAATCCCGTTCCGGCAAATACCGCGGTCAGATCGATCAGTTCCATGGCGAACCGGATATCCGGCTTGTCGGTCCCATACCGGTCCATGGCTTCGGCCCACGTCATTCGCGGGATCGGTCCGGGTCGGTCCCCCGTGGCCGCCTCGGCGGCATCTACTACGGCCTCGGACACGAAGGCCAGGATGTCCTCTTGGCTGACGAACGAGGCCTCCACGTCGAGCTGGGAGAACTCGAACTGGCGGTCGGCCCGCAGGTCTTCGTCACGTAGGCAGCGAGCCACCTGGTAGTAGCGGTCGACTCCGGCCACCATGAGGAGCTGCTTGGCCAGCTGCGGGCTCTGCGGCAGCACGTAGCACGAACCGTGGTGCAGGCGACTGGGGACGGCGAACTCCCGTGCCCCCTCGGGGGTGGGCGCCCACAGCAATGGTGTCTCCACCTCGACGAATCCCTGTCGGTCCATGGCTGCCCGCATCGAGGAGTTCACTGCGGCACGAAGACGGAGGTTGGCCTGCATCTTGGGGCGGCGCAGATCGACGAACCGGTGCTTGAGCCGGATCACCTCGTCGACTTCTACCCGGTCGTCGACGGCGAACGGCGGAGGCTCGGCGGCGTTCAGGATGGTCACCGAGCAGTCGCCGATCTCTACCTCACCGGTGGGAAGGTCGGCATTTCCGGTGCCGTCAGGCCGAAAGCGGACCAGGCCTTCCACGGCCACCACGTATTCGCTGCGGACGTCGACGGTTCCGGGGACGACGCACTGGATGATGCCGGTGTGGTCGCGGAGGTCGATGAAGGCCAAGTGCTCGCCGTGCTCTCGACGTTTGGCCACCCAGCCGCAGACTGTCACTCGGCTGCCGACATCGGTGGCCCGCAATGCCCCGCACAGGTGGCTGCGCATCGAGGTGGCCCCCGTCGTCGGCGTGGGCTCAGAGGAGACGGTCACTGCTGGTCCTTTCGTGGTGACCCGCTTGCGGGTCCATGTGATGGTGACCCGCTTGCGGGTCCATGTGATGGTGACCCGCTTGCGGGTCCATGTGATGGTGACCCGCTCACGGGGCCGGGGCTTCGCCAGGAATGTCCGCCATAGCGGACTGGATGGTCCCGACCACGTCGGCCACCGCCACGGTCTGCTGGTCGCCGGCGCCTCGCAGGGGCCGAAGTGACACCGTACCCGAGGCAGCCTCGTCAGGACCCACGATCAGCACCCACCGTGCACCCGATCGATCGGCCAGCTTGAACTGGGCCTTCATGGACCGGTCGTCGAACGCCCGGTCCGCAGACAGGCCGTTGGCCCGCAGCGTTGCCGTCAGGTCACGGGCCGAGGTGCCTCCCGTGGTGTCGACCACGAACGCGTCGAGCACGGGTGGGTCGATGCCGAACACGCCCTCAGCATCACAGGCCAACAAGATCCGTTCGATTCCCATACCGAAACCGATCCCCGGGGTGGGGGGTCCGCCCAGCATCTCCACCAATCCGTCGTATCGGCCTCCCCCGCCGATGCCGTTCTGGGCCGACTCCAGGGCGTCCGAGCCGAATTCGAACGTGGTGCGGGTGTAGTAGTCGAAACCTCGGACCAACCGGTGGTCGAGGACGTAGGGAACGCCCTGGGCATCCAACCCGGCCCGAACCCGAGCGAAGTGGGCCGAGCAGTCCTCGCACAGGTGATCGGCAAAGCCCGGCGCACCGTCGGTGGCCTGGCGACACGCGTCGCGCTTGCAGTCCAGAGCCCGCAACGGGTTCGCCTCGAGCCGGTCCCGGTGCTCGTCGCACAGTTCACTCCGGCGCCCAGCCAGATAGCTGGTGAGCTGCTCCAGATAGGCCGGACGGCAGGTGTCGTCACCCATCGAGTTGATACGCAGTGTGAACTGCGAGAGCCCGAGCGACCGGAAATACCCGTCGGCCAGACCGATCACTTCGACGTCGAGGTCGGGATCGGACGGGCCGAGCGCCTCAACCCCGAGCTGATGGTGTTGGCGGTACCGACCGGCCTGGGGACGTTCGTATCGAAATGCAGGGGTGGCGTACCAGGCCTTCCACGGAAGCGGCGGCCTGTGCTGCACAAACGCCCGCACCATGGGGGCCGTCCCCTCGGGCCGCAGGGCCAAGGTGCGACCACCACGGTCCTCGAACTCGTACATCTCCTTGCCGACCACGTCGCTTCCCTCGCCGATTCCCCGGCGGAACACTTTGACGTCTTCGAAGATCGGCGTGTGGGTCATGCCGTAGCCAGCACGCTCCACCTGATCGGCAAAACGGGCCAACAGCCCCTCCCACCGGGTCGATTCCGGCCACAGCACATCGTGGGTACCGCTGGGGGCGCGCGCGGCGAGCGACTTGTCGGACACGGTTTGCTCAGTCCTTTTTTCCGGGGAGGATCCGATAGACGTCGTAGACGGCGTCCAGATGGCGGATCAGATTGATGACCGATTCCAGGTGTGCCGGGTCGGCCAGTTCGACGTCGAACCGCATCCGGCTGATCCGGTCGGCGTCGGTCTGAGTATTGGCGCTGACAATGTTGAGGTGGTGCTCGGACACCACCTTGGTGATGTCGGCCAGCAGCCGGGAGCGATCGATGGCCACCACTTCGATGGTAGCGATGAACACACCTGAGGCTCGATGGTCCCACTCGACCTCGATGAGCCGTTCCCGTGACCGGCTGGCGAGCGAAGCGGCATTGGCGCAGTCCGCTCGGTGGACCGATACGCCGCGTCCACGGGTGACGAAGCCGATGATCTCGTCACCTGGAACCGGCGTACAGCAACGCGAGAGCCGGACCATCATGTCGTCGAGGCCTTCGACGTAGACGCCGACCGACGATCCCCGACCCGGGCGCGAGGTGATGTGCTGCTGTCGGGCCGTGACCGGCAGCTGCTCCTCGTAGTTTCCGCCCCGGAGCTCGCGCAGGATCCTCTGGGTGACGGCCCGGGCCGAAATATGGTGATCACCGATGGCTGCGTGCAGCGCATCAACGTCCGCGTAGTTCATCGTCTCGGCCAGCGCCGCCAACGTGCGCTCAGAGGCCAGCTTCTGCACCGGCAGCCCTTCGCGTCGGAGCTCCTTGATCAGTTCGTCGCGGCCCAACTCGATGTCGTCTTCGCGCCGCTCGCGAGAGAACCACTGACGAATCTTGCTCCTGGCCCTCGAAGAGGCAACCGTCTGCAGCCAGTCGCGCGATGGACCCGCTGTTTCCGCCTTCGACGTGAAGACCTCCACGGTGTCGGCCGAACTGAGGCGGGTATCGAGCGGCACGAGGCGCCCGTTCACCTTGGCTCCAATGCACTTGTGGCCGACTTCGGTATGGATGCTGTAGGCGAAGTCGACTGGCGTGGAGTTAGAGGGAAGGGCGATGACCTTGCCCTTCGGGGTGAATATGTAGACCTCGTCTTCCTCGAGGTCGAGTTTCAGGGCCTCCAGGAACTCGATCGGATCGGTCGTCTCGTTCTGGAAGTCGACGATGCGCTGCATCCACTCGACTTCCGCAGTAGTCGACGACGTCTCCTTGGCCAGCGCCAACCGCTCCGCACGCCGGTCCCTCTCGACCATCTCGGACCGCTGCGCAGAAGTCATCGCTGGGCCCTTCTTGGACGCCCCTCCGTCTCCCCCGTCGGCCTTCGCCCGTCGGGCGCGCCTGCCTCGCAGACCGCCCCCAGCCTCCTTGGCCGGCCGGCTCCCCCCTGACTGTTGCTCGGAACGGCCCGGATTCTCCTTGTAGACCCAGTGAGCGGCGATCCCGTACTCCGCCCGTCGGTGCATCTCATGGGTGCGCACCTGTACCTCGATGGGTTTGCCGTCGAGTCCGATCACCGTGGTATGGAGCGACTGGTAGAGATTGAACTTGGGTGAGTTGATGTAGTCCTTGAACCGACCCTGCACCGGCGGCCAGATGGCATGGATCGACCCGAGGGCGGCCCAGCAGTCCTTCTCCGACTCGACGATCACCCGGATACCCACCAGGTCGTAGAGCTCGTCGAACTCGATGCCTCGAACCACCATCTTTTCGTAGATGCTCCACAGGTGCTTCGGCCGGCCCGTCACCTCAGCGACGAGCCCCGATGCGTCCATGCGTTCGCGGACCGAGACCAGCACGCGGGCCAGGAACTCGTCGCGCAGCGGGGCCCGGCTGGCCACCATCTGCTCGATCTCGGCGTAGCGCTTGGGATGGAGGGTGGCGAACGAGAGGTCCTCGAGCTGCCACTTCACACCCTGAATACCCAGGCGATGAGCCAGGGGGGCGTAGATGTCCAGGGTCTCTTGGGCGGTCCGGCGTTGCTTCCACTCCGGCATCACCGACAGGGTGCGCATGTTGTGGAGGCGGTCGGCCAGTTTGATGATCAAGACCCGCCAGTCGTTGGCCATGGCCACGAGCATCTTGCGGACGGTGGCCGCCTGCTGGGCTTCCTTGGAGTCGAACTGGAGACGGTCGAGCTTGGTGACGCCGTCCACGATCAGCGCCACCGCGGGCCCGAAATCACGTTCGATGACCTCTGTGGTCACCCCGGTGTCCTCCACCGCGTCGTGCAGCAGTGCGGCTGCCACCGTCTGAGCGTCGAGTCCCAGATCGGCCACGATGCCGGCCACGGCGATGGGGTGGGTGATGTACGGCTCACCTGAACGCCTCATCTGACCCGAGTGAGCCACGGTGGCCATCTCGGCTGCTCGAACGATCAGCGAGGTGTCGTCTCCGGGGTGGCGACGCAAGTAGGCCGCGACCACCGGCACCATGAGTTCGATCTCCGCGGCCGGAAGCGACGACCGGAG
>CAIVIS010000169.1 GCA_903906055.1 uncultured Acidimicrobiaceae bacterium
AGGGTCCCTCGAGGGGAGTTCGATCATGACCAGAGTCCCGGTAGCCCCAGAGCCATCGGCACTCCGGTCGTTCATCACGATGGTGCCATCGAGCTGACTGCGGACCAGGTCCCTCACGATCGATAGGCCCAAGCTCTGCGTTTCGTCGATGTCGAAACCCTCGGGCAAGCCCGAACCGTCATCGAGCACCTGGACACGAAGGAGACCCCCTTCGGCGTGCAGGTCCACCTGGACGGTTCCGGTCGGCTCTCTATCGGTCCCGTCGACTGCCCCATCGACCCCGCCGTCCGCTTCTCCCTCCGCCTCGAAGTCGAGGAATGCGTGTTCGATGGCGTTCTGCACAAGTTCGGCCAGGACCACCGCTAACGGGGTGGCCACATCGGCTGGGACCTCGCCGAGCCCCCCTGTCACCACGAACGTCAGATGGCTGGAGACGACCGAGTCCTTGGCCATCCGGATCAACGAGGTCACGATCTCGTCGAAGGGGACCTGATCGCTCGGCTCACGCGACAGGATCTCGTGGACGATGGCGATCGAGCGCACGCGGCGCTCGGCCTCGAACAGAGCCACTCGCCCGCCGCCGGGGGGGAGCCTGCGAGCCTGCAGCCGCAAGAGTGCCGAGATGGTCTGGAGGTTGTTCTTCACCCGGTGGTGCACCTCACGGATGGCCGCGTCCTTGGAGAGCAGGAGCCGGTCGAGGCGACGGACGTCGGTGACGTCGCGCAGCAAGACGATGCAGCCTGTCACCTCTGTGGCCTGGATCAGCGGGATGCAGTGCAGCAGCACGGTGACATCCGGACGCCGCTCCACCTCTTCCACTACAGGAAGGGCAGAGGCCAGGGCCCATTCGATCGCTGACTCCTCGATCCCAAGGTCGGTCAGACGGCGGCCTTCGATCTGGGAGTACATGCCCATCCGGTGCAGCGCGTTGGTGGCATTAGGAGAGGCGTAACGGACCCGTCCCTCCTCGTCCACGAGGACGACACCGTCCCCGACCCGGGGTGCCTCTTCGGTGGCGACCTCCTCACTCGGAAATGGGAACGCCCCCTCGGACAGCATGATGGCGAAGCGGTTGAACACATCGCGGTAGGTGCGCTCCAAGTGCCCTGGTCGTCGTCCAGCACCGGCTGACATCCGAGCCAGGACAGCCACCGTCTCCCCCTGGCCCCGGACCGGGATGCAGTGCAGCCGTACCGGCTCGCCTCCAGGTTCGAGGATCATCTCCCCTCGCACCGACTCACCCGATCCGAAGGACTCCACCACGAGTGGCCACAGCTCACCGTCCACCGTCTGCCCGACCAGGTCATGTTCGACCACGGTCGAACTGTTGGATGGTCGCATCTGCCCCAGGATCACCATCTCGAGACCACCTTGACGGGGATCGGTCAGTTCGGGGGCCATCGGTGCCATCAACACGAGGTCGGAGAACGAGAGGTCAGCCAAGATGCCCCACGTCCCGAGTAGGCGCTGAAGGTGCGCGAGCTGCGGTTCATCGAGGTTGGTGCGCTCGAAGGCAAGCTCCGCCGGAGTTGCCATGTTCAGGCACCGTGCCCGTGCGGCTCGACCGGCAACTCGGGTGCGGGCGATATGGCGATCTCGTGGGGCTGGCGCTGTCGGAACCCTCGTAGCGTGTCGACCCCGGCCGCCACCAGCAGGCCGCGCATGTCGTCAGCCCGGTCGGCCACATCGGGCAGTGCGTGAGCATCCGAGGCCGTGGTGAGCGGAACCCCTTGCTCGACGAATCGGCGAAGGAGCGGAGGGGCCGGATACTCCTCTCCCACCGGCTTGCGCCAGCCGGCCGAGGAGACCTCGGCGGCCATGCCTGATCGCACGGCTGCCTCGGTGATGCGGTCGTAGAACTCGTCGGGTACATCAGGGACTCGTCCAGCGATCTTGATCAGGTCCGGATGGGCGAAGACGTCGCAGACCCCGGAGGCCCCGAGCTCCTCCATGGCCAAGGTGTACTCGTCCCAAACGCGGTCGATAGCCCGATGATCCCACTCGGCCAGCACCAGCGGATCGCTCAGGACATCGAACCGCCAGGTCCCCAACCAGTGCACCGACCCGAGCAGCACATCGAAGGGATAGCCGTCGAGCAAGTCGGCCACATCGTCCATCCGGTCCTTGTAGTAGTCGACCTCGAGTCCGAGGACGACCGGCAGGCCTGCCGCCTTGACCGCTTCGACCACTTCGACATACTCATCGAGGTCGACCCGGGCATGGTGGTCCCAGTAGGCGGCCATACCTGGGCGAAGGTGGTCGCCGGGGAGATCGTTCCAGAATCCGCCGAGTCGATCCTTGGCCTGGGTGAACCGGAACAGGTGCTCGGTGACGGCGATCTCGGTGACTCCGTGGGCGGCGGCGTGCTCGCAGTAGGCGGCCACCTGCTCGACGGTGGTCTGGGCATCGCTCTGGCTGTGCGGCCAGAGGTGGAGGTGGTAGTCCAGCACGGTCGTGTTCGTTCCTTTCGGGGCCTGCGGAATGAGACCAGACGGAATCGCGGAAGTCGTGGCCCCGCGGATCCGGAGGAGTCCTCAGTCCCAGATCTTCTCGCCGAGGCGGAGGAGCCCGGCGATGTCGTAGATGTCGGTATCGAAGAAGGGAACCGTAGCCAAGACGTCGGGGGCGACGGCTAGTGCGGCTCGCTCCTCCATTTCGCGCAATGCCACCACCTGGAAGTTGAGGTAGCTGTCCGCTACCTCGGTCAGCACCCGAGCGATCTGGGCGGGGTCGCCGAGGGTCGGATCGCCGGCACCAACTGCGGGGGCCAGGGCCGTGGCGATGTCCTCGGCCCGATCCTTCATCGCCTCGGCCACCTTGGTGCCGGCCCGGCCCTGGAGATAGTCAGGCAGGACCTTGTTCAGCACGATTGCGCCCAAGTGGAGATTGCGGGCCGTCAGTTGCTCAGCAAAGAATTCCGCCTCCCGCAGCGGCGTGGCCTCCAAGGTGGAGACCACCACAAAGGTGGTCCGTCGGTCGGACAAGAGACGCCCGACGGCCTTGGAACGCTCCACGAACCCGTCGTACATGGTCTGGAAGAGCATGAAGAATTCGGAGATGTCGGACATGAACTCTGTGCCCAGGATCCGGTCGCTGATCTGGTAGAACGGCTTGGTAGCCACATTGACCAGCTTGGACCGGTAGGGCACGATCAGCCACCGGAGCAGCCTCGACGAAAAGAAGTCGGCCAAGCGCTCGGGCGCATCGAGGAAGTCCAAGGCATTACGGGTAGGAGGGGTGTCGACGACGATGAGGTCGTACTCGGCCGCCGAGTGGATCTCATAGAGACGCTCCATGGCGATGTAGTCGTGGCTCTGGATGAACCGCCCCGAGATGTTCTGATAGAGCGGGTTGGCCAAGATCTCATCACGGGTCTGCTCGTCCGGCGCATGGTGGCTGATCAGCGAGTCCCACGACTCCTTGGTGTCCAGCATGGCTGCCCACAGCTCGCCCCGGGGCTTTACGCCCGCGGCCTTGAATGCAGAGTTCGGCACCCGGTGCTCGGTGTTGCCGATACCGTCCAAGCCCAGCGCATTGGCCAGCCGCTTGGCCGGGTCGACGGTCAGCACCAGCACCTTGGAACCGTGGTGCACTGCCGCCATGAGGGCCGAGGCTGCTGCTGTGGTGGTCTTGCCGACACCGCCGGGGCCACAGGCCACCACGATCTCCTTGGTAGCCAGCAGACTGTCCATCGTGGGTCTCGGAACCGCCGAGTCCACCGCCTTTCCCTTCGGGTCACGGGTCGCCATCAGTACCCCATCTCCTCGCCCAAGGACTCGGCCACCTGCCGGGTCGTCCGCAGCCCATGGGACCGGGTGAACAGGTAGGGCAGATAGAGCATCGGCACCGTCGGGTCGATGCCTTGGCGCAACCGCTCCAGGTGGGTGGACCGGGTCCGCCGCATGGTGACGGCCAGTCGAGCGGCCTCCAACACTGGGCTGGCATCACTCCCGACCAGGAGATCGAGCTCGGCTTGGAGCCCGGGCTCGGTGAGCGCCTCGAAGACCGCCTCCTCCTGGCGCCCGAAGAGCTCAGGCAGGACGCGGTTGACCACGACGGCGGCCAGCTGCACCGTGGTCTCTTCGCGTACCCGGACCGCCAGCTCGATCGTCTCGGTCACGGGCATCTCTTCAGGCGTGCACACGGCGAGCAGGCCGGTGATGGCCGGGTCGGACAGCATCTCGAGCATCCAGTCGGTCTGTGTCCGGATGAGGCCCACCTTCACCAGCCCGTTGACGGCCTGAGGAGCGGCCAGCTGACCGATGATGTGACCCGAGGCCGGCGCATCGACCACCACCATGTCCCAGTCGCCGTCGCGGACCTCGAAACAGAGCTTCCCGATCGTCAGGATCTCGCGGACCCCGGGGGCCGCGGTAGCCAGGAAGTCGAACGCTTTGGCCACGGGGCCGATGCGGCCGACGAAGGGGATGCGGAGCTGGAGCTTCAGATACTCGCGCAGTGATGCCTCGGTATCCATGGTCATGGCGAAGAGGCCCGGCTGGACCTCCTTCTCCTTGAAGCCGGTGGGAGGTGCCTCGTAGTACCCAGCCAACTCGCCCTTGGCGTCGATCTCGCAGACCAGGACCTTCTTGCCCTGCGAGGCGACCAACAGGGCCAATGCAGAGGCGACCGTCGTCTTGCCTGTGCCGCCCTTGCCGGTCACGAACACCAGCTTGCGATCGAGCAGCGGGGTCATCTGTTCATCGGGCACTGTGGCTCCCTCCAGAGACCCCGGGCGCATGAGCGAAACGACGTGGGATCAGGAGATCCCGAATCCGACAGGACGACCAGAGGCGGGCGGATCGAGCTCGATGTAGGCGACCTTCCCGACGGGGATCCCGACCTGGCGACCCTTGCGGTCGGTCAACCAGAGGATCTTGCCGTCTTCGGCGAGCGCCTCCTCGATGTCGGCCAGGACCTTGTCTCGGTCAGCATCGTCGGGCAGCTCGACATCGAGCTCCTTCATCGACTGCACGATCCCGATACGTACGTCCACCTGGCACGCTCCTCTCGAACCCGGTGGTCGGTGGGACCACCCGGTGCCCATGACGATACAACCCTGCGGGCCATGGTCGCCCCGCCGTCGCACCCATGGTGCACACTGGCGGTATGGACGGCGAGACACCGGGTGCGCAGGGGGCAATCAGTGGGGCGTCGTCGGGTGCAGTTCGACGGGGCGAAACCGAGAGGAACCGCCAGTGGGCCTCGACCATGGCGGGCCACGGGGACGACGGGGTGACCTTCGCCCACCAGGACAGCCGTGCCTCGACCGGCGCCGACCTCCCGACAGCAGGGTTCGATCGGATTGCACGCGAAGAGCTCGAAGCCGCCCAGCTCGCCCCGGGTGCCACCCACTCGTTCGGCGCCGGACACCGCGCCAGGAGCGAAGAACCCGACCTGTGGAGGACCTGCTTCGAACGCGACCGGGACCGCATCCTGCACGCCCCGTCGTTCCGACGCCTGGCCGGAAAGACCCAGGTCTTCGTGTTCCCCGACGACCACCAGCGGACCCGGCTCACCCATGCCCTCGAGGTGGCCCAGGTGGCCGTCGGTATCGCCAGGGCCTGTCGGCTCAATACCGCCTTGACCGAAGCCATCGCCCTGGGGCACGACTGCGGACACGGTCCCGGCGGCCATGCCAGCGAGGACGCGCTCTCCCCCTACGTGGATGGCGGGTTCGACCATGCGCCCTGGGGCGCTGATGTCTCTCTGGCATCGCTCAACCTGTGCGAAGAGACGCTGGACGGCATTCGCAACCACTCCTGGTCGCGTCCAGCACCAATGACTCCCGAGGGCGAAGTGGTCAGCTGGGCCGACCGCATCGCCTACGTATGCCACGACTTCGAGGATGCGGTCCGCAGCGGCATCGTCACCCCGGAAATCCTGCCCGAGATCGTCCGCACGCGTTGTGGCGACCGTCGAGGCCAACAGCTCGGCACGTTCATCGACGCGCTGGTGGACACCACGCTGCGGACCGGCCGGATCGGCATGTCCGACCAAGAGGCAGAGGCGCTGGCCGCATTCCGGGCCAGCAACTACGAGCACATCTACCTGCGCCCGAGTTCGGTGGCTCAGGGGGACGCGGTGGTCGGGGTGCTCCAGGCGCTGGTCGAGCACTTCGGCGACCGCCCACACTTGATCCCCTCGGTGGAAGCCGATGCTCGCGGCCTCACCGGCGGTGAGCCCGGGGCGATGCACCTAGCGGTGGCCTATGTGGCTGGCATGACCGACCGGTTCGCCTTCTCTCAGGCCGTGGCCCTGCTGGGCTGGGACCCGGCCCGGCTGCCGGTCGGGATCGGCACGGCCGGAAGGTTCTGAATCAAGGCCTGCTGATGGGTCAGGTTCAGTTGGTCCGTCGACGGTTCAGTTGGCCAGCCAACTGACCACGAATGCGTGGCCGGTCGGGTCGAGCGCTGATGTTGACGCCTTGACCGCAGTGCCCTTCTTGTTCCTCGTCATGGTGATCCGATTCGCTGTGAGTCCCGGTCCGGTGAGTGCCACTCCGTTGACGGTCGCTCCGGTAAAGGCGACGGAAGAGAAGTCAGTCAGTGCGATCGGTTTGCACTTGCCGTTCTTACATAGCAACGGCGCCTCGGTCACCAACTCAGCCGACGAGTTCAGGGCTCCACCCGACGCCGCCTGGGTAGTCGAGTAGGACCAGTGACCGACATCGGAGATGGCCAGCACATAGTTCGATCCTGAGGCGGTGACGCTGGCGGTCAAGACGTTGCCCGGTGTCACTGGATATGCCACCGGATCGAGCACCACCAGCGGCAGCGGATACATCTCGAACCACGCGTAGTGGACCGGACCGCCTGGGTTCTTGTGCGTGCCCTTCGTGCAGTCTGCGTCCGTTCCGATCTGCTCCACTGTTGGGCTGTCCGATGTGAATCCGTCGATGCCGACCCAGAATGCCGACTGACCGGCTTTGGTGCCCGGACAAGTTGCCACTGGCTGCGTCCAACTGCCGGAAACACTGGTGATCGTGGGGCCGGTAACGGCGTAGCCAGCCCAATCGAGCGAGTTCGAACTCGAGAGTCCGTGCTTGATAGTGCTCCCCGTGCCCAGATCCGGTGCCCGCATGTGCGGGCCAGCGGAGGAGACCTCGCGCTGCGAAGTGGCCGCCTGCGCCACGGCTGGCGTTCCGGCGCTGAGCACCGCTGCCGCAACCGCCGTCACAATGGCGCCTGATGCCGCTGCGACTACGCGGATTCGCACCGTCGGCTGGCCAGCCGTCACTGGGGACGCCCGGATGGGACTGGCTGCCATCGGTTCAACTCACGCATCGCTCATCTGCCCCCGTTGCCGACGATTCCCAATTGCTCATGAGCGTCCCGCCCTGAGCCTCGCTACGCACCTCTAGATTGCAAACGAATCAGCGGCTCGAACGTTACATATCGGTGCATCTGCCACTCGGACGGACGCTGACGCTAGGACCGGTAGAACGCCCTCGGATCATCGGTGGCCACGATGTCCTTGCCCAACGGGGCGATCGCCGCCGCTGCCAACTTGAAGTCGGCGATCCCGAGGGGAATGCCGATGATGGTCAGGCACAGAGCGATTCCCGTGACGATGTGGGCGATGGCCATCCATACTCCGGCCAGCAGGAACCACACGATGTTGCCCAGGAACGAACCCGCTCCGGCGTCAGGCTTCGGCACCAGCGTCCGTCCAAAGGGCCACAGCGTAAATGCGGCTAGGCGGAAGCTGGCGATGCCGAACGGGATGGTGATGATCAGGATGCACATGACGATGCCGGCGATCACGTAGCCGATGGCCAGCCATAGACCGCACAGCACGAGCCACAGGATGTTCAAGATGGTGTTCACACTTCCCAGCATGACAGCAGCAGGGCCGGAATATGAACCAGGCCACCGGTGGATGCGGCTTGCCTCGACTTGCTTGGTCCAGCGGGTCCGTCCCGGCTACTACCCCTGCAGCTAACCCCGCTCCACCCGGCGATCCCATGCCTGTGTCCCGTAGTCGGCCAAGACCAGTGTGCGGACCTTGGCGATCGTCTCGTCGAGGATCCCCACTGCCTCATCGATCAGTTCGACCGCGTGTGGATCCGTGCAGCGCAAGCGCGCTCCCTCAAGTACGAGTCCAGCTTCGAAGATACCGCTGACGACAATTTCGTTGAGCGCAGCTGCCACGGCACCTATGACTTCTTCGGCGGCAATCTCGTTACCCGCCGATTCGATGTCGGCCATGGCCCTCCCCCGTTGCTCCCTGCGGTCCACCGGTTTCAGGTCAGCAGAATCACCCCTGCAGTTTTGCCGGTTCGCCATCTTTGTCACCCTCTCGACCTGAGGTGACTCAAAGCATCAATCCCACGATCTCTACCCTGAGGCTCGATCGGGGCCGTCCGCCCGTTGCCCCGACCGAACCCCCGGGTTCCAGTTCCCGCCAGATCTTCGTACGGTCCAACAACACCTGGCACCCTCGACTTCGGGCTCCACCGGGAGGGTCCTGATTATCTAGTAGTGCCAGTACACCATTGCGTTGCCGGGTCGTACAGTGGGCACACCCGATGATTTCGGTCGGGACTTCCCCCCGGAAGGGTTCGGGTCTCCCAGCAGCAACAGCCCAATGACATAGGTGCATCAATGGACTGACCCATGGCCGGGCGCCGGTCCGGTTAGAACATATATTCACGGCATGCACCGTAGGGCATGCCCTACTATTGAGACGCTGGGGGCGTCGATCAGGGTCCCGCAACCCCGATCCGCCCCTGGCACCCATGAAGCGCTCCCGACGGCCAGTTTGGCCACGACCGCGTGGGTGAGGAGAGCAGGCCGGCATCCCTAGGGTTTGCCCCCGTCAGCCCGTGGTGTCTTCCCTGAATCTTCCCGGGAACGGCGAGAGGGATGCGGTGCTGACCAGGGAAGACCCGTCCACTCTTGCGTTGCAAGTCGTTCTCGTGACTTTCGGCCTCTGGTCGGGCGAGCCGATGCACCGGACAATACGTGAGCCGGCCCTCCTGGTTTCCACGAAGGTCAGGCGTGCTTGGTCGGCGGGCGGTTCACGATCGGCGGACGTGGAACCGCCCGTCGGCCTGGTTGCGTATTGGGATTGGTGCGAGGGCTCCCCGGCTCTCCCCCCGATCCGCTGGCCTCCCGCACCATCTCGCAACGAACGCGAAGACAGAGAAAGGTAGATCGGGCATGTACGCATCAGCAGGTGACCGGATCATCATGTGCGCCCAACAGGTCGACGGCGACGACCGCACGGGCGTGATCCTCAGCGTCCAACATCCCGATGGCAGACCTCCGTACTGGATCCGCTGGGACCAGGACGGGCGCGAGTCACTTTCCTACCCACCGGCCGATGCGTTCTTTCTGCGCCGTCCTCAGTGAGTGCCAGCCTGAGCCCGATCAAACGGTGACGACAGGGGTAGGGCCGCCGACTACTTGACCGTGAGCTCCCGCCGGTAGACGCGGGCTGGACCCAAGGCGGCGATGGTCTGGGCCAATTGGGTGAACACCATGGCTGCTTCGCTATCCGGTTCGGCCACGACGACCGGGATGCCGTCGTCGCCACCTTCGCGCAACGCTTGGACGAGCGGCACCTTGCCCAGCAAGGGAACGCCGAGGTCGTCGGCGAGGAGTTGGCCTCCCCCGCTGCCGAACAGTTCGTAGCGGGTGCCATCGTCACCGGTGAACCAGCTCATGTTCTCGATCACGCCGCGCACAGCCAGCTTCAGCTTGCGGGCCGCATATGCCGAGCGCTGGGCCACCCGCTGGGCGGCTGGCTGGGGCGTGGTGACCACGAAGACCTCGGTCTTGGTCAGGTACTGACCGAGCGACAAGGTGACATCCCCGGTGCCGGGGGGCATGTCGATCAAGAGGAAGTCAGGCTCACCCCAGTACGCGTCGACCAGGAACTGCTCGAGCGCCTTGTGCAGCATCGGCCCCCGCCAGATCACCGGAGTGTCGTCGGCCACGAAGAACCCCATCGATAGGCAGCGCACGCCGTTGGCGGTAGGGGGAACCACCAGGTCGCCGATGATGAGCGGGTCCGTGCGGACACCGAGCATTTTCGGCACCGAGAACCCGTAGACGTCGGCGTCCAGGATCCCGACGTCGTACCCGGCTTGGGCCAGCGCTACGGCCAGGTTCACCGTCACCGACGACTTGCCGACACCGCCCTTCCCCGAGGAGATCCCGATGATGCGCGTCTTGGAGCGCGGCTCCATGAACTTGTTGGGCCGGCCCTCCTCGTGTCCGAGGGAGCTGCCATGGTCGTGACCGTGCCCGTCATCGGCCGCATGCATCGTCCCACCATCGACGGCATCGCCCCGCAGGAGCATCCGCAGGCGTGCCCGGTTCTCCTCGTCCATGACCGACGTGTCGACCGTGACCTCGTCCACTCCCCCCAGGGCGGCCACTGCGGACCGGACCCTGGCGAGCAGCTCTTCGGTCTGGGGGTAGTCCGCCACCGGCAGATCTAGCTCGACGGCAGCCTTCTTACGCCTGGTCTGAATGCGTCCGACCATGCCCAACTCCCCCAGCGGGCGTCGCAGTTCGGGGTCGAACACAGACGCAACCGCTGCGGCAACCTGGGACTCGTCGATGGACATGAGGGTTCTCCTGAAGGGAATTCGGCGTCCCCGGTACACTAGGGGACGTGCAGCTCGCCCCGGACAGCCCCATCGCGCTCGTCACCTCTGACTCGGACAGCCAATTTGCCGCGGCCGTCACCGCCGTCACCTCAGCCTTCGGCGATCCCACTCGGCGCGAGATCTACCTATTCGTGCGTTCCAACCCGGGGGCGACGTCGTCTGAAGTGGCCGCCAGCTTCTCCCTCCACCCCAACGTGGCCCGCCACCACCTCGAGCGTCTGGCCGCTGGCGGCTACCTCGAGATCACCATGGAGCGTGCCGCCGGGAACGGTGCGGGGCGGCCGTCCAAGCGGTTCCGGGCCATCGGCAACGACCCCACTCTCGACCTCCTCACCCGGCGCGACGACCTCTTGGTCCTGCTCCTCCAGGAGGCACTGCAGATGCTCGGACCCCTGGCGGCCGAGGGCATGGCGGAGCGGGTGGGCGAGGAGTACGGACGGACACTGGCTGTGCAGATGTCGCCAGGTGACAGCCAGCGCTCGCTGCGGACGGCCATGCACGCTATCGCCGACACACTGACGGCCCATGGGTTCGCGGCCCACGCCGAGGACCAGGGGGCCACCACTGCCGTGGTCGCCGACAACTGTCCCTTCGGTGACGCCGCATCCCAGTACCCGGTGCTGTGCGCCGTCGACCGGGGCATGGTCAAGGGACTGCTGTCGGGTCTGTGCGGCGACGACCCCGGTGTGGTGCCGGTGGTCTTGTCGTCGTCGCGGGCCAAGGGCGACGACTCCTGCACCGCCGTGGTCTGACCGGCGACCGTGGCCCGCCACTACCTCGACCACGCATCTGCCACCCCGCTCCGACCCGAAGCCAGAGCCGCTATGAGCGCCTGGGAGGAGTTGGGGATCACCGCTGACCCAGGCCGGGTCCACACCGAAGGCCAGATGGTCCGCGCCGCTCTCGAGGAGGCGCGCCAGCAGGTGGCCGACCTGTTCGGCGTCCGCCCCCGCCAGGTGATCCTGACCTCGGGCGGGACCGAGTCGATCAACTCGGCCGTGTGGGGCGTGCTGGCCGGTACCGACCCCGGCCAGGGTGAGCGATCAGCAGCCGTTTCGGCAAATAGTTCGGCTCCGGTGGCGTGCGCCGCCGTAGAGCACTCGGCGGTGCGGGATGCATCGGCACGCCACGGTGTCGTCGTCCACATCGACGTCGACGGGTTGGGCCGGATCCACCCGGCCGCAGTCGCTGATGCGGTCGATCGATCGATCGCCGAACACGGTCGGCCCCCGGTGCTCGTCCACTGCCAGGCCGCCAACCATGAGGTCGGGACCGTCCAAGATGTGGCCGGCGTGGTGGAGCTCTGCCGAGGGCTCGGCATCCCGGTCCATGTCGACGCGGCATCTGGCGCTGGGTACCTGGAGCTCGATCTCGGTGCCTCCGGTGCCGACCTGGTGTCCGTGTCCGCTCACAAACTGGGCGGCCCGGCCGGTGTGGGCGCACTGCTGCTCCGGCGCGGGCTGCGGATCGACCCGCTGCTGGTCGGCGGCGAGCAGGAGCGAGGACGCCGGGCTGGTCTGGAGAACGTCATCGGGGCCATCGGCTTCGGGGCCACTGCTGGCGCACTGGCCGAGCCCGGGCGCCGGTCCGAGGAGGCCGGGGCCGCTCGGCGCCACACTGAGCGCTTGCTGGAGGTGGCCTGTGCTGTGGATGGCGTCGTCCCCTATGGCGACACAATGGACAGGGTCCCGCACATCGTGTGTGTCGGGGTGGCCGGGGTGGAGGCCGAGCCCGTCCTGCTCGGCCTCGACCAGGCCCAGGTGGCGGTGCACTCGGGGTCAGCGTGCTCGTCGGAGTCACTCGAGCCGTCACCGGTCCTCGAAGCCATGGGTGTCGACGGCGAGCGGTCGCTCCGCCTGTCCGTTGGATGGTCGACGACCGATGCCGATATCGAGGCGTTCGCCGCGGCCTTCGCCGGCGTGGTGGGACGGCTTCGGAGCCTGGCGAACTAAGGCCACAGCTGGCGGCGGCCGCTAGGTTTGCTGCCATGCGCGCCGTCGTCTGCAACGAGTTCGGACCCCTCGACACCTTGGCGGTGGAGGAACGAGCCGCCCTGGAACCTGGCGAGGGGATGGTGGTCATCGATGTGGCCGCCGCCGGTGTCAACTTCGTCGACGGCCTGATCTGTCAGGGGAAGTACCAACTCAAGCCGGCGACCCCGTTCGTCCCCGGAAGCGAGGTGTCGGGGACCATCGGCGCCATCGGCCCCGGGGTGACCGGGTGGGCGGTCGGTGACCGGGTCCTGGCGTTCTGTGGCTTCGGGGGGTTCGCCGGGCAGGTCCTGGTCCCGGCCCTGTCCCTCGTGGCTGTACCCGATGCCATCGACCTCCCCCAAGCAGCCGCCCTCGTCCAGAGCTACTGCACCATGCTCTTCACGTTGACCCGGCGCACCACGGTGGCACCCGGTGAGTGGGTGCTCGTCCTGGGCGCAGGTGGTGGCATCGGACTGGCTGCCGTGGATGTAGCCACCGCACTAGGGGCCCGGGTGATTGCTGCCGCCTCCACCCCCGACAAGCTCGAGGCGGCCGACGCCATGGGGGCCGAGGCGACCATCGCTTACGAGGAGGAAGATCTGAAGACCCGGGCCCGAGAGCTGTCCGGTGGCGGGGTCGACGTGGTCATCGACCCGGTCGGTGGGCGCCACGCCGAACCGGCG
>CAIVIS010000170.1 GCA_903906055.1 uncultured Acidimicrobiaceae bacterium
GGCGTGTCGGTGTCGTGCTGGCCGCAACCCCGACGTAAATGGTGGCAGATGGAGTGCGCGTGATCATCGGGTGCTGACCCTCTGGTTCGGTGGGTGGACCGCCTACTGCGGGTTCGCCGCCCGCCAGGTCGCCGACATCCAGTACAGCATCGGGTCGGACTTCCCGGTCATCCACAGGGTCCGGTCACCCAGGCGGATCTTTCGGGCCATGGCCCCGCCCTTGAGCAACTCGGGCTCATTGGCCAGCATCCGCTCGATCATCTTGCCGGTACGCCCGGTGTAGCCACGGTGGAAGAGGACGACGCCGCTGCTGGTAACGGCGAGCGATACGTTGTAGCTCGTGGTCAGTGGCCGCAGCACCAGCCCGACGACCAAGAGCAGCACGCCTTCGCCGAGCGACCACAAGACCACGTGACCGTGGAACAGCAGCGGCATCACCAAGGCAGCCAGGGTGAAACAGACACCCATCATGGGCAGGTTGGCCACATAGCGATTGCCCACGACACCGTCGATGACCCCCAGCAACGACTCACCTGGCTCTAGGGCTGCTTCACTCCGCGGCCATAAACCTCTGTTGCCGAAGATGTCGCGATGGGAGCCCTCAGGGACGGCCCCCCACTGGTTGGGGCTGCTCAATGGACGCAAGTAGTCGCCGAAGCGGCGGACCTGGAGCCAGGCCAGCATGGAGCCAGCCAGCAAGCTGGCCAAGAGGCGCAACCGGTGTGCTCCTGGTTCCTCGAGGAGCTCTTCGGTCAGCTCGGCCGTTTCTGGCCCGTAGCGATGCCTCCACCACGGCGGCGCTAGGGCGAGTACGAATCTGACGACTGCCTTCATGGTCATCCTGGTGCTCCCGCCAACCGTCCAAGCCCCACCTCGGAGATCAACTGCGACTGCTCGAGCTGTGCCCGAAGATCTGCGGATCCTTGAGCGGTAATTCGGTAGGGCTTGCGCCTTCCCTCGCCGGCCAGTGGCTCGACCAGGCCCGCCTGCTCGAGTTTGGCGATGGCTCCGTAGAGGCTTCCAGGTCCGAGCGTTACCCCGGCGAAGGACTCGATGTCCTTAATGAGGGCGTACCCGTGCTTGGGACCAGAGGACAGGCTGGTCAGCACCAGCACGCTCCGGTCTGATGATCCTCGGATGGTGGCCATGGGCCCACTATATCGGAACCTGTAGTAGTTGCAACTGGGCGGAATCGGGGCCCACGCATTGGTCGTTACCTCACCTTGAGTGGGTAGGACCGCTTGACGTGATGTCCCTTGAGCTTCGGGAGCGACACTCCGAGGCTGTCCTGCAGAAGCACCTTGATCCGGCTCGTGCCCGCTGTCGTCGGAGTGCCGGAGATCAGCCCGTCGCTGCTCAGGGTCAGCCCGCTGGGCAACGACGAGGCGGTGGAGAACGCATAGGGAGGGGTGCCGCCGCAGCCGCTGATGGCCGCAGAGTACGGCTTGCCCACGGTGGCTGGCGGCAGACCAAAGTTTTCGATGGCCAGGTTGCAGGCGTGCCCGACGCCCCAGACGCTGGCTTGGCTGGACAGCACGGTAAAGGTCACTGATCCCGTGGTGGGATCCACGACGGGGGGATCGACTTCGCACGGATCAGCGGTGACGTCTAGGGGCGCGCCTCCCGGTGGACACCACTGCGCGGCCTGGCGGCCACCTTCGGAAACGAAGAACGATGACGGCGGCTGGCCGGCGAGCAGCGACTGGTCGAGCGTCATGGTGATGGTCAACGGGGCATCGACTGTGGCCCGGGGCGCCTCGATGCCGACGAGGGGGGCGACGAGGTTCTGGCCGGGCAGTGTGGCTGCTTGGGCCACCGCCGTCGAGATCGACAGGGTGCCGGGGTTGGGACTGGCCACCGACACCTGGATCGGGTTGGAGAGCGATACTCCGGATCCGGTGGTGAGCGACGTGTCTGACTGGGTGCTGACCGACGAAAGTATCGGGGCGGCCACCATCGTTCCGTAGGGGACAGGTGAATGGACCCAGGTCAAGACCAACGAAGAGTCCGGCAGAATCTGCCCGGTGACATGAGCAATGTCGCCCACCATCATGTCCACCGTGTTGCACGAGATGGTTCCGGTGAACGGAACTCCGACGGCGAGCGGAGAGCGCCCGGACACCCAGTCGGTCGTGCCGCTGATGGTGGTACCGGTCACCGTCACGTCGAACGTGGTGGCACCGTAGAACCCGGTGAACTGACTACCGGTCCACGCCCCAGGACTCGTCTGCTGGTACGTGCCCAGGTAGAGACCGTTGGCGACGGTGACACAAGTAACCGGGGCCCGACCTGCCGGTGCAGCCGACGACGACGTTCCCACGCCGACCACGACTGTCGTCATCACGACCACGATCAAGACGGCGGCGGCTGCCAGTCGGGAGGTTCGGGAGAGGAGGCGGTCAGTCATCGTGAGACCCCCTCAGGCCGGAAGGTCTGCTTGACCCGGGGGCTGTCCCGGTCACGGGATCGGTTGATTGGTAGTCCATCAGGTCTGCTCGTTTCCACTGTTTCTGGGCTCAATTCCTACCGACCGTGACCACATCATGGTGGGCGAGGGTGTGCGTTTTCGATGGTCACAACGCGCAGCCCCCGGTGATGTTCGCTGGGGTGCAGTCATCACTCTGGGGGCTGAGCACGCATCAGTCGAAGGGGCCTCCGGAATGCCATGGTCGGTTCACCCTTCTTGTCAGGGAGGACGTCGCCAGCCAGCACTCGGGTGTGGGCATGAAGCCCAGTAGTCCTGCGTTGGTGCCGCTGTGAAGTGATTCTCATCCAAGCCCTGGCGATCGGATCCCGGGTTCTTCGGTCGTGCATACCGAGCGTGCACCAACGTCGCCTTCATCCTGAAGCGGTATCGTCCCCTGATGATTCAGCACCGGAGGATGTGGGCGCAGGTGATGCTCCCTGGTCGGGGATGCTCGGTGGACCAGCCGTGATGGAGGCCCTGAGGATCAGGAACTTCCGGCTCCTCTTCATCTCCCAAGGAACCTCGACCAGCGGTTCGTACATGCAGGACATCGCCCAGGCGTGGCTGGTACTGCACATCAGCCACGACTACACAGCTCTCGGGCTGGTCGTGGCCTTCCAGTACTTGCCCATGCTCTTCTTTGGTGCGTGGGGCGGCGTGTTTTCCGACCGGTTCGATCGTAGGCGGCTGCTGTTCGCCACCGACGCCCTCGGTGGTGCGCTGGCGCTGATCCTGGCAGTCCTGGTGCTCACCGACTCTGTGCATCTGTGGCAGATCTACCTGCTGGCCCTACTGCTCGGCTTCGCCAACCTCGTCAACCAGCCAGCAGGACAGAGCATCCTGGGCGAGATCGTCGGCGAGGATCTCCTCACTCGAGCCGTCGGCCTGACCGTGTCGTTGGTCAGCATCGCTCGGGTCATCGGTCCGGTCGTCGCTGGCATCCTCTTGACCACACTGGGCTTCGGTGTGTGCTTCTTGGTGAACGCCGCCAC
>CAIVIS010000171.1 GCA_903906055.1 uncultured Acidimicrobiaceae bacterium
ACGAAGATCTCCTGGTCGTTCCATGGCATCGAGGAGATGGCGGAGTTGGCCGGCGGCGTCGGACTTCAGCACGCTCCCCGAACCGGCCACTACTGCCGGGATCCCCTGACGCCACAGGGCTGACTGGATGTTGTAGCCCTGGCTCCACGTCGTGACGAGCACGGCAATGTCCGAAGGAGCCAGATCTCGACGTTCAGTGCTGTCCTTGGACGCCGGAATGGTCGTCTGCTCGAGCAGATCCCGGATGTGGGCCACCAGGTCCCGTTCGACCATCCGATTGACTTCGTCGCTGTCGATCTTTTTGTCCGACTTCTCCGGGAGAGTCGACTTCGGGGCGATACGCAGGTCGAGCCCCGAACGCGAGGCGCCCGATGCGTCCAGCATCCGCCGATCGCTGTTGATGGCGGCGGGCACAACATCGACGTAGCCGATGGCTGGATCGCCGTAGGACGTCCCATCCAAGAAGTGGTGCAGGGCATGGAGGCACGCGCCATCGGCTCGCCAGTTGGTGTTCAGCGTAAACCGCCCTTGCACCGACTCCCCCCTGATGGCATCGAGGTAGACGGCGATGTCTGCCCCGCGGAACCGGTAGATGGCCTGCTTGGGGTCGCCGACGAGGACCAGTGTGCTTCCGGAGTCAGCCCTACCGAACAGCGACGAGAAGATCTCCCACTGCACGCGATCGGTATCTTGGAACTCATCGATCAGCACCAACTTGTAGCGGGACCGCAGTGCAGCCACCACCGCAGATGAGTCACTGCTGCTGAGCGCGTCGCGTAGTTGGATCAACATGTCGTCGAACCCCATCGTCCCCTCGCTCAGACGACGAGCGGCCAGCCGATCCAGTGCGTCCTCGACCAGCTCACGAGCCAGGATGTGCTTGGCGTCGACGTCCGGGTCCGTGCCGTCCGGCACCAAGATGAGGTCCGGACACGCCACTTTCTTCTTGGTGGCTTCGACGAGCACACCCATCGAAGGAAAGTCCGCGGAGTCGAACGGACGGACGGATGCCGCAGCAAGCGCATCAGCACATGCACCGATGATCAGGTCTTCCGAGCTGGCGAGCAGCCTGGCGTCTGGGTCGATCGCCGAGGAGAGCTCCAGCGTCTTGCGGACCTGAGTGGCGAATCCATGAATGGTCGAGATGGAGGCGGCATCGAAATCGGCGACGGCCTGCTCAAGGCGACGTTGTGAGAGCGCTCGGTCACCTGCCGCTAGGTGTCGGATCAGTTCGCTGCTCCCCAAGTCATCGGTGGCGAGGGCCCGTGCTGCTTCGACCATCTGGTCACGGATCCGAGACCGCAGCTCCGCCGTCGCCGCCCGAGTGAACGTCACGATCAGAAGATCGGCAGGCGAGATGTCCTGTTCCGCCAAGAACCGGGTCGCCAAGGCGGCCAGCGTAAAGGTCTTTCCAGTCCCCGCACTGGCCTCGATGGCGACCCGTCCCGAGGGAAGCGGTCCAAAGGGCAGGAAGGGAGAGTCGGTGGCAGTGGTCACTGTGAGTACTCCGTACTGGTGGCGCCGACGGCGTCCCATAGGTAGTGCGCCCAGCACTTCACCCTGCCGCCGGCTCCTGGGGGGTCTCCCTCCACTGAGGCGATGGCCATCAGTTCAGCACCGCTGTACGCACCGAAGAAGAATGCGGTGGCTGGATTGCCAGCGTCCCCCCAGCCGTTGTAGTTCGACCACTTCGACCAGTTCGGATCACCATCGGCCACCGTCTTGGAGAAGGTCGGGAACAGCGGGAGCGGCTCCTGCATGCCGGCCCGAAAGCAGCGGACAACGACTTCTAGTGCCCTGGCTGCATTGGCGGCGTGCTGGGCGGGGTCGCCTCCGACCACACGGTCGATCACCGTAGTTGGGTCGTCGCCCTCTCCCCTGCTGATGGAAACCGACCTCCATGAGCGACCCGGGTCTGTCGCCACCAAAGCCATCAGATCCAGCCATGCCTCGAGTTCGAAGGTGGGTTTGGGTCGTACGTATCTGATCCTGGCCGGTCCCGGGGTGGCGTCTGCCAGCAGTAACGGAACGGACCCGACGATCCGGGTTCCATCGGCGAGGATCACCTCGATGTCCTGGTACTCGGCCTCTCCGGAACGCACTCCCAAGCGATCTGCGGCATCAACCAGTTCGTTGACGCCGGTCACGAGAGTATCGGTCATCTTCGGCTCGAGAGCGTAGGGAGGGAGGGTACCCACTCTTCGCTCGATCGCGAGCCACTCGTCCGAGGTCACACCTGCTCGTCGTGCATCGAGGAGCCTCCTGCCCAGTCCAGCCCTGGCCAGCGGACCGGGTTCGACCGGGAGGATGACGTCGTCGGCTTCGGCCGGTCTGGAGAACGACATCTGCATGGCGGCCGACGCAAAGGCGGCGACCGGGTCGAGGAGGAACGCCCGAAGATCGGCCAGATCGATAACGTCTGTCGGCCCAGCAGCAATGCGCTGAGGGGCGGTGATTCGCTCGGCGGACAGACCGGCCCGCCGTGCCTCTGCCCGATCTCGATCCCCAGGGTCGAAGGTCCAGGCGATCCCAGGCATCAGGCCTCCCACATGGAGGCAAGTCTCATCGAACGCATGGCGAGGGTGAGTGATCTCGAGCCGATCCGCTAGGTCGTCCCGTTGCCCTGGGGATGCCAGTGCTACCACGGCATCGAACAGCTCAGCGCCGGCCACCACCCGAGGGACTACCTGGTTCGAACGGACATCCTGCCCTTCGCGAACGACGATGAGGTGATCGCGCGCGGCAAGGACCGCTTCGAGGAGGGACTGGCGCGCTTCAATCCGTCGATCCGGGTCACCGACCTGAGGGGATGCGGCTACCAGATCAGCCGCGTCAGCCGCCGATGAGCCTACGAACTCCTGGTCCATCCCCAAGATGCAGACGACCTTGAACGGGACCCAGCGGAGCGGTGTCATCGAAGTGACGGTGATCCCGCCGCGAAAGAAGTCCGGTCTGCCCGCTTCATCTGCAAGCTTCCCAGCGAGGAGCCTCCGCATGTCCAAGAGGTCGACCATCGGCGTGATGCCGTCACCGATGGCGTCCGATGATTCGAGGATGTCCCCAAGTACCCGCTGCAGCGCATCGACCTGCCACGTCAATGGCTCCTGCACCGCAAATAGAAGTTGACAGGTCGCCCGAAGTCGGGAGATCCATTCACCGACCGGATGCCGTCCGGACTCGGCCCACTCCGTGAACTCGGCGAGGTGTCCGAGCACGAATGCCAACGAACCGAGTGCCTCCACGTCGCCGCTGTCGACGGCGCAGGGGGCGATATCTCCTACTGCAAGGACGAACTCGTCACCCTCGGCTGCAGCGCCCATGAGCAACCGATCGAGCCCGGCTTGCCAGGTGTTGCCAGTGATCGCCACCGGCATCGAGTAGTTGGCCCGGTGCGTGACGTCGAGTCCCCAGCGGACTCTGGTACGGGTCACCCAGTCGATGATGGCGGCCATGGCGTCATCATCGATGTCGAACCGTTCGCGTACCGGACCTGAGGAGATGAAGTCGACGACAGGCGTCACTTCGAACCTTCCGGACAGGAGATCCAAGAACTGGACCACGGCGCCGACGACTGGGTTTGCGGTGCTGATCGAACGGTCGGCGGTCCGGAAGCGGAGTCGGGGTACTACCGGCCCGTCCTCATCACCCTCCTGGGTGGGTTGGGTCCACGACCCGAAGGCCGCTTCCACCAGCGGAGCGAAAGGCTCCAGGCCGGGGCAGACGATGAGGATGTCCTCCTCATCGATATCCGGCTCGGCGTCGAGTAGGTGGAGCAGTGCGTCGCGGGCCACTTCGACCTGGCGCATCTGGCCGAAGCAGGCGTGGAACTGGACGGACCGATCATCGGGATCAACCGCTGCTGGCTGGGGTGCGCTGTTGCTCCTGATGTCCCCTTGCAGTCGAGCGAGGAGTGTCGACGATGTCGGCCCAGGTTCAGCATCAGGGGTCACATCCACCGGTGACGGAAGGCCCTCGGATGCGGCATCGGCGAGAAGGATGGTGGTCTCACGCGCCAGGCGACCCCACGTCCGCAGTAGGGGCTGATGCACGAGCTTTTCGGTGGAGTCCTCGGCCCTCAGCCGATGCAGCCCAGCCTCGGGCTTCGGCCATGCATCAAGTAGGCGAGTTCGGTCGAGGCGGGACGGTTCGAGCAAGAACAGGTGCACCGTTCGGTGCGAGGAAACAGCCGAGACAAGATCGAGGAAGTCTCGGCCGGGCAGTGATGTGAAGCCGAACAGGATCAGGCGCTCGGGTAGGTCTATCGACAGCTCGTCACTGCGGACCAACTCGAGAAGTGTGCGGAACTGTTCTGGGGGGCTCGGGCTTGCGATCCGGTCCCGTAGTTGGGTCCATACCCGCTGTTGCCATGCCAGGTGCGGGGAGAGGCGTTTTCCACTGCCATCGATGGCAGCGCCATCCGCCCACGCGTGGATCATCTCCGGCCGGTGGAGGTGGTACCGGTCGAATAGGTCAGCAACGGCCCGGATCCGCGAGAACCGAGACGCACCATCAGCAAGTCCGGTGAACTGTGGTTCAGTCCCCCGGTCGGCCAGATCGTCGAACACCGGCATCAACGACCAGACCATTCGGTCGATGTGCCAGGGGTTGGGTCCACCGTCGCTTCCGGCTTCGAGGACCGCACTCCTGAGTGTTCCCGGGAATGCTCGGATGATGTTGGCGGCGATCCCATCCACCGCACCAGGGCTCGATGACCCCAGGTACTTGGCGAGTTCCAACGTGAGCCAGCGGCGCATACCTTCGGTGGGTACGGCCAGCCACTCGGACGCCATCGGGTCGAGGGGGTCCGCTGCGAGCACGTCGGCCAAGCACTTAGCCAGCGGCTCCGCTCGGTCCGCTGAGTAGAGATGCATCACAGGGAGGGACACTACTCAGGGGGTGTTACAAGCGCTGAGGGCCGCCTCGGTCTGCAAGAGACCCGATCCATCCCGGCACACGGTTCATCCGAGTGGCACGATGGTGCTGGCTCCCAACGGCGGGATCCGTGAGTCCAGGAGGCGTCCATGGAGCACCTGATCGCAGCAACCTCATCAGGAGGAGGGGCCGGGCTCGGTTTCATCGTGCTCATCTTCTTCTACGTACTCTTTACGCTGCCAGTGTGGGGGACCTACCAGAAGGCATCACCCCAGGGAGAGCCCGCCTGGGCGGCCTTCGTCCCGATCTACAACTTCATCGTGCTGCTCCGAGTGGCGGGCCGGCCGAAGACCTGGGCATGGTTCTTGTTGCTGCCTCTGGTCCCCTATCTGGGGAGCATCGCTCTCTTCGTCATATCGATCATCGTGCTCAACGATGTGTCGAAGAGTTTCGGGCACGGTGGAGGGTTCACCGTCGGACTGGTGCTGCTCCCCTTCATCTTCTGGTTCATCCTTTGGCTGGGTAAGAGCGAGTACCTGGGACCGAAGGGTCCGGCTGCCATGGCCAACTCCTATGGGCAGTATCCACCGCCCGGGTATCCCGTCCAGCCCGGATACCCGCCACAGGGTGGCTATCCGCCACAGGGATACCCCCAGCCTGGTGGCTATCCGCCGGCCCCCATGGCTCCTCCAGGTGGTGGCTATCCGCCGCCGCCACCGCTGACTCCCCCAGGTGGTGGCTATCCGCCGGCCCCCATGGCTCCCCCGGCTCCCCCGGCTCCCCCGGCTCCTCCGGCTCCTCCGGCTCCTCCGGCTCCTCCGGCTCCGTTGGCTTCTGCCGCACCGCCACCGCCGCCCCCCCCCCCCCCCCCCCCCCCCCCCCCCCCCCCCCCCCCCCCCCCCCCCCCCCCCCCCCCCCCCCCCCCC
>CAIVIS010000172.1 GCA_903906055.1 uncultured Acidimicrobiaceae bacterium
GCCCGGTCCGGCAAGGTGTTCGAGACGATCAACCCGGCCACCGGTGAGGTCCTGGGAGTTGCCGCTGACGGCGGAGCCGAAGATCTCGACGATGCCATAGGCGCGGCCCGACGGGCGTTCGATCAGACGGACTGGTCGACCAACGTGGAGAAGCGGGTGGCCGGTCTGCGTCAGCTGCACAGCGCGCTGTTGTCCCATGCCGAAGAGCTTCGGCCTATGACCGTGGCCGAGGTCGGATCACCGCTGAACATGACGTACCACGCGCAGCTGAACACCCCGATCGAGTCGCTGGCGTGGGTCGCCGACCTGCTCGAGGGGTATCAGTTCGAGACTGACCTCGGCAACGCTGCCCCCATCGGCATTCCGTCGCACCGGTGGGTCCGACGGGAGGCCACCGGCGTGGTGGGTGCGGTCACGCCGTGGAACGTGCCCCACCAGATCAACCTGGCCAAGTTGGGGCCCGCTCTGGCCGCTGGCAACACGGTGGTCCTCAAGCCCGCCCCCGATACCCCGTGGTGCGCCACCGTGCTGGGTCGGATCATCGCCGAGGAGACGGACATCCCTCCGGGCGTGGTCAATATCGTGTCGTCAGCCGACCACGCCGTCGGGGCGCTGCTGTCCACCGACCCCCGGGTGGACATGGTCAGCTTTACCGGATCCACAGCCACAGGTCGCAAGGTCATGGCCGGTGCCTCGGAGACGATCAAGAAGGTCTTCTTGGAGCTTGGCGGCAAGTCCGCCTTCGTGATCCTCGATGACGCTGACTTCGGTGGGGCGTGCGCCACCGCAGCCTTCACCGTCTGCACCCATGCTGGCCAGGGGTGCGTGATCACCACCCGGCTCATCGTGCCCCGCCATCGGTTCGACGAGGCCGTCGAGTCCACGGCCAAGGTCATGGCCGCGCTGCCCGCCGGTGACCCGACCGATCCGGGCACGGTGTGTGGTCCGCTGATCAGCGCCCGCCAGCGCGACCGGGTGGAGGGCTACCTCCGCATGGCCGCCGACGAGGGCGGCTCGTTCGTCCTCGGTGGCGGTCGGCCCGAGGGGATGGGGAACGGCTTCTTCGTGGAGCCCACCTTGATCGTGGGTCTGCCCAACTCGTCGCGCGTGTCCCAAGAGGAGATCTTTGGGCCGGTCCTGGTCGTCATCCCTCACGACGGGGATGACGATGCTGTGGCCCTGGCCAACGACTCGATCTACGGTCTCTCGGGCTCGGTATGGGGCGAACGTGAGCGGGCCGTGGCCGTGGCCAACCGGATCCGCTCCGGCACCATGGGCGTCAACGGTGGCCTGTGGTTCAGCCCCGATGTGCCCTTCGGCGGGTATAGACAGTCGGGCGTAGGACGCGAGTCAGGCGTGCCTGGGTTCGAGGAGTACTTGGAGACCAAGTCGCTGGCTGAGCCGGCCTGACGGGCCAGACCGGGCCAGACCATGACCACGATGACGTTCACGACCAGAAGTGAGGACGCACCATGAGTGATACATCGCAGAGCGCACGGGCCGCAGGCCGGGCCAAGATGGACGAGGTGTACGGATTTTCTGTCGACCCCGACACCATCGAGGGCCCCTACGTCGACGTCACCGTCGACCACCTGTTCGGGGCCATCTGGACCCGGGAGGCTCTCGACATCCGGGACCGCCGGATGCTGACCATCGGGGTGCTGGCCGCCCTGGGCCAGGCACCGCTACTGGAGATCCAGTTCCGCTCCGCCCTGGAACGGGGCGAACTCACCGAGGAGCAGGTCCGCGAGATCGTCCTCCACCTGGCTCACTACATCGGCTGGCCGCTGTCCACCGGGGTCAACGCCGCCGCCGAGAAGATCATCGCCCAACGGGCCAAGCAGGCCGCTGCTGCGGCCGACGCCGCATCCGGCAATACCGCTGACACCAAGGAGTCCTGACCATGACCGATGCATCCGCAACAACTACTGGACCCACCATCACCTTTGACTTCACCGGCAAGGTGGCTATCGTCACCGGGTCGGCCGGCGGGATCGGCCAGGCCTATGCCGAGGCCC
>CAIVIS010000173.1 GCA_903906055.1 uncultured Acidimicrobiaceae bacterium
GAGGCATCGAGTTGGTGAAGTCGATCGACTTGGGCGTCTTGAACTTGGCCAGACGGGTGGAGCAGAACTCGAGGATCTCGGCGGCCAGTTCGTCGGACGGCTCGACACCTTCGGCTGGCTCGATGACGGCCTTGATCTCTTCGCCCCAGTCGGCGTTGGGGATGCCGAAGACGGCGACGTCACCGACCTTGGAGAAGCCGAGGAGCACGTTCTCGATCTCGGCCGGGTAGATGTTGGCCCCGCCCGAAATGATCATGTCGATCTTGCGGTCCCGCAGGAAGAGATAGCCGTCTTCGTCGATGAGTCCGACGTCGCCCACCGTGAAGAACTTGCCTATCCGGTTGCCCTTGGTCTTCTTCTCATCCTTGTGGTACTCGAAGTCGCCCGTCTGCATCGACATGTAGACCGTGCCGATGACGTTGGGCTCTTCGATCTTGTTGGCGTCGTCATCGAAGATGGCGATCTCCGAAATCGGCCATGCCCGCCCGACGGTGCCGGGCTTGGTGAGCCACTCCTGGGCGGTGACGAGCGTGCCTCCGCCCTCAGACGCGGCGTAGTACTCGTCGATGGCATCGCCCCACCAGGCGATCATCTGGTGCTTGACGTCTACCGGGCACGGGGCCGCCGCGTGGATCATGTGCCGCAGCGACGACACGTCGTACTGGGACCGGGTCTCCTCGGGCAGGGCCAGGAGGCGGTGGAACTGAGTGGGGACCATGTGCGAGGTGGTGACCTTGTACTCCTGGATGAGCCGCAGCATGTCCTCGGGCAGCCACTTGTCCATGATCACCAGGGTGTGGCCCAGGTGGATCGAGGCACCTGAGAAGCGCAGGACAGCCGTGTGGTAGAGCGGCGAGCCCACGATGTGGACGTTGTCGTCCTGAGGCTGGATATTGAAGAGGAAGAGGATGCCAGCCTGGCTGAGGGCCGCCTCTTCGGGGGAGAGACCGCTGAGGGGACGGAAGACACCCTTGGGGTTGCCGGTGGTCCCCGAGGTGTAGTTCATGACGTCGCCGATGGTGCGACCCTCGGGATCGGTGGTCGGCTGCGAGCCGCGCATCCGGTCGTAGGAACCGAAGCCCGGGATGTCCCCGACGCCGAAGCAGATGGACGAAGGGAGCTCGGCCTCTTCGGCTGCGTCGAGGGCGATGTCGGCGAACCGCTCGTGGGCGATGAACGCCTTGGCCCCCGAGTCCTTGAGGATGTATGCGGCCTCGGTGCCGATGAGGTGATGGTTGATCGGCACCAGGTACCAGCCGGCCTGCAGGGCGGCCAGGTACAGATCGAACATTTCGACCCCATTGGGGAGGAGGGTGGCCACGACGTCCCCGGGCTGGAGGTTGAGTCCCCTGAGGCCGTGCACCACCTGGTTGGCTCGACCGAGCAGCTCACCAGAGGTGAACTCAGTCCCGTCGGGGGCCACCAGGGCCAGATGCTCCGGTTGCTCGTGTGCCAGTGCCCAGAAGCCGAGATCGCCCATGTGGTCGCATTCTCCTGTGTCTATGTGCCTTTGGCTGTATGCCTGTGGCGGTATGCCTGCGGTGTCGTTGGTCGGCTGTGCATTCGCCTGTTCCTCCGGTTCCAAGAGCCCAGTCCGGGTCCGGTGACGGGGGAGCGGGGTGGCGCCGACCCGGTGGGGACGCTAGAACAGGTTCCAGTAGATGGTCAACCTCCCTGGAGGCGGCGTGCACCTGAGGTGGCGCCTCCACCGCGGAAAGGTCGACCGTCGGGTCCATCGAGGCGACACTGGTCGCCGACATCAACTGACTACATGAGGAGCCACACGCCATGACTGCATTCTTGGACGGCAAGGTCGTCGCTATCACCGGTGCCGGAGGGGGTATCGGCCGAGCCGTAGCCCTAGCTGCGGCATCCGAGGGAGCGAGGGTGGTCGTGGCCGACATCGGCGTAGGTATGGCTGGTGAAGATCCGAAGAGCGAGGTGGCCGAGGCGGTCGTGGCCGAGATCGTGGCCGCCGGTGGCGAGGCAGTGGCCGTGGCCGAAAGCGTGACCACCCTGGACGGCGGACAGAAGATCGTGGGCGCCGGCGTCGAGCGCTGGGGTCGCATCGACGGTGTGGTCGCCGTGGCTGGCATCTTGCGCGAGCGCATGCTGTTCAACATGGCCGAGGACGAGTGGGATGCGGTCATCGAGACCCATCTGAAGGGTCACTTCACCGTGTTCCGGGCCGCATCGGCCATCATGCGCAAGCAGGAGGGCGGCGGCTCGCTGGTCGCCTTCACCTCGGGTGCATTCGCGGGCAGCGTGGCCCAGGCCAACTATGCCGCGGCCAAGGGCGGCATCGTGTCGCTGGTCCGGTCCGCTGCAGCTGGGCTCCACCGCTACGGCATCACCGCCAACGCCATCGCTCCGGTGGCGCGCACCCGGATGTCGGCCAATGTGCCCATGGACCTTGCCGAGATGGGTGACCCCGAAGATGTGGCCCCGATGGTGGTGTACCTATTGTCGGATCGCGCCAAGCACGTGACCGGGCAGGTCTACACGTCAGTTGGTCCGAAGATCGCGGTATGGAATCAGCCCCGTGAGGTCCGAGCCATGTATGCCGACGGTCGATGGACCCCCGAGCAGATCGCTCAGCGGCTCGACTCCACCGTCGGCCAGGAGCGGATGCCCTTGCTCGACCAGCTCGAGGCCTATCGCAAGGCTGCCGAGGAGAAGGCTGCCGCCGAGGCGGCCTCTGCGGGGTAGGTCCCTCGTCGAGTCAGTGGCCGAAGCCGGTGGCTGAGGCCGGTGGCCGAGGCCGGTGGTCGCCGTGAGGCGTCAGGCCTCCGGCGGGTCGGGTTCGTCCAGGACGCAGAACTCATTGCCTTCGGGATCGGCCAGCACCACCCACGACTCCACGCCGGACTGGCCGATGGAGGGACGGGTGGCACCGAGCGACTCGAGCCGTTCGACCTCGCGTTCGTGGTCGTCGGGAACCAAGTCGAGATGGAACCGGTTCTTGGCCTGCTTGGACTCGGGAACTCGGGTGATCAGGAGGGGTATGGACCGTCCGAACTCGGGGTGGGCCTCGTCGGGCTCGATCCAGATGTCACCGTCTTCGTCGACCCGCTGGCCCCATCCGAGGGCCGCACTCCAGAACTGAGCCAGACGGATCGGATCCACCGCATCGATGGTCACTGTCTCGATTCGCAATCCCACGAGTACCTCCGTTGGCCGAGGACCGCCCCTCGACCGTTCCCCAAGCCTAGGCGCAGCGCCTGACGCTCGCCTGCGGACCAGCCGTCGTGTGGGTCCTAGGGCCTCGACCGGCATCGACATCGACATGGGCCAGACCCTTGCTCGGACGGCCGTTCCTGTGGAACTTCTCCCTCTCGATTGCCACCACTCGGAGCGCCGCCGTTCGTACAGTGGAGGAGCGCAGCGGGCGCATGGCGGTGGTCGTCGGGCTCGTTGCGTCCCTAGTGGTACTAGTGGCTGTCGCCGTGGGCTCGGTTGGCATCCGAGTGACTCGACGATCCCAACGAACCCGAGGCCATAGCGAAGGTCTCACGGGTGCAGTCGAGCCTAGGGACGCGGCTGGGGCTGACACGCCCCACCCCTCAGCTGTGGTCGCCTGACCCCGAGTCGGCGATAGACCCAAGTCCTGGGGCAGAGGAAGTGGGAGCACCGCCGGGGATCGTCGGTGTGGTGCCATCCGTGTCGTCTGTGGACGGTGGAGTCGTCGGAGCAGGTCGAGAATCGCGCCAGTGGCGGAACGGTCCGATCCTGGTGACCAGCAGAACGAGTCCGGCGATCGACAGCGTGATACCTGCGATCTGCACCAGGAGCGAGCCAAAGTGGCCGTCCTCCCCTAACAACAGGTGCTCATCGAGGAATCGTTCGATGCCCCACAGGATCATGCCGGCTCCCAGCACGATTCCGGCCGGGGGAAGTGGAGCTGCACCGGGCTCGATCATGGATCCGTCGGCCGCCACTGTCGGTGCCTTCGAGCGCAACCACCGCTCGATCAAGAGGAGGATCCCGAAGATGGCGAAGTCCTCCATGGCCTGGAAGATCGGGACGGGGATGACCTTCAGGTCTGGATGACTGCCGGCGTAGTACATGCCGAACCATTGGTGGGTGGGGTGCCCACCGCCGTTCACCATGAGCTGAGGCCCGAGCAGGCGGCCCATTCCCCAACACGCCATCAGCACCGGGGCCATCAGGTCGGCGAACCGGAGGGTGGGAAGTTCGGGGCAGCGCCGACGAGAGATGACGATGGCGACCGGGACCGCCAGGATCAGCCCACCGAACGAGGAGAGTCCGCCCTGCCAGATGGCGAAGATCTGAGACGGGTGGGAGGCGTAGAACGAGAGGTGGGAGAGCACGTGCATGGCCCGGGCCCCGACGATGGCAGCCACGATGACCCAGACGAACATGCTGGTCACCCAGTGGGTCGGGTAGCCGCGTTGGCGTAGTCGGCGCTCGGTGAAGCGGAGTCCGAACCAGAAGGTCAGGGCCAGGCCGATTCCATAGGTGTGGACCTCGAGGAACCAGATGTGGAATGCGATGGGGATAGGTCTCATGGTCGTGGGTGCCGGGAGCGGAGCGACAGCGCCCCGCCCTCAGGCCAGATCCTCAGTATGCCCCAGGGGGCCGAAGCAGTGTCCGTCGCCGGCATGTGTCGCACGGATCGGGCTGTCACTGGTTGGGGGCAGGAGGGGCGACGGACCAGCCCCGACGTCGGAGCTCATCGACGAGCAGCTCTTCGGGTACTCGCTGGAGCTGTCGGGCGAGGCTCTGCGTTCGCGAGGCCGCCCGGGGCGGGGTGGCAGGGGCGGGGGCCTCTTCGGGACCGTCGGTGCCTTCGGACTGCCCCTTCTTCTGCTCCTTCTGCTCCTCAGCTTCAGCATCGGCCTCGAGTCGGGCGATGAGATCAGTGGCCTCGTCCTGGGTGAACCGACCGCCGGCCTGGCGTTGATTGAGACCGAGCGGGCCACGGGCATCTTTGAAGTCGGCATGGCCAGCACCCTCGATGAGTGCGGTCAGGTCTCGTAACTGGCGAGCGGTGGCCGCAGGTCCCGATGGTTGGCCGAATGCCATGGTCGAGATGAGCGCGGACCGCACCGGTCGCAGGACCGGAGGATTCCCTTGGGGAGCCCCGGCCGCACCGGTGGAGCGGACTGGCTCAGACCACCCGGCCGACGCCGGCTAGACCGTCGCTGCGCACGCCGCTGATATGCACCGAGGACCCGGTGTAGGGCGCCTCGATCATCGAGCCTCCACCTACGTACATGGCCACGTGCTCACTTCCTCCCGGTCCGTAGAACAGCAGGTCACCGGGGGAGATGTTGGCCATGGAGATATGAGTGGTGCTGGCGAACTGTCCACCTGAGAAGTGGGGAAGGGAGATCCCCACCTGGGAGTAGGCCCACATGATGAGACCCGAGCAGTCGAATCCTGAAGGACTGGCTCCGGCCCACACATAGGGGACGCCGATTTCGCGCTCGGCGGCCTGTACGGCGCCGGCAGCACCGGCCGACAGCGGCGGAGGCGGAGCGGTCGGGGTGACGGGAGTTCCTGACGTTTTGGTCCCACCACCGGAACGGGGTGCCGCAGCTGCGGCCTGGGCTGCTTGGGCTGCTTGGGCTGCTTGGGCTGCCGCCACCTTCTGGTTGAACGCGGCCTGGGCGGCTGCTTGGGCTGCGGCCGCTTCCCTGGCCTTCTTCTGGGCGACCAGGTTCTGGATGTTGGCATCTACGCTGTTGAGCGTGGCCGTTTCCTGGCTGGCCAGTGATGCGGACTGGTTCTTCGAGGCCTGAAGGCTGTCACGTGCAGACTGGGCTTGGCCCTTCTGCTGTTCGAGCGTCGCCTGGTTCGTGGCCAACTGAGCCTGGGCCGTGTGCAGGTTGTTGATGGCCGACGTCACGTTGCTGGTGGCGATCCCCGAGTACTCCGACCGGATGCCGCTGGTGTTCACGTTCGAGGTGAACAGCTGGGTGGCCGAGTTGGAGGTTCCGCTGTTGGTGTAGTCGGTGATGGCCTGGGTCCGCAGCTGGCTCGTATCACTGGTCACCGTTTGCTGGTTCTTGGCTATCTCGGCCTGGCTGGCGGCGATCTGATCGCGTAGCTGGGCGAGTCGGTAGTCGGACTGGTTGATCTGCCCGGTGAGCGCGGCGATCTGTGCCTCGGTGGCGTTCAACTTGGCCGTGATTGCCGAAGCCTGGGCCTGCGCATCGCTGATCTGGTCGGCGGATGCGGGCGTGGCGAACGAGACAATTGCCGAGGTGGCTCCGATCACGGAGGCCGTTACAACTGTCGCCAAGACCCGGAAAGGGGTTCGGCGACGGCGTGCGGGGCAGGCACCTGGCTCGACCGTCGAGTACTGCTCGGCGTGAGTCATATCCCGGCAGATGGTAGTCGGTGCAGCCAGCGGCCACAAGGACCCAGGGGCATTTATGGGCGCTGAACTGGGCATATCCCATCATGAGGTGCTGCGAGACGGTCGCTGAACGGCGGAATTCGGCACGGCTCACCTTTGGAGGCAGTCCAATCCGCGGGTGGGCGAGTAGGGTCCGCACATGGGCCAGAACGTGGAATTCCAGAGCAACGAGGGCATCGGCCGCGGCTATGTGGCCGAGCCGGTCGGCGGATCGTCCGGCACGATCGGGGTGCTGGTGATCCAAGAGTGGTGGGGTGTTGTCGACCAGATCACCCGGACCTGCGATCGGTTTGCCGCCGCCGGGTTCACTGCCCTGGCGCCGGACCTCTATGGCGGGCGATCCGTGCCTCTGACCGAGCCCGATGAGGCAGCCAAAGAGATGATGGCGCTGAGGATGCCGGCAGCGGCCCAGGAGTTGAGCAGCGCCGTGGACGAGCTCTTGCGGCTCACCGGGCGGGACTCCGTGGGCGTCGTCGGGTTCTGCATGGGTGGCGGCTTGGCATTGGTCTTGGCCTGTGAGCGACCCGATGCAGTGGCTGCCGTAGTACCGGCCTACGGGGTGATTCCGTGGCCCGATGCCCGTCCGGACTACTCGACCATGTCGGCGGTGGTCATGGCCCACGTCGCCGAGCTCGATGGGTCGTTCTCCCCCGAGGCAGCGCGGGCGCTCGAGGAAGAGCTGACCGCACTGGGGAAGCGGTCGACGTTCCACCTCTATCCCGGGGTAGACCACGCCTTCTTCAACGAGGACCGTCCCGAGGCCTATGAAGCGGCCGCCGCCGAACTGCTGTGGGAGCGCACGGTGGCGTTCTTGCTTGAGCAGCTGGCCTGAGCGTCGGACGGGAACGCTGACTGTGCCCGGCGATGGACTTGTCGAGGACTATCTGAGGTTGGGGCTCCGGCTGGGTCGCCACATCGACGGCATGGTCGATGCCTACTACGGACCAGCCGTACTAGCCGATGCGGTGGCGGCCGAACCGGTCACACCGGCTGAACAGTTGGTCGCCGAGGCCCGATCGCTGCTGGCGGCACTGGCCGCTGGTGAGCCCCTGGACTCCTCGACGGCCCCCGGTGGATCCGGGGTGGAGGATTCGTCGGCACCAGCACGGCGCCACTGGATAACGGCCCAGGTGGTCGGGCTGCGCACGACCTGCTCGAAACTGGCCGGCGAGCCCATCGCCTATGCCGACGAAGTCGAGGCTTGCTACGGCGTGCGGCCCAGCCGGGTCGACGTCGAGGCGCTCGAGCAGGCCCACCGCCAACTCGACGAAGTCCTCCCCGGCTCTGGCCCCTTGGCCGAGCGACTGGTGGCGTGGCGCGAGTCCCATGCAGTCCCCGTCGACAAGCTCCGGTCGGCCGTGGACTCGCTGGCCGAAGACCTGCGCCATCGAACCGGGGAGCTCTTCGGGCTGCCTGATGGTGAGCATGTGAGTTTCGAGCTGGTGTCGAACGAGCCGTGGTCCGGGTTCAACTACTACCTCGGCGACCTGCAGAGCCGGGTAGCCATCAACACCGACTTGCCCGTTCTGTCCACTGGGCTCGCTCACCTGGTGGCCCACGAGGCTTACCCGGGCCACCACACCGAACACTCCCGCAAGGAGGTGGGACTGGTCCGTCGTCGGCAGTGGTGGGAGGAGTCCATCTTCCTGGTCGGCACCCCGCAGTGCCTGCTGGCCGAGGGGCTGGCGGATCTAGGACTCGAGGTGGCCTGGGGTCGACACCCCGAGGCGCGAGTGGCCGAGCACATGGCCCCCCTCGGCATCCACTACGACGCCGAGGTGGTGGCTGCAGTGGCTGACGCCGGTGAAGCCCTCGGGGCGGTCCGCACCAACGCCGCCTTTCGGCTGCACGAGGACGGAGCGGACCCGGACACGGTCATCGACGAAGTGGCCCGGTGGGGTCTGCTGCCCCGTGACCGAGCGGCCAAGGCGGTCGAGTTCCTCACGCATCCCACGTGGCGCGCCTACCTGACTTGTTACGTCGAGGGCTTTCCGTTGTGCCGCGCCTTCACCAACGGTGACCCGGCTCGGTTCGAACAACTCCTGGCCGAGCAGCTCACCCCGAGCGATCTGATCGAACAGATCGCCCTGGACGCCGCCGCCGCCGTTCCCCCCGAGGACTGACCGCCTCTGCGCTGGAGGGATCGGCGCAACCCTGTAGTCAGGGGAATTCGAAATCTGGGGTAAAGCGATGCCCTGGGGCTGCCGATGGGAAGTACATGGATTCGACCGTGCACTTCGACACCGATGACCCCGAGTTCCAGAGGGGTTTTGAGATTGGCATCCTCTGGGAGCGCCTCAGCTCCGACGGGGCCTGCCACATGGCGGTCAGCGCCGCCAATACCGAGATGGTCCTTCGCGTGGCTAAAGCGTTCGACTGCACCTTCTCGGGCCAGGAGCTCGCCGACGATCAGATCTCCATCGAGCTCACCCGGGTGAACAGCCAGTCGTAGTTGGACGGGACCACCCTCCACGGAGGGTCCCATGGTGGCCTCGATGCAGATGGTCAGACCCGAGAGCCGGTTCAGCCCCCGGCCAGCAGACGGCGGGCAATGACCTTCAGGCAGAGCGTCTCGTCGGCTCCCTCGAAGATCGACAGCACCCGGGCATCCACGAAGTAGCGGCTGACCGGATACTCCTCGGCGTAGCCCATGCCGCCGTGGATCTGCAGTGCCTCACGCGTCACCCATTCGGCTGATCGGCACACGTAGGCCTTGATCATCGAAGCTTCGAGCACGCCCTCACCCTTGGACATGAGCCGGGCCACTTCGTAGGAGAACTGGCGGGACGCCTGGATGAGGACCGCCATGCGGGCCAGCTTCACCTTGGTGAGCTCGTACTCGGCGATGGGGGATCCGAACACCACCCGGTTCTGGGCGTACTCGAGCGCGGCCTCGTAGGCAGCCTGCATGAGGCCGACGGCCCTAGCTGCGGTCTGCAGGCGCCCGTTCTCGAAGCCCTGCATCTGCAGGTAGAAGCCCTGGCCCAGCCCGTCGTTGCCGCCGATCAGGTTGGCGTCGGGCACGAACCAGTTCTCCAGGGACACTTCGTAGGAGTGCATGCCGCGATAGCCCAAGGTGTCGATGGCCCTGCCCTCCATCTTGCCGGCGCCGTCGGCCGGACGACCGTCCTCGCCGGGGGCCTGGGTGAAGGTGAATCCGTGGCCGTCGGCCGGCGGCTTCTCCACCAGGAAGATGGACAGGCCCTTGTGGCCCTTGGACCGGTCCGGGTCTGTCCGGGCCAGCAGGAGGAGCACGTTGGCCCGGGCCGCAAACGTGCACCAGGTCTTCACCCCGTTGAGGATCCATCCGCCCTCGACCTTGACGGCCGGCAGGTTCACCCCGGCTACGTCTGAGCCGAAGTCGGGCTCAGTGACGGCTACGGCTCCGAGGACCTCGGCAGTGGCCAACTTCGGGAGCCAGTGCTGCTTCTGCTCCTCGGTGCCGCCCTTGACGATGGCCCGGGTGAGGATCTCGGGACGGGTGATGAGCGAGCCGCCGGCTCCCAGTGAGCCCCAGGTGAGCTCCTCGGTGGCCACGACCATGGACAGGTAGTCGGCCTCGCCCTCGCTGGCGAAGCCGCCGTACTCCTCGGGGACGGACATGCCGAAGCCGCCCATCTCGGCCATGCCCTCGATGATCTCTTCGGGAATGTCGGTGTTGGCCCGGTGGATGTGCTCGGCCCGAGGACGGATCTGCTCAGCGGCAAACCGGTGAAACGTGTCGCGCACTAGTTCGAAGTCAGGGTCGAGATGGCGTTCGCCTTGGGTCTCGGCGAGCGAGGCCATGTAGGCGGGGTTCCGATAGGTAGCCAGGAACTCCTCGGCGGGAGCCAGCCAGTCGGAGGCGATGCCCCATTCTGCCGAGCGACCTACGGTGCGGCCAGCCAGGTCGGCCAGTGCATCGGCCACGAAGGCGCAGGCGATGCGGGCTTCGGTGTCGCCGTGGGCCCCGTAGGCCAGGACGGACTCGGCGGTTCGTACAGCGGCGGCGGCGTGGGAGACGTCGTAGGCCAAGGTCTGGGCCTGATCGGGTCCGCCAGCGGCGGCCAGGGAAGCGATGCCGGCGTCGACGACCGCCTTGGCCACGGCGGTGGCGTCAGTGGCGGCAAGCAGGTCCGGAGTGGAGATCGAGTCGTTGGTCACCGCACAAGGATAACGGGCCGTCCGAGAGGCCGGACGCTCAGCCTGCCGGAGTGCGCAGCACATGCGGCAGACCAGCAGTTGGTCCAGATGGTTCAGATGGGAAGTTCGCCTCTGGCGGTCAGATGGATGAGGCGCATACTGATCATGGGGATGAGGCTTAGGGGAGGGATTCCGATGCAGAGCAGCATGTACGAAGCAGTGGTCCGCAAGACCTATCGGGAGTTCGAGGTGGGCGATCTTGACCTGCTCCGGGTGGTGATGGCGGACGACGTCGTGTGGCACGAGCCGGGGAGGAGTCGGCTGGCGGGCGATTACAAAGGGCCCGAAGCCGTGTTGGGGCTACTGGGCGCCTTGAAGGATCGCAGTGGCGGCACATTCGAGATCGAGGTGCTCGATGTCCTGGCCAAGGACGAGCGGGCTGTGGTGCTCCAGCGGGAGACGGCTACGAGGAACGGGCGATCCCTCGATGTGATCGCCGCTGTCGAGTTCGAGATCCACCACGAGAAGGTGACGGAAGCGACCGTGTACCACTGCGACAGCTATCAGTTCGACGAGTTTTGGGCGGACGCTTGAGCAGTCGAATCACTTGAGCAGTCGAATCACTCGAGCAGTCGAATCCGCCGAGTTGCATGCGGTTGCGTGAACCAGATCGTCCACGGTGGTGAGGTGCGAGGTGCAGCCGACCCAACGACGATGGAAGAGAGATGGAGGTAGTTGCCATGAGATCACCCATGACGATGCGGGAAGTCGATCGGTCGCGTAGGCAGCGGTGGCCGGTAGGTCTTGCCGGAGTCCCCAGCCCGGCGGCTGACGAGGGGCCAGGTGGAGGAGGACCGGTCCGGCAGGCTGATGCACCTTGGGGCGACATCGAGTCGGAGTTGTGCTCCTCGGCCCGCGAGGCCGGGATCAGCATGGCCTTTCTGGGAGATGACTAGGTCGCCAGCTTGGCGAGACGGATGTCTGGCCTGGTGCCGGAGGACACACCAATGATTGAAAAACTGGTGGGATCTGGTATCGCATCAGATACCGCTCCAGCGCCGATTCCTGCCAACGCCCACCGACATGCGAGATGGTGACCTTCTGGACAGAGGCTTCACCAGCGACAACCTTCTTGGCCAGCCGGGGGGTGGACTCGACGAACGTCACCGACGGCTTGGACCGGTCTCTCGAATTGAACCGGGCGCACCCGGCTCTCGCTGACTGACTGAGCGGTCGCCACCCAGTTGTGCGTCTGGCCCGATCAGGCCGACGGGACCTGCGCCACCACGGTGACCAGTGGAGGCAGGACCACCGGATCGTCTCCGGGATCCACCTCGGTGAGGTGCTCGAGATAGGTGGCCACTGGGCCAGGACCAGCCCCGGCTGGAGCCTCGGCCCAGGCATCGACAATGTGGAGGCCGGCTTGGCGCACCAGTGCTGGGAGCAGGGCTCCGATATCTGGGTGGCGGGCGTCAGGCATGGAGAACGGAAGACCGGCGATCCGACCGGCCGACGTGATCGGCTCTTGGGCTACCACCCACCCGCCGGGGCGGACGGCGGACGCCATGCGGGCCAGCACTACGGAAGGATCCAGCACGTGCATGAGCAGGAACCGGCAGAAGGCCAGGTCGACCAGTTCGGGAAGCCGCAGGTCTTCGCCGGCCTGGGTGATGGCCAGGACCTGGCTGTTGGCCGCCGCGGCCGAGGCCACTTCGTCGCGTGCCAGCGGGTCGCTGTCGACGGCATACACCCGGCCGTCATGGCCGACGATCTCGGCTAGGGCCACAGTGACGTCGCCCCCTCCGGCCCCGACGTCGACGCAGGTCCAGCCCGGGCCGATCCCCAATCGATCGAGGGCGGTGGCAAGCGGTCGCCGGTAGACGTCGTCCCTCAGGCCGCGGAGTTCCATGACCCGAGGCTACCGGTCGTCTCCGAGGTGCTCGTCCCAAGCCTTCGTGTCAGTGCTCCCCCATGATCCAGAGCCTGGCGTCGAACCCGGTAACATCCATCACGTGAAGGTAACCATGATGTTGTGTGACTCGGCGCAGGTGGCTGACGGGAAGCTCTATGTGCTGGGAGGCGGCTGGAGCATGACCGGTCCCGACCCCGTCCCGTCAGCGATCGCGCTCAAGATCGACGTCGGGTGGGACGAGGCGGAGCTCCCTCACCACTGGGAGCTGTACCTGGAGGACGCCGATGGCGGACCGGTGCTGATCCCCACTCCCGACGGCGAGCACCCAGTCGAGGTCCGCGGCGAGTTCACGGTGGGACGCCCACCCGACGTCCCCGAGGGCTCGCCGGTCGATGTGGCCCTGGCCATCAACCTGGGTCCGCTGCCCCTCGTCCCGAACAACCGGTACGTATGGCGGATGGCCATCGACGGGGACAGCCACCCGGACTGGGTACTGGGATTCACCACGCGGCCCGCCGCGCCTCAGGCCTGAGCCGCTTCTGGCGCCAGGGGCTGGCGACAGGTACCCGGTCGCTCGGGTCCTGGCGATGGTCTCAACGGTTGGACGGGCCGGTGCGCGACAGACGACACTGGCGGGTATGACCACGTATGACCGTCCCTTCGGCCGCTACCTCGAGGACTTCGTCCCTGGCGACGTCTACCGGCACTGGCCGGGCAAGACCATCACCGAGGCCGACGACCACCTCTTCTGCATGATCACCATGAACCACCACCCGCTGCATACCAACGCGTGGTTCGCCGAGAACGAGTCGGTCCAGAAGAAGAACGTGGTGGTGGGGAACCTGGTCTACTCGCTGGCCCTCGGCATGAGCGTCCCCGATGTCAGCGGGGCCGCCATCGCCAACCTCGAGGTGGAGTCGCTGCTGCACCGCTCGCCTACCTTCCACGGCGACACCATCTACGCCGAGACGAAGGTCATCAGCACGGCCGAGTCCAAGTCGCGGGACGACCGCGGTGTGGTGACTGTCGAGACCAAGGCCTTCAACCAGCACGGCGACGAGGTCTGCTTCTTCCGTCGCAAGGTGATGGTGTGGAAGACGGCAGCCGCCCCGGTCCGCCGTCGTCCCTACGGGGACGACGTCTGGGGTTGAGCCCTAGGCATCGGCAGTGAGCCGATCGGTGGTGCATGCATCGACAGCGAGCCGATCGGCGGAACAGCCATTGAGTGCGCGCCCGACCGCCCAGGTGCGCGCCATTGGTGCCGCCATCGAGATGTGGGGATCTGGTGGCGACGGCGGGGCCACCCGCCGCGGCGATCTCCCCTGGCGCCACACTCGCGACCCGTGGGCTGTCCTGGTCAGCGAAACCCTGGCCCAGCAGACCCAGTTGTCCCGAGTGATCCCGGCATACCACCGCTTCCTCGACGCCTATCCCACCGCCGCCTCGTGTGCGGCAGCACCGCTGGGCGATGTTCTGCGGGCGTGGGACGGGATGGGATACAACCGCCGGGCCAAGTACCTCCATGCAACGGCGGCGGTAGTGGTGGCCGAGCACGGCGGTGTCGTGCCCGACCAACTCGACGATCTGTTGGCCCTGCCTGGAGTGGGCCCGTATACGGCACGGGCCGTCCTGGCCTTCGCCTTCGAGCGTGACGTCGGTGTGGTCGACACGAATGCTGGCCGGGTCATCGCCCGCAGTGTGGCCGGGAGACCGGTCCGACCAGCAGAGGCCCAGGCCCTGGTCGACGTCATGGTCCCCATGGGGGCCGGATGGTCCTTCGGACAGGCACTGCTCGACCTGGGAGCCACGGTCTGCACCTCCCGGGCTCCAGAGTGCGGCACCTGCCCCTTGCGCCGTCGGTGCCGATGGTCGCTCGCCGGTCGTCCCGACCCCGACCCGGCTCGCGGCTCGGCTGGGGTGTCGGTGTCCCAAAGCCGCTTTGTCGGATCAGACCGCCAAGGACGGGGCCGACTGGTCGCCGCCCTGCGGCTGGCACCGGTGGAACTGGACGGGCTGGCGGCGGCAGCCGGCTGGTCCGACGACTCCGGCCGGGCCGAGCGAGTGGCGGAGGGACTGGTGGTCGAAGGGCTTGCCGTGCGAGATGCCACGGGCACGTTGCGCCTTCCCTGACACGCCGTGGTGCCCGTGGGGCCGGTATCTGATGGCGTACGAAACTCGATGGTGGTGACTACGCTTCGGACCGTCGTCCGCACGGACGGCCTCCGAGGGACGAGTCAACGGTCCCGCCGAGGAGTATGAGCCAGGGGAGTGCCATGCGACGAGTCGGTGGATGGAGTGCGACGGCCGGTGCGGTATTGGTGACGGCCGCCATGCTGGCTGGCTGCTCGAGTTCATCGTCGACCTCGTCATCGTCGACAACTGCGCCATCGTCGACCGCCACTACGGTCCCGGGCAATCCCACCGCCCTCGGCGCACCGGCCTCGGTGCCCGAGTCGGTACTGACCATCGACACCCCGTCGGTCAACGGCACCCCGGCGACCTACGACAAGGTGCAGGTGCGCACCTTCGGCAGTCCGTCCGCCAAGCACGTCCTGGTGCTCGTCCCCGGGACCAACGGCGGGGCCGGCGACTTCGATCTGGTGGCGCCGTACCTGGCCACGCACGTGCCCGACCTGCAGGTCTGGTCGGAGATGCGCCGTGAAGGCGTACTCCAGGACGAGTCAGTGGTCCAGGCCGCTCTGGCCGGGAAGAAGACGTCTCAGGAGATGTTCGACTACTACTTGGGATGGATCTCGGATCCGAAGATCACTGACCACTACCAGCCGCTGAAGGCCGCCGACTACTCCTTCGTAGCCGACTGGGGCATGGCCGTGGCCATGAATGACCTCCACGCCGTGGTCATGAAAGCCAGCAACGGGGGAAGCCGGACCGTGACGCTCGGCGGGCATTCGCTGGGTGGGACCGAGGTCGCGGCCTATGGCGCCTGGGACTTCGCCGGCAAGGCTGGCTACACGACCATCAACGGCATCATGTGCATCGACGGCTGTGCTGGCGCACCCGGAGCCTTCGGCACACCGCCGACAGTCCCCTCCGTCCAGGCCGCCATCTCGCAGATGGCGGCCAAGGGTCCGTGGCTCGACCTGCTCGGGCTGGGCTTGCCGTGGGCGACCGGCGTGTTCAGTGAGGTCGGTGCCGCTACCGCCTACAAGGACCCCAACGGAGCGAACACCACGTTCGAGAACTTTGCCCTGCTGCCAGCAGCGTTCAAGCCGCCCAAGCCGGTGACCAACAACGCCCAGTTCGGGTACGCCTTCGACTACAAGACCTCGCCGCCCGGACTGAAGCTCATCCAGGTGCACTCCGGTCATGTGGCAGCCACTGGTGATCCGGCTGGTTGGGTCAACGACGACATCACCCCCGTGCAGAACGTGGTCGACGCCTTCGCCCAGACACCGCTGGCTGCGGCCGAGTGGTACTACCCGCTGCGCCTGTCCATCGATGCCGGTGCTTCGTCAGCACTCCAACAGAACGACGTGGCGACGTATCTCGGTTTGCGCCTCCTGCACACAGCCCAGGTCGACGTCCCCCTGTATGCCTTCCAGACCGCACTCGGTGGGGCCAACGATGCCGTGGCGGTGAGCGCCCACGCCTACAAGGCTGAATCCAAGATCCCGAGCGTGACTGTGGTCAGTCGGACAGCCACCTACAGCCATCTCGATCCGCTGCTGGCCTCCCCCGGAAAGAACGACTTCCTCAAGACGGCAGTTCCCTGGCTGAAGAAGATCAACTCCTAGGTCGGCGATGGCAGAGAGGCTGTGCCGCTGCAGTCTCCTGGTGCGGCGCGACCCGGTCGCCGGTGAAGCCCCCGTTCAGGAGGTCACCATCTTCCATGTCGGCAGGCGTTGGTAGGCGTTGGTGTTGGAGCGGTATCTGCTCCGATACCAGGTTCGGCCAGTTATTCAATACGTGGTGCGGCCAGTAGTTCAGCCAGTAGTGCGTCCGCCAGCGCCAGCGCCAGCGCCAGCTCGGCCCGACCACCTCCATCGGGGTCGACGCCGACAGCACCCTCGTGGTGGTCGGCCGCTTCTACCCCAGAGGCGAAGACCTGTTCCACTTGAGGTGCAGTGAGAGCCAAGCTGCCCCTGGCGGTGCGGGTCTTCGAGTGCAGCATCTGGGGTGCGATCGCTCAGTCGAGAGGCGAGTGGTTGCATCCGGTTCGCAAGTCAGGGGCGGATGTGTCCTTACCAATACATCCGTCTCACCAAACTGGCGAACCTAGCGAGAGCTCACGCCCCGAGGAATCGCATGACGTGGTCGTTGACCTCGTCGGGCTTCTCGAGGTGCAAGAAGTGGCCAGCACCTTCCACCACGACCAGCTCGGAGCCCGGGGCCATGAAGTCGGTCACCGGTCCGATGATTTCGAGTCCCATGCAGCCGTCAGCCGCGCCGTGCAGGTAGAGCGTGGGCTGGGGAGCGTCCGTCTCCCCGGCAGCCTGGGCGGCGGCAGCGGCAGGGTCCTCGGACGGTGGTGCGAACATGGCCCGGTAGTAGCCGATGGCGGCCGAGAGGCTCTCATCGCTGCTCAGGGCCTTCTTCACCTGGGCCGCATCCCATGTGCCGTCGTAACCCGGCGACCAGTCGGCCCACAGTCGATCGATGAAGGCGAGGTCGTCCATGCCGACAGCGAACTCGGCCAGCGGGGACTGGAAGGCGAACACATACCAGCTGCGCTTCAACTGCTCGTAGGCGAAGAAGCCGAAGCCCATCGACCGGGCTGGGGGGACGGCCATGGTCACCACCTTGGACCAGCGGTCGGGCTGGTAGGCCGCAGCCGGGTAGGTCAGGAGCGCACCCCAGTCGTGGCCGATGATGACGGCATCGTCCCCACCTCCGAGTGCCTCGTGGAGTGCACAGGCATCGAGGGCCAGTGCCCCGGTGTCGTAGCGGCCGTCGGCCGGCACCGATGTCGGCGCATACCCACGAAGGAACGGAGCTACGGCGTGGTAGCCGGCATCGGCCAAGCGCGCCATGAGGTGGCGCCAGGTGTGGGCCGTGTCGGGGAACCCGTGCAAGCAGAGGGCAAGAGGCCCGTCCTCGGGCCCGCTGCTCAAGTAGCCGAACTCGATGCCGTTGGCGGTGACATTGCGGATTTCGGCGGTCGGGGGCGTGTGGTCGTCCATGGGCGGAGGGTAGCCCGTGGGCCCCGACCCCGTGGCGACTAACCTCGGCAACCTGTGCGAATCACTTACTTCGGCGTCCGCGGATCGTGCCCGACTTCGTCCGGCCAGCAGCGCCGGTACGGGGGGAACACGTCGTGTGTGCTGGTCGAGGTAGACGGCGAGCCGCCGCTCATCCTCGACATGGGCACTGGGCTGCGGGCACTCGGCCATCAGCTCAACGCCCCGCTCATCGAGGCTGGAAAGCCGATGCGAGCGAATGCTCTCCTCACCCATCTCCACTACGACCACATCCTGGGTACGCCGTTCTTTCCGCCCATGCGCGATCCCGGCGCCCTGCTCGAGATCTACGGGCCCGGCCAAGATGGTGAGACCCTGCAGGCGACCATGGCCGGGATGGTCAAGCCTCCGTTCTTTCCGGTGCACATGTCGGACTTCCGGGGCGAGTTGCGCTACCACGACCTAGGGCCCGATACCGAGTTCTCCATCGGGGGGATCTCGGTAATGGCCCGCAGCATCCCCCATGTGGGAACCACCCTCGGGTTCCGGATCGAGGCGGGCGGAGCGACTATCGCCTACCTGCCCGATCACCAGGCGCCGGTGGACCGGGCCATGGTGGCCGATGTCGTGCTCGACCTGTGCCGCGACGCAGACCTGGTGATCCACGATGCCCAGTACACCGAGGAGGAGTTCGTGGAGCTTTTCGACTGGGGCCACTCGACCCCGGCCTACGCCGTCCACGTGGCCACCGAGGCCGGTGCAGCCCGGCTCGACCTGTTCCATCACGATCCCGGCCATACCGATCGCCAGCTCGACACCATGCTCCGCTCCGCCCGCAAGATCGCCCAGACGACGGGCAAGGTCGAGGTGAACGCGGCCAAGGAGGGCGTCAGTTTCGAGGTGCGGGGGCGATGACGGCGTCGGACTCCACGGTGGAACCCGGATCACCGTTCGACCTGTCCCAGTTCAAGGACGCCATGAGCCGGTTCACCACGGGGGTGACGGTCGTGTCCGGCATCGATGCCGGCGAGCCGGTCGGATTCACCTGTCAGAGCTTCGTTTCGCTGTCGATCGATCCGCCCTTCGTGGCGGTCTCACCGGCCCGCACGTCGACGAGCTGGCCGCGCATCGCCCGGACCGGGAGCTTCTGCGTCAATGTGCTGAGCGACGACCAAGAGGCGCTGTGCATGGGCTTTGCTGTCGCTGGTGGGCCGAAGTTCGATGGGGTCGACTGGCACCCCGCTCCCGGAACCGGTTCGCCTGTCATCGAGGGATCCCTGGCCTGGGTGGACTGCCGGGTGGAGCTGGTCCACGACGCCGGGGATCATGAGCTGATCCTGGGCCGCGTGCTCGACCTCGGAGTGGGCGAGGGCTCGCCCCTGCTCTACTTCCGCAGCAGGTTCGCTACTGTGTCGCACGACAGCCAACAGCAAGGTGAGGGATAGCCAGCATGCCGAAGATCATCCAGTCCGATGTGATCCAGGACGTCATCATCGTGGAGCCCGAGGCGCATGGGGACGAGCGAGGACGCTTCGTCGAGACCTATCGCCGCAGCTGGTTCCCGCTGGGTCGCGAGATGATCCAGGGCAACCGTTCGACCAAGCAGGCCGGGGCCATCGTCGGCCTCCACTACCACTTGCACCAGTCCGACTACTGGTACGTGCTGGCCGGCACGGCCCGAGTGGTTCTCCACGACCTGCGCCAAGGGTCGCCCACCGACGGGGCCACCTTGTCGCTCGACCTCTCCGGTGACCTGGACCGGGGGTTGTTCATCCCCCCGGGTGTGGCGCACGGCTTCGCATCTCTCACCGACCTGACGCTCTGGTATCTGGTCGACGGGTACTACAACCCAGAGGACGAACTGGGCGTGGCCTGGGACGATCCGGCCATCGCCGGCGACTGGGGCCTGACCGACCCGGTGCTTTCGGCCCGCGATCAGGAGAACCCGCGGCGTGCAGATATCCCGGCCGGACGCCAGCCCTACGCCGGGTTGCGCACCTGACCGGACGCTGGAAACGGGCGGGCGGGTGGTCTGGGAGACTTCCGGCATGACAAACGCCGACGCTGCTGTGTCCGACATCGGACCGACGTCAGACCGACTCGGAATGCCTGGAACCGGCGTCCTCGTCACCGGAGGAGGATCAGGCATCGGCCGGGCCACCGCCGTGGCCCTGGCCGAGGTGGGACGTCCCGTGGCCGTATGGGACATCGATGGTGCCGGAGCCGAGGAGACGGCATCGATGTGCCGGGCGCTCGGCGTAATCGCGCATGCCGCCGTGGTGGATGTGTCGGACTCCTCGATCATCGAGGAGGCAGTGACCGCGGCGGCCGAGTCCTTGGGATCGCTCGGGGGGTTCGTACACGCCGCCGGCATATCAGGAGCGGGTGTCGTCGACGACCTGGACGAAGAGGTCTGGGATGCCACCCTCAACATCAATCTTCGAGCGGCGGCCATCATCTGCCGCTACCTCCTCGTCCCGTTCCGGGCCGCCGGACCGGGGTCGGCCGTGGTGCTGATCTCGTCGATCGAAGGGCTGTTCGGAAGCGTCATGCTCACGGCCTACTGCGCGTCCAAAGGTGGGGTACTAGGTGTGATGCGCTCGCTGGCCCAGCGCTACGCCATCGAGGGGTTCCGGGTGAACGCGGTGTGCCCGGGCGCGGTGGCCACCCCCATGCTCGAGCCGGCCTTCGCCCTTCCTGGGTTTCGTGAGCAACTCGAGGAGCGCACGCCGCTGCAGCGGATCTCCACCCCCGACGAGATCGCCCGACCGATCCGGTTCCTGCTCTCGGGGGAGGCTTCCTTCATCACTGGGGCCCATCTGACGGTCGATGGTGGATTGACCGCCGTCACCGCCATCTGAGCCCCCCAACAGGGACAATGCATCCGATCGGGACCCGGCGAACGGCTGGGACGGGCGACGCACTGCGGCCTTGGCCGAATTCAGGGTTGAATAGGTGCGATGTGGGCCGTGGCGTTCTTCCTGTTGGTCGTGGTGGTGGTGGCCGTCGTGGTCGCCCTCATGCGGCGACCTCGCGGAGAGGACGTCCACTCTGTCCGCAACTACAACCATGCACTGGGCACGCTCGAGCACCTGTCGGAGCGGATCGGGCCTCCCACGGTCCGACCCATCCCCCGCAGGGTCACCGCAGAGGGATCGGCTGGTCTCACCGAGCGCGTCGTGCCTCCCGTGCCGGTCAGGGGGACTGATGAGTTCCCCGATCCGGACGAGCCGATCGTGTTCGACGATGCCAGACCGTTCGCTAGGAGCCGCACCGATGCATCGGCAGATATCGTGACCACACCTAGGAGCGATCGCGCCCAGCGGATGGCGCTCGATTCGATGAACCATCGTCGTCGCCCGGGGACAGGTATCGCCCTGGCCATCGGGGTCGTCGTCGTGTTCGGGTTACTGGCCTTCCTCGGGAGCCACTCGTCCCACAAGGCGTCCACTTCGAGCTCGACATCGACCACGATGGCCAACAGCACAGGGAAGAGCTCTACCTCGACCACCCGCCCGACACCGACGTCGAAGCCGACCCCGTCTACCCGGCCGACCCCGACCACCCTGCCCACGCAGTACGTGGCGACGACGACGTCCTCGTCGGGCACGTCTGCCGACTACACCGTGCCCAACAACTCGTTCCAGATAACGGCCACCGGGACCGGCTCGTGCTGGGTCGAAGTGGATTCGGTGGCAACCGGCAAGGCGGTGTGGGCCGGAGCGCTGACCAGTGGCACGGTGCAGACGATCCAGGCCACGGGCGCAACGTCGGTGCAGTTCGGCACGCCGACGTTGAGCCTGGAGATCGATACGGTACCGGTGGTGCTGCCGAGTCCGTTGCGCACGCCGTTCGTTGCCACGTTCACGCCATCGGCCGCCGCCATAGCGGCTGCTCCTGCGACGACGACCACACTTCCCTCCGGGTCATCCACAGCCGCTGGCGGTTCGACCACCACCACCGCAGTGGCGGCAGCCGCCAACGGGTCATCCCCCACCACGACGGCAGCTGGCTGACCCTACGGCGGCCTGCCCCCTCTAGTGGCCTGCCCCTTCTAGTGGCCTGCCCCCTCTAGCGGCCTCCCCTAGGGGTAGGCGATGAGTTCGGCGTCGGTGAGGCCCAGGGCATCGAGGATGAAGGCGTATACGAACGCCTCGTCCTTCCAGGCGTCGTACCGCCCGGACGGCCCGCCGTGTCCGGCACCCATCTCCGTCTTCAGGAGCACCTTGTTCTCCGGATTGGCGGTGCGCAGCTTGGCCACCCACTTGGCCGGCTCCCAGAACCCGACCCTGGGGTCGGAGAGTCCGGCGGTGGCCAGGATGTCGGGGTAGCGGACCCGGCTGCCATCGGGTCGGGTGGCAGCCACGTTGTCGTAGGGGGAGTACGACTTCATGACTTCGTAGATCTCGGGATCCTCCACCGGGTTCCCCCACTCCTCCCACTCGAGCACGGTGAGCGGGAGGGTCTCGTCGAGGATCGTGGTCAGGCAGTCGACGAACGGCACCTCGGCCACGATGGCCCGGAACAGGTCGGGAGCCAGATTGGCCACCGCACCCATAAGCAGCCCGCCAGCGCTGCCGCCACGGGCCACTAACCGTTCGGGAGACGTCCAGCCGCCGTCGACCAGATGGCGGGCACAGGCCACGAAGTCGGTGAAGGTGTTGGCCTTGGCACCGAACTTGCCGTCTTCGTACCAGTGGCGCCCCATTTCGCCGCCGCCCCGGATGTGGGCGATAGCGAAGATGAAGCCTCGGTCGAGCAGGCTGAGGCGCAGGCTCGAAAACGTGGGGTCCATCGACATCTCGTAGGAGCCGTAGCCATAGAGCAGGCACGGGGCACCGCCCGATGACCCGGTGCCGACCGAGGCGCCTCCAGAGGCGACCAGATCGGGTCGGTAGACCAGAGAGATCGGCACTTCGGTTCCATCGCCAGCAGTAGCCCACTGACGCTCGGTCCGATAGCGGGCCGGGTCGAAGTCGCCCAGCACGGGCTGGCGTTTCAAGAGCTCGAGCCGGCCGTCCACCAAGTCCAGGTCGTAGACGGACCGAGGAGTGGCCAGCGAGGTGTATCCGTAGCGCAGGACGGTGGAGTCGTACTCGGGGTTGGCCTCGCCCCACACGGTAGAGGGCGATTCGGGCTGGTCGACAGGCGTCGAGCGACCGGTGGCGTGCTCGATGACCCGCATCCGGGTCTCGCCTCCTTCGCGCTCGTACACGGCCAGGTGTTGGGCGAACGGGTCGACCGCATCGAGGCGGACCCCGGCCCGGCCTGGAATCACTTCCGTCCAGTGGTCGCGGCCTGGCGAATCCTCGGGGGCCTCCATCAGGCGGAAATCCTCGGCCCCGTCGTTGGTCACCACCAGGAAGCGGGCAGGCCGGCCAGCCGCCAGGTCACCCCGGTCGTGGTCGATGCTGTACTCGACGCCCTGGCGCCGGGGCTCGATCACCGTGAAGTCCCCAGTGGGGTCGTCGGCGTCGAGCACCCGCACCTCCGAGGTCACCTTGGAGTCGAGGCCGCACAGCACGTAGCGGTCGTCCTTGGTGCGGCCGACTCCGAGGTAGAAGTGGTCGTCGGGCTCCTCGATGACGAGCACGTCGGTGCCGGGGTCGGTGCCGATCACGTGGCGCCACAGTTGGAACGGGCGCATGGCCTCGTCGACCCGGACGTAGAAGACGGTGGCGTTGTCGTTGGCCCAGGCCGCCCCGTAGGAGGTGTCATCGATCGACTCATGCGACTCGGCTCCGGTGGACAGGTCCCGGAAGCGCATGGTGTAGCGCTCACCACCGGTGGTGTCCGTCGAATAGACCAGCCAACGATGGTCGGGGCTGACGGCGAAGTTGCCCAATGAGAAGTAGTCGTGGCCCTCAGCCAGAGCGTTTTCGTCGAGGAGGATCACTTCGGGCGCGTCGCCGCTATCGGGACCGCTCACCGGCCGACGGCAGTGGATGCCGTAGCTGCTGCCTTCGACGGAGCGGCTGAAGTAGAGCCAGGGGCCTTTGCGCACTGGGACCGACAGGTCGGTCTCCTGGATCCGGGCGACCATCTCGGCGAAGAGCGCCTCTCGTAGTCCGGCGGTACTGGCCATAGCCGAATCGGTGTAGGTGTTCTCGGCCTCGAGGTGGGCGATGACAGCTGGATCTTCCTTGTCGCGGAGCCAGAACCAGTCGTCGGTCCGCACATCGCCGTGGGCCTCGAGGGTTACCGGCCGGCGCTCGGCCATCGGAGGCGTGCCTGGTCCGGAGGTGGGTTGTGGACTGGAGTTCTCGACCATCTGCACACAATGGCACGATGACCGGCCGTCGGGCGCCGACAACGGGACCAGATGACGGCTGCCATCCGGGCAAGACTCCCGGCAATTGACCATGGAGTCCCTGGTCACAGGGGTGGAGTTCCCTCCGTGCGGCCCTGGTGTCGGAGTTGTTACTATCTGGATAGGGGAAATAGCCGCCCCGCCCACCGATCAGGCGCGAACCGCCGACCAGGAGCGTTCATGACGACCACCGACCTCGACCTCGGGAAGTACAAGCTGGGATGGTCCGACGAAGAGGACTACGTCTTCAAGCCCAAGAAGGGGCTGTCCGAGGCGATCGTCCGCGAGATGTCAGCCATGAAGAAAGAGCCCGAGTGGATGCGGGACTTCCGCCTCCGTGCCCTCCAGCGCTTTGAGAAGCGCCCCATGGCCGAGTGGTTCGCCGTCAACATGCCGGACCTCGACTTCGACGACATCTACTACTACATCAAGCCCACCGGAGGGCAGGTCGACAAGTGGGAAGACCTACCCGACGCCATCAAGAACACCTATGAGAAGCTCGGCATCCCCGAGGCAGAGCGCAAGTACCTCGCCGGGGTGACCGCCCAGTACGAGTCCGAGGTCGTGTTCCATCGCAACCGTGAGGACCTCGAAGAGCTCGGTGTCATCTTCTGCGACATGGACACCGCCATTCGCGAGCACCCGGATCTGGTCCGCAAGTACTTCGGGACGATCATCCCGCCCAACGACAACAAGTTCGCCGCCCTCAACTCGGCGGTGTGGTCGGGTGGCTCGTTCATCTACGTGCCCCCGAACGTGATCGTCGATCAGCCCCTGCAGGCCTACTTCCGCATCAACGCCGAGAACATGGGCCAGTTCGAACGCACCCTGATCATCGCCGACGTCGGTGCCCAGGTGCACTACATCGAGGGCTGCTCGGCCCCGGTGTACACCACTGACTCCCTCCACTCGGCCGTGGTCGAGCTGGTCGCCCTCGAGGGCTCCCGGATCACGTACACGACCATCCAGAACTGGTCGAACAACGTCTACAACCTGGTGACCAAGCGAGCACGGGCCGAAGCCGAGGCCCACGTGGAGTGGATCGACGGCAACATCGGCTCCCGGTTGACGATGAAGTATCCGAGCGTCTACCTGATGGGCCCCAAGGCATCGGGCGAGGTCCTGTCGGTCGCCTATGCCGGAGCTGGCCAGCACCAGGATGCCGGGGCCAAGATGGTCCACGTTGCGCCCGAGACCACCTCGACCATCGTGTCCAAGTCGATCTCCAAGGATGCCGGGATCACCACCTACCGCGGCTTGGTGCGGGTGGACGAGGGAGCCAAGAACGCCAAGAGCTTCGTGCGGTGTGACGCGCTCCTGCTCGACGACATCTCCATCTCGGAAACCAAGCCCTACATGGAGGTAGCCGAGCGCGACGCCCGGATCGGCCACGAGGCCACCGTCTCCAAGGTCGGTGACGACCAGCTCTTCTACCTGATGAGCCGAGGGCTGTCCGAGACTCAGGCCATGGGCATGATCGTCAACGGGTTCATCGAGCCGATCACCCGGACGCTGCCGATGGAGTACGCCGTCGAGTGGAGCCGGCTGATCGAACTGCAGATGGAAGGCTCCATCGGCTGAGGTCCGCTGGCACTACTGACGGAAACGTCCGCATCGGTCGGTAAGATCCGGGGGACGACAAGGGAGTCTTCGATGCCGATGCGTGAAGAGTGCAAGCACTTCCAGAGCAGGACCTACGACTCGGGCGAGGTGGCCCGGTTCTGCATTCTCGACCTGGCCCCTGAGGCTCCGTGGAAATGTCCCGACGGCTGCCCCTCGTACGTGCCTCGGCTGGCTGATGTCGGCTGGAACCACGGGTCGCTGGTGGATCCGGCTCTGGAGCCGATGCCCGATGTGCCCGGGGACGAAGCAGCAGCACTGCTCGATCAGGCCGAAAACATCGTCAACTCGGTGGCACCGGAGCTGCTGGCTGAGGCACGAGAGCGCGATGCCCAGCCGCCGCGGGCTACCAAGCGCAAGCGCTGGTGGCAGCGGGGCTGACGCACCGCTGGTGGCAGCGGGGCTGACGCACCGCTGGTGGC
>CAIVIS010000174.1 GCA_903906055.1 uncultured Acidimicrobiaceae bacterium
GTGGTCGGCATCCCCAACGAGCGCTTTGGAGAAGAGATCATCGCTGTCGTGCAGCTCTCCCCCGGCACGGCTGAGGGGTCAGTGGCGGCCGACACAGTGATAGAGCACGTGAAGTCCCGCCTGTCGAGCTACAAGGCCCCACGCCAGGTGCGCTTCGTCGAGACCATCGGTCGGTCCCCCTCGGGCAAGGTCGACTACGCCCGACACAAGGCCGAGACGGCCGAGTGGCTGGGCGTGGCCTTGGGCTGAAGAAGCCCAGGGCATTGCCAACTCGGTACCTCATTCTGGGGCCAGACAGATCGGCGAACTTCCTCGCGTTGATCGTGTTGGATCGACCACAAGGGCCCGCCATTATCCACGCCATGACCATGACCGAGCAGTACCGCCGGCTCCTACCTGGAGGACCGACCTGATGAAGACCACGCATGGGACCAGAGCAGATGGAACTCCGATCACCGATGAGATGATCGAGGCCATGGCCGACGAGGCCGAGCGCGGGTACTACGTCGAGGAACTACGACGTCGTCGAGGTGGACAACCAGCCTTGGGTTCTTCGCCATCAACCGTGGAGTCAGTTCGACCCGATCCTGAGCTCAAGCGTGACGTGCTGCTTCGGGCGTCCGCCCAGGGGGTGAGCGTGTCCGAGGCCATCCGAGAGGCACTCCGGCAGCACGGCCAAGCGAACTAGGGCTGGCTTGATCCCCTCAACGAGGAGTTGGGGCATCCAGACCACTCGCAGGGGAAGTGTTCGCACCAAGGCCGATGTCCCTCAGCCCGCCATGGTTCCGTCGGTTGCCCAAGGCAGGAGCAATCTCTTGGGGTGAGTGGCTATCGTCTTCGCCCGAACGCGGCAACCGAGGAGCTGGTCTGGTCCTGAATGCCTGAGCCTGCAGTTGCTCCGGCAACTGCGACTGCCGTGGGTGGCAGTAAGGCTCCGCTGACACTGCGAAGTGAGTGAGTTCTCAGAACGACTCCAGGCCTTGATGGAACTTCCAAGTTGGCGGTGGATGGAATCACTCTGGCGCCCAGAACAACGCCTGCGGTTTCGAGCCGACAGCCGGCAATGAGTCAGATCTCTGGCCGTTACCGTTACCATCAACACAATGATATTGTTGTGACGTGCCGCTACCCGCATTCGAACCGTTGACAGGTCGACTTCCTGCTGGCGAGCACCATGCTGAGTGGGAAGAGGTCGTCGACCGATTCGGCTGGAACAAGCGCCGACGTCAGCTCATCGACGGCATGGCCGAGGCACTAACGCTGCTCGCCAACGCCGGATGCACTCGAGTCTGGATCAATGGAAGTTTCGCCACAGCCAAAGAAGAGCCGGGCGACTTCGATGTGGTGTGGGAACCAGACGGGGTCGACCTCGATCAACTCGACGAGATCTTCTTCGACTTCGCTGACGGCCGAAGGGCGCAGAAAGACCGGTTCGGGGGAGAACTCCTCCCGAACGTCGTGGAGCGGTTGAGCGGATTGGTATTTGCCGAGTTCTTCCAAAATGAACGAGATTCGGGATGCAAAGGCATCGTCGTGATCGACCCAAGGAGGATCGAATAATGATCACCAATGAAGTGCAGTACCGGACAACAAAGGCCCACCTGGCAAAGTTCCGAGACGCAATCGCAAACCTCGAACAGGAACCAACCGAGGAAGTGCGTGCCGGAAGACTCCGGGCGCTGGAAATGGGAGCACTTCGCTCACAAGCCGCCGATCTCGAAACGGAGGTCGACGAGTACGAGATGCTCCGTTCCGGCAGGCAGACCACGTTCGAAGCATCGTCGTTAGCGGAGCTAGCCGGTGCGCTCGTAAAGGCACGCATCGCCAAGGGGTGGACACAGCTCCAACTGGCAGAAGCACTTGGCGTCGCCGTGCAGCAGATCCAACGCTACGAGGCCACTGAGTACACAGCAGCCAGCCTGGCTCGGCTGTGTGATGTCGCCGATGCACTCGGAACTGAGGTTCGAGAGACCGTTACGCTCAGCACTGCACGGGCCTGAACCCCTGCACGCGCCTCAAGACTGGGGCTGCTGCCAGTCTGGTAGGCCTACGCACCTAGGTGGAGTCCACATCTCGTGAATGGTGGCGGCCGATTCTGCTGAGGCATCGTTGCCAAATTTCCTTACCAGAGCTGCCTGCTTCTCATGCCTGGCGATCACGTCCGGCCGGTGGCGGGCATGGGAGGAATAGAAGCAGACCTCAGACGAACCGGCCCCTGAATGCAGCGCTCGATCCGTTTCACGGTCTGCTCGGCGATTCGCACCATGCGCTCCGACGCCGACGCCGTGACCGCGGCCCTAACTTCGGCTCCAGCGATCGGCTCGGGGTCGTACTCCGCGACGGTTCCTGCCCACTACGGACCATCTTCTCTAGTTCGTCCATTGCAACTTCGAGCAGGTTGACCGGATTGCCGGCGATCCGGGCCGCACGGCGGCCGCATCCCCGTCGGCTACTACAAGGACGAGACCAAGTCGGCGGCCACCTTCAAAGTCATCGACGGAGTGCGGTACTCGGTCCCCGGCGACTACGCCGAGATCCGGGCCGACGGCTCCATCCACCTGTTGGGGCGCGGTTCGGTGTGCATCAACACCGGAGGGGAGAAGGTGTACCCCGAAGAGGTCGAAGAGGTGATCAAGACGGTGCCGGGCGTACTGGACTCGGTCGTGGTCGGCATCCCCAACGAGCGCTTTGGAGAAGAGATCA
>CAIVIS010000175.1 GCA_903906055.1 uncultured Acidimicrobiaceae bacterium
CGGCATATGTGGCGGTCATGGGTGCCTCCAACTTGGTCAAGGTGAACCTGACCGCGATGACAGTGGCCGGAAGCATCTTCGTCGGGCGCACTCCCCGCCATGTAGTCATGGACCCGTCCGGCCGCTACCTCTATGTCTCGTTGAACAGTTCCGGCCAGGTCCTTAAGGTCGACACCCACGACGACCACGTGGTGGCCAGCGTGCACACGGGCCAGGAGGCTCGCTCCCTGGCCATCTCGACCGATGGGACCGCCCTGTATGTCGTCAACTACCAGTCCAACACCGTCACCAAGTTGCGAGCCAGCGATCTGGGCGTACTTCAGACGGTGTCGACCGGGACCAATCCGATCGGCATCACCTACGACGCCACCACTGGCAACGTGTGGGTGGCCGTCTATACCGGAGAGATTCTGGTCTTCGCCGATCGGTGAACCTGCAGCCAACACACCAGGCGACCGCCAGCGTCAGGTCGATGACCTGGTCGACTTGGACTTCTTCAGTTCCGTCCAGGACCAGGCCGCCGGGCTGCGCAAGGCCAGCGAGGACTCCTGAACGGGCAGCGCTGCTGCGTGGCCGGGCCAGCGCTACGGTTGGATCTGAGTGGGTCCTACCTTTCGGGCCTGATCTCCCCTCCCTACCGCTAACGACAAGGAACCGACCATGACACCGCCATCCAGCTCAGTCCGCCTCGTCGGCCACCAGCGCCGGTTCGCCGAAGCGGTGGCCCAGATCGATACTGAACTCGAGTTCGCCTCGGGTGCTGCCGTGGCCGCCCGTCGTGATGACGTGGTGGCCGCCGCCCGCGAGGCCTACGGGCCCAGCGAGGACTTCCGGGGCGTGCGCGATGCCTGGGACGCCGTCTTTCCTGACGGCACCTACAGCGCTACCGGACTGGCCGAGGCCAAACGGCTGGCCTGAGTGACCTGATCGACTGCGAGCCCGGGGGGTCTCGCCCCCGAGCCGTCGATCAGATCCGCTCGATGATGATGGCCGGTGCCATACCGCCGGCGGCGCACATGGTGACCAGTCCGAACTGCTTGTCCTGGCGCTCGAGCTCGTCGAGGATCGTGCCGATCAGCATCGAGCCAGTGGCCCCGATCGGGTGGCCGAGCGCCATCGCTCCCCCGTTGACGTTGATCTTCTCGCGGTCGATGTCGAGGTCGCGGATGAACTTCTCGGTGACCACGGCGAAGGCCTCGTTCACCTCGAACAGGTCGATCTGATCAACCGTCATGCCCGCTTTGGCCAGCACCTTGCGAGCGGCAGGCACGGGGGCGTTCAGCATCAGGGTCGGGTCGTCGCCCATGTTGGCTGTAGCCACTACCCGGGCTCGCGGCTTCATCCCGTGGGCCTTGGCGTACTCAGGGTTGGCGAACAAGATGGCAGCCGCCCCGTCGACCACGCCCGAGGAGTTACCGGCATGGTGGACGTGCTCGATGGTGAGGTCGGGATACCGCTGGGCAATCATCTTGCGAAACGTCGTGCCCTGGTCGTCGAGCTCGTAGTCGGCGATCGTACCGAACGAGGCCGGCAACGCAGCCAACTTCTCCACCGTCGTGCCGGCCCGGGGGTACTCCTCGGTGGCCAGTGCCACCGAGCCGTCCTCGTGATAGACGGGGATGAGGCTCTTGTCGAAACGACCTTCGGCGATGGCCGTGGCTGCTCGCTCCTGGGACAGTGCCGCCAACTCGTCGAGGGCGGAGCGAGGAATGTTCTCCATCGAGGCGATGGCATCGGCCGCCACGCCCTGGTTGGGCTGGGGGTACATGGCACGCAGGTGCATGTTGCCGCTGTCGATCATGCCGCCGGCCACCATGGACCGGTTGGTGCCGTACGACGACATCATCTCGGTGCCGCCGGCCACCACGAGGTCTTCCATACCCGACATCACCTGAGCGGCCGCCAGGCTCGAGGCGGTAATGCCAGAGCCGCAGTAACGGTCGAGGGTCACGCCGCTGGCCCGCAGGTCGTAGCCGGCATCCAATGCGGCCATCCGTCCGAGGTCGCCACCCTGGGTCCCCACCTGCATGCTGGTACCCCAGATGATGTCGTCGACATCCCCGGTCTCCAGGTTGTTGCGCTCTGCGAGGGCACGCAGCACGGCGGCGCCCAGGAGCTGCGGGTGGAACTCGGCCAGCGAGCCCTTGCCGATCTTTCCGATTCCACGGGGGGTACGGCAGGCGTCGATGATCCAGGCTTCAGTCACGGGTGCTCCTCTATGGCGTGGTCGATGGCGGGTTCGGTGTCCTGCGAAGGCTAATCACAACCGTAGTGACTCCACGACATCGGGGTCGTAGACAAGGGCTCACCACCCATGTTCCCTCTTGACGGCGGCCAGGTGGGCGTTCGACTCTCCAATGCCACACCGGACCACCCGTGATCGTTCCACCACTGTGTGTGGCCACCATTGACGCAAGGAGTGCATCTGAGGTTAGTTTTACCCCTGCACCCTCAATCAGGAGGGCAATACGATGGCAAGGCAGGGGCAGATGTTCGGTATGAGGATGATCCGATGGATGATCGCAGCAACGGTGGGCCTGTTGGCTCTCGGGATGTTCGAGCTGAACCCACAGGCCGGTTCGGCGAGTGCCAGTGGAACGCCTGTCGTCCACTCGGCCTTTACGTTGAGCCTCACCTCTCAAGGGAAGACTCTCCATACCACCGGCCCCGGCCTTACCGGAACCTACGGTTGGAACGACTTGACGGGCCCGACCACGATCAACGGCCAGGCTTCCTCGGTGGAGTGGCTCGCCAGCGTGCAGTACGTCAATGGCAGTGGGCCCTGCTGGGGGTTCTGGACGCTGACCACCCCGACCGGCGTGCTGAGCATGCAGGTCCAGGGGCACGGTTCCTATTCGCCTTCCACCTCGATCACGACATTCACCGGAACGCTGTCGATCATCGGAGGGACCGGCGTGTACGCCAATGCGCAGGGGCGGGCCACGATGACCGGCAATCGCACTACCGCCCTCGGTGGTCAGGTCAACTTGACCATCAACATGTGGCTCCATGGAGTCGGTGCGTGAGATAGCGCGTGTCCGTTGGACACACGCAACGCGAATCGAGTGCGTTCAGTTCCAGCGTGCCTGAATAGTCCGCCTTGTGGATGGTCGCCGCTCCAAGGACGGTGCAATCGATCCGCTCGACAGGGAAGTTCGCTCCCGTCTCGTACAGCAGACCGACACGACCTCCCGCGCTCCCGACCAGATCTGAGTATCCGGCCGGTGCCGGCGTGATGGTCGTCCCCGGGGTCCAAGAGGCTCAACCGTCGGACGGCGTCTGTGCACGCACCCAGCATGTGGAGGTGTTACTGATCGGTGGGCAGTGGGCCGGGTGATCGAGGTCCACCCGCTTGGAGCGATTTACTAGACGCGCCCGCTATCCCTCCAAACTATATCGTTATCAATATGTTAAGATCGACTCGTGCCCCCTTCCTATGGCGTGTTCATCAAGGCGGTTCGACGATCGGCCGGACTGTCCCAAATCCAGTTGGCCG
>CAIVIS010000176.1 GCA_903906055.1 uncultured Acidimicrobiaceae bacterium
GGCGGGGTCCTGGTGGGCTGCGACGGCAGCAACACTGGCTTGGCTGAGGAGCCCATCGAAGCAGCTTGCTCAACGGAGGCTTTGAGTATCTAGGTGGCGGGCGAGGCGAGACCGAAAGCGACATTTCATGGCGGCTCCCCCTCAAGGGTCACGTCTGGATTGTCAGCGCGGCTGACCAGTGTCCCCTAACGGCACCTATACGAGTGCGGCGCCCCGTTTGGGTTGACCCGGGATAGCCTTCGCATCCTTTCCGGATCACCCACCCGATGGAAGGATGAGCGGCCCTCGCTCAACGGCCGGGAAGCCATGATGTGTCGATGCACCCGGGGAATATGTTTGATGCTCGGTCCCTGTTGTCGGTGGCGCTCTTTGCTCTCGAAGTCGGACTGCCGCTGGTAGGGATCACGGATTGTTCCCCAGACTCGATCACCGAAACTCCCCAGTTGTTGAGCGGGGCGGCGAGCTTGATTCGAGTGTAGGTCAGTCCGTGGCGACCACCTCCTCATCGAGCAGTTCGCTGACGCTCATCTCCTGACCCTCGGGCTCCGGGATGGTCCAATAGATGCGAAAGCAGGCCATCGAGCACAGCCACGGCTCGCTGTCCGACCAGTCGGCGGGAGCGGGGACGGAGCAGACGGGACAGGTCGTCACGATCCAGCCACCGCCTTGCGGGTGGCTTCTGCCCGAGCCCGATGTGAGCGCATCCGGTAGGAGTCCCCGTCGATGTTGAGGACGACGCTCCGGTGCAACAGGCGATCCAACATGGCGCCGGCGACCATGGGGTCGTCGTTGAAGACCTTCCCCCAGCTGGCGATCCCCAAGTTGGTGGTCAGCGCGATCGAGCCCTTGAGGTATCGCTGGCTGACCACCTGGAACAGGGCAGCAGCCGCCTCGGCCGGCAGCGGCAGGTAGCCGACCTCGTCGATGATCAAGAGACGGGGCCCGGCATAGAAGCGCATGGTCGTCGCCCACCGGCCCTCCAGGGCCGCCCGGTGGCATCGAGCGGCCAGTTCGGCGGCCGTCGTGTAGTAGGTGCGCATGCCCGCTGCCACGGCTGCGTGTCCGAGCCCGACCGCCAGCATGGTCTTGCCCACCCCTGGCGGTCCGATCAGCAGCACGTTGGTGGCGTCCTCGATGAAGCGCAGGGTGGCCAGCTCGTCGATCATCTTCTTGTCCACCGACGGCTGGGCCGAGAAGTCGAAGTCGGCCAGGGTGAACGGGGAGGGCAGCGAGGCGAAGCGGGCCAGGCTGGCCCGCCGCCGCTCGTCGACCGCCTCCACCTCGACCGACAACAGTCGCTCCAGGAAGTCCTGGTGGCTGAGGTTGGCCGCCTTGGCTTCGTCGAGTGCTGCCGGCAGCGCTTCGGCCGCTGCCGTCATCCGCAGGAAGGCCAAGTGGGCTCGGAGCTCCTGGTATCGGGAGTGCTCACTCATGCCGGCACCTCCCCGGCCTCGATCGCTCCCGGGAAGGCCAGGGCGATGATCTCGGCCATGGCCTCAAGGTCGACGCTCGGCTCCGTCCCCGCCCCGTGGACCAGGCGTTCGCGTTCGGCCAGTGCGGCCGGGCCGGGGGGCTTGTTGGCCTTGCGGTCACAGGGACGCTGGGTCGAGAACTGGGCGAGCACCACGGCTTCCAAGGCCGCCCGGTGGTCCTCGGTGCGCACCATCGCACCCGCACCGGGTTGGGCCAGCGCGTGGGACGCCAGCTCGACGCCCGAGGGCGCGTAGACCTCGAGGCTGCCGGTGCCCAGCCGATGTCGGAGAGTGACCTCAGCCCCGCCCATCCCCGGGGGCACCGAGTAGCGGTTGCCCCGGAAGGCCACGCTGGCCTTGTCGTCGACGACCTTGTACACCTCGATAGTGGCCGGGTAGGGGACGGCCGGCAGGGCCATCAACACCTCGGCGTCGGCCAGTTCACCGACGGTCGGCCACTTCGGACGACCCTCCTCCCCAGCCAACTCCTCGGGGTCGAGATAGCGCCCCGGTGGTCGCAGGCGGGCGTCACCGGTGGTGGACCAGAAGTGGTCCATACTCACCTGGGCGTCGGCCATGGTGGTTGCCGTCATGGTCCGCCACCAACGGCCGCAGCAGAACTTCACGCCGCACTCGACCGCCCCCTTGCGGTTCCCCCGCCGTGGCGGGCACGGAGTCACGATGGCCCCGTAGTGCTTGGCCACCGGCGCGAAACTGGCTTGGACGTCGGCGGTGCCGGGAACGATGACCGTGGCCAGGCGGTCGGTGCGCCATATGCGGGCAGTCCCGCCCAGGCGTCGCATCACTCCGTCCATGGCCTCAACGAGGTGGGCCTGGTCCATGGACTCGGCGAGCACCCCCCGGGTCTTGCCCGAGTGCGACAGTGTCCCGAGGAGCCCATAGGCAGTGGCTCCCCATGGAGCCTTCCGCCGTTCGAACCAGTCCCACTGGATCTCCTCGCCGGAGGGGTGGTCGATCTCGATGGTCTCTCGGCCCTTCACCCCCGAGCACGCCTCGCAGTGCGGACGCAGCCCGGCCAGGCGGACCTGGCGGGCGAAGCTCACATAGGACGAGCCATACCCGAGGGCCACCACCTCGTCGAACAGTGCCGAGGCCCACAGGTGGGGGTCGTCGACGAACCGGGCAGCGACATAGGCCCGGTACTCGTCGAGCGGGTCGGGTACATCGGTGTGGCGGACACCCGGTGCCCGTTCGCCCGACAGATAGGACCGGATCGTTTTGCGGTCACGGTTGAGGTGACGGGCGATGGCCGAGACGGTCCACCCCCGCTTGAACAGTGCATCTGCTTCCACGTCTTCTCCCACTGAGAACATGGCAGGGGGCTCCTCGGGCTGGTCGGCTTGGACACCGCCAGCTTCGAGGGGCCCTCCACCGGAATGGCGGACCTTTCAAGTGGCCCGCCACCCTGCTCAGAGGGTGGGGAATTTCAGTGATCGAGGGTGGGGAATTTCAGTGATCCGCAGCAACGCCGCTGCCGTCGCAGGCCAACGCGCGCTTCATCCGTGAAAGCCTTGCTGGACGAACATCTCTCCCCTCAGATCGCAGCGCTGCTACGAGGAGCCGGTTACGACGTCGTAGCGGTCGTCGACCGTCTTGATCTGATCGGCAGAAGCGACTCGCAGATTCTTGACATAGCGACCGGTGAAGGACGCTCCGTCGTGACCAACAACATCAAGGATTTCCGGCCGCTTGCTGCATCCCGCCTTGCCCAGGGTCGGATCCACGGTGGCCTCATCCTGGTGCCGTCTGCCCGTACTCGCACCCGCTCGGCATCCTCCGCTCTGACCGATGCCATCAGAAGGGTGATGGACGATCACCCCGATGGGTTGGAGAGCCGCGAAATCTGGATCGGACCCCTGTCCAACTCCTGAACGATTCTGGCATGGCGAGGATCGCTCCGTGCCAGAATCGGTACCTGAAGGCAATCGTTGGCGTCGGAGGGGCTGCTCCGACCCTGCTCGGTGGGAGGGTTCCCGCAACGGCGCTTGGCCATGGTGGAACTTCCTGATTGTCGACAGCGGGAACCTGCCCATGTTTGGTGTCGACATTACGCACCGAGCGGCCCGAACCGCCTACCGCAGTGAACCCTTCGGCACGACCCATTCGTGTTCAGCACCACCCACTGCAGCCAGGCGCTCAAAATCGGCGTCGTAGTGCAGGACGATGAGGCCTGCGATGCGTGCAGTTGCGGAGATGATCAGATCTGGAATCGGAAGGCGGTGCTGTCCTTTGTGGGCCAGCGCCCGCTGCAGTGCGAAGGCTGATTCGAGCACCTCGGGCGTGATGGGCGCCTGAGTAAGGCTTCGTCGTTCCGTCAGGATGTCCTCGTAGCTCACCGCTGATTGAGCGCTATAGAGCACTTCGAGGTCGATGATCGCGCAGGTTGCCAGTCGTCCCTCCTCGAGGAGCGGGCGCAACCGTTGTGCCACGGTCGGAA
>CAIVIS010000177.1 GCA_903906055.1 uncultured Acidimicrobiaceae bacterium
CGTATTGGGGCCATAGAGGATGAACATGTTGGGAAAGTTGCTGACCGTCATGCCCAGATAGGCCTGCGCGCCAGCTTCCCATTGACGCGCCAGATGCCGACCGCCTCGCCCCTCGATCATGATAGGTTCAAGGAACGCCGTCGTTTTGAATCCGGTGGCATAGATGATGCAGTCGACGTCGTAGTGGACTCCGGCGGCCACTACGCCGTCCGCGGTGATCCGCTCGACCCCCTGTCCATCGGTGTCGACGAGGGTCACGTTCTCCTGGTTGAAGGTGTCGAGGTAGGCGTCGTGGAAGCACGGACGCTTGCAGAACATCTTGTAGTACGGCTTGAGCGCCTCGGCCACGGCAGGATCGACCACCACTGCATCTACCCGGGCTCGGATCTCCTCCATCTTTTCGAAGTTGGCCATCTCGAGCACCTCTTCGAACGGCCGGTCCAAGACGCCGGCCTGGCCACTGCGGAAGATCTCCATCATCCGGCCGATCAGGGTGGTCCACCCGTCATCGACGAGATCGACCTCCTGGGGCACGCCGGAGACCAGTGCGTTGAAGTTACGGACCCGAGCCTTCTGCCACCCCGGCTCCAGCCCCTCGACCCACGCAGCATCAGTAGGGCGGTTGCCACGGACATCGATGGACGACGGGGTGCGTTGGAAGACATGGAGGTGGCCAGCGGCCTCAGCTAGGTGGGGGATGACCTGCACGGCGGTTGCCCCCGTGCCGATCACGGCGACCCGTAGGTCAGCCAATTGGTCGAGTCCGCCGTCGGGTCCGCCTCCGGTGTAGGCGTAGTCCCATCGGCTGGTGTGGAAGGAGTGCCCTTCGAACGTGTCGATTCCTTCGACCCCGGGGAGCTTTGGACGGTGCAGGGGGCCGGTGGCGGTCACCACGAACCGGGCATGGAACCGGTCCCCCCGGTCGGTCTCCACGGTCCACCGGCGGTCCTCGTCACTCCACCGCATGGTGGTGACCTCGGTACCGAGCACGGCCCGGTCAAACAGGTCGAAGTGGTCGGCGATGCGCTGGGCATGGGCCAGGATTTCCGGGGCGTGGGCGTAGCGCTCGGTCGGGATGACCCCGAGCTCTTCGAGGAGCGGCAGGTAGATATAGGACTCGATGTCGCACTGGGCGCCGGGGTACTGGTTCCAGTACCAGGTGCCACCGATGCGACCGCCCTTCTCCACGATGCGCACGTCGGCCAGGCCGGCCTGGCGCAGGCGGGCCCCGGCCAACAACCCACCGAATCCACCGCCCACGATGAGGGCGTCCACCTCGGCCTCCATCGGTGCCCGGTCGGCCACAGCACCGAAGTGGTCCTCGGCGAACTCTGCGTAGCGGCCGATGACCTCGAGGTACTGATCCTTGCCGTCGGGCCGCAGGCGTTTGGCCCGTTCGTCGGCATAGCGGTTGCGGAGGGCATCAGGGTCGAAAGTGGTGGGTGGCACAGCCGGTTCGGGCATCATCGGAGTCTACGGGTGATGGCTCGGGGTCACTGGGCGAGCTCTCCTCGCACCACCGCGCCCACCAACTCAGCCCACCGCAAGGCTGCTCTGCTGGGTAGTGTTCGCCTATGGCAGAAGAAGTGAGCGTGACGACCGAGATCGATGCCCCGGCAGCCCAGGTGTGGGCCATGGTGGCCGACCTGCCTCGGATGGGGGAGTGGTCGCCGGAGAACGACGGCGCCACATGGCGCAAGGGGGCCACCGGGGCGGTTCCGGGGGCGAAGTTCACCGGGCAGAACAGCCGGGACAAGAAGTCATGGACCACGACGGGCACGATCCTCGAGGCTGATCCGGGGAAGGTGCTGTCGTTCCGAGTCACGGTGGCTGGGATCAAGGTGGCCGTGTGGCGCTATTCGTTCGAACCCACTGACTCGGGGTGTGCCGTCACCGAGACGTGGATCGACGAGCGCAGCGCCTTGGCCAAGGCGTTGGGCAAGCCGGTCAGCGGGGTGGCCGACCGGACCACTCACAACCGGGAGAACATCGAACAGACCCTGGCCAGCCTGAAGGCCGCGGCCGAGGCCTGAGCGGCCGGTCGCTCCTGGCCGGGCGCTGCGGGTCGATCGAATCCGGACGACTACGCCGGACGACTACGTCTGAGCAGGGCTTTCGCTCACCGTTCATCGGGCATAACGTTGTCTGTCATGAGAATGCTCGCGGGTCGGTGCTCGGTACTCCTCGGACTTCTGGTGGTCCTGGCGCCAGTCGGCGCTGGCGTCGCCCCACCTACGGCAGAGGCCGCCCCGGCAACGGCTACGTGTGGGGGAACGGTGGCAACTCCGGCCACGTTGGCCGCCGGTACCTACACATCGGTGTCGATCACCGGGGTGTGCACAGTGCAGACCGGTGAGGTCACCGTCACTGGGGACGTGTCGGTCGGCGCCGGGGCAGCACTCGTCACTGCCTACGCACAGTCGGGTGGCCTGAGCGGCCCGCCGGTACTGAATGTATTGGGGAGCATCGTGGCCGGTGCTGGCGCATCACTCATCTTGGGATGTGACCCGGTCCACTTCACCTGCTTCGACGATCCGACTCCGGGGAGCCCGACATCGGCTTCGCGCACGACAGTCCAGGGGAGCATTGTCGCTACCGACTCCCTCGGCGTCGTCATCCACGACAGCACCGTGACCGGGGACATCACCGAAATCGGCGGGGGCGGAGGGGTCAATTGCACGGCGTCGAACAGCGTTTTCTCTAAGACGTACGAGCACTCCGCCTACAGCGATTACGAGAACCTGGTCGTGGGTGGCAATCTGCGGGTGAGCGGAGTCCAGTCCTGCTGGTTCGGCGCCCTGCGCCTGACGATCGGGGGCAGTGCCACCTTCTCGGACAACACGTTCTTCGACCAGGACGCCGACGAGATCCTCAACAATCAAATCTCGGGCAACATGCTGTGCACAGACCTGTCACCACCGGTGCACTTCGGCGATGCCGGACAGGGCGGGAGCACCGTCGGTGGCTACGGCACCGGTGACTGTGCCTTCTCCCGTCAGCTTCCGTATCCGAACTCGGCACCTGTGACGTACCTGCCCATCGCCACCCAGGACACCGCGCTCCGCGGATACTGGCTGGGGGCCGCAGATGGGGGCATCTTCTCCTTCGGCGTACCTTTCTACGGGTCATCGGCCAGCCAGGGTCAGGCCATCGGCGGGATCGCTGCTGCCCCGGGCGGAATCGGCTACCAGCTGGCCTCGGCTGGGGGGTCGATCTTCGCCGAGGGACCGCACCCTGCCTGCACGGGGTCGATTGCCTCCCCCAACCGCCCGATCGTGGGGGTCGCCTCGGCCCCGGGCGGATCTGGATGCTGGACGGTGGCCGCAGACGGCGGCATCTTCAGCTTCGGCTCCCAGGCACCCTTCTACGGGTCGGCCGGCAACCTCGCGCTGAATCGCCCGATCGTGGGTATGGCCTCGGCCCCCAGCGGTGACGGCTACTGGATGGTGGCCTCGGATGGCGGCATCTTCAGCTACGGGCCGGGTGCTGCCTTTGCCGGGTCGATGGGCGGCCAGCACCTGAACCAGCCCATCGTGGGCATGGCCATGGATCCCTCCACCGGCGGCTACTGGATGGTGGCTTCTGATGGCGGCATCTTCAGTTTCAACGCCCCCTTCCTCGGGTCGATGGGCGGCCAGCACCTGAACCAGCCCATCGTGGGTATGGCTGCTGCACCTGGGGGCGACGGCTACTACCTGGTGGCCTCGGATGGCGGCATCTTCAGCTTCGGTTCTGGGGCTGCGTTCCAGGGATCGACCGGCTCGCTGACTCTGAACCGCCCGATCGTCGGCATGGCGCTGGGCTGATCACCACATAGCGAGCAGAGCCCATCGAGGTCTGTATGCAGTGCAGATCCATGCATCCAAAACGACAGTCCGGATCGAACAGTCCCGAGCGATCGTGGACCTCATGGGTTACCATCCGTCAAGTGCGATATATGGCGCCTTCCGGTCGGACGGCTGCCCGAATTCACATCCCAAGGAGATGACCCACCATGTTCAAGACCATCGTCGTAAGTGCCACTGACACACCAGTCGGGCGGGAGACCGTTTTGTCGGCCCTCACTCTGGCCAACACCATGGGTGCCGATCTCCATATCGTGGCCACCATCCAGAACGAGCAGGGGCCGAACCGCACCGAGCAGGGGGGCTACGTCCACGACGACCACCCCGCTGCCCCGCTGCTGGTCAGCCTGAGGGAGCTCGCCCAAGAGCAAGGCATCGAGCCCAACATGCACGCATCGACCGAGTCGCCGGCCCACGCCGTGGTGACCATCGCCGAAAACGTCGACGCCGACCTCATCGTGGTGGGCAACAAGGGCAAGACCAGTGGACGGCGCATGCTGGGCAGTGTGGCCAGCCATGTCACCCACTCGGCCCACTGCTCGGTCATCGTCATCGACACCCGCGGAGCCGTCTGACCACACCCACGTATGGCTGCACTGGTGGCAGCCCATCAACTGACGCTGGCTCTCCTGGAGATGCCACGGACGGCGACGACCCCCTGCTTCGGTGGGGGGTCTGTCGCGTCCAAGTTCACCCGGACCCGAGGCATGAGAATCTGACTGTTCGAGCGTCAGAATGGCCACGACAGCCTGACGGCCCACTGTCGCCCGGCACGGGTATTCGATTTTCACCACGCGGAGTAGTGGTTCTGGATCCGGTCGTCACAGGCGTGGGCGGACCCCTCCGGATCAGATTCAACTCGGACTTACTGACTGATCTTCAGTAGATCAACGGACCTTGGGAAGTCGCGTGGATCTAGGGGTCGCACC
>CAIVIS010000178.1 GCA_903906055.1 uncultured Acidimicrobiaceae bacterium
GGCCCGGGCATCGTCGGTGGCGGCCAGGGCCAGCAGATCGAGGACCGGAGCCATCGAACCGTCGACCTTGAGACGGCCCCGCATGAAGGCCACGTTGATATCGAGATCTCCGGTCAGCACGGAGCGGGCATCTGCGTCTGACAGCGTGAGCGTGGCATTGGCCGGTGCATCCGCACCCAACCCGGCGCTGGTCAGTCGGCCTTGGGTGAACTCCAGGTGGACCACCGCGTCCCCCTCTACTCCCCCGGTGACGATCACCTCGATGGTTCCAGATAGGGACTCTGATCCGACCAGTTCCGATGCGGAAGACAACATCGCATCGAGCCACGCTTGCGACAGCCAGGTATTCATGAGGACGCGATGGCTGACACGCCAGCGAACAGGTCCGTCTCGACCACGCCGTCCCACTCGTAAGCCGACACCGTGCCGTCGGGGTCCCCTACCAAGGCCAGCCGATAGTCGTCGTGAGGCTGGATGGTCCCCATCACCTCGGGTGGAAGACCGAACCAGAACTTCGACTCCGGATCGACCTGGGTGGCATGAGCCAGCAGCGCCAAGCGCCGCACATCGGTGTGGCCGGTGATGTCGATCACCGTGGTCGGCACATCGTCGGGCATCGAGTCCCACCGGTCACGCCAGGCCTCATCGAACGGCGACTCCAGACCCAACTCTTCGAACTTGTCGTGGATGGCCCGGAACCGAGCCGCGGAATGGACCGTGTAGTAGAGCTTGGCCGGCTGGTAGGCCTCGCCTGAATCAGGGAACTGTTCGGGATCACCCGCAGCCAGGAAGGCGGCCAGGCCGGCGTCATGGACCCGCAGGTGATCAGGGTGTGGATACCCGGTCTGATCGTCCCCGTAGATGACCATGGCCTGGGGACGGCATCGGCGGATCACCGCCACCAGCCGTTCCGTAGCCTCTTCCATGGGGGCAGCCGCGAAGCACTCCGGATTGGCGTTGGCCTCCGAGTCGGCCATTCCTGAGTCGCGATATCCCAGCATGACCAGCTCGTCGTAGCCGATGATGGCGGTGGCTCGGTCCAACTCTTGGCGTCTCACGGCCGCCAGGTCGCGGTGGACCTCGGGGGTGTCGAGCGCCGGGTTGAGGATCTCGCCCTCTTCCCCACCGGTGCAGCAAACCAGCACAGTGTGGACACCGTCTGCGTGGTAGCGGGCGACGGACCCCGCACCCTTGGATGCCTCATCGTCAGGATGGGCGTGGACGGTCAGGAGACAGCGCTTGTCGGACACGCCGCTCACGCTACCGGGACGGCGGCGCGTACACTGCACATAACGCGTGAGGAAGGATCGTCGCCAATGGGTGTCATGAAGCGCATGTCCGGGATTCTGCAGGCCAAGACCAACAAGCTGCTGGACAAGGCGGAGGATCCGAGGGAATCCCTCGACCTCTCCTATCAGAAGCTCCAGGAGAACCTGCAAAAGGTGCGTCGCAGCGTGGCCGACGTGACGACCGCCAAGAAGCGGATCGAGCTCCAGGCGGCCCAACTGCAAGGCCAGGCCGACAAGCTCCAGCAGCAGGCCAAGGATGCCCTCAGCCAAGACCGGGAGGATCTGGCCCGCGAGGCACTGGCCCGCCGCGCTGCCTTGGGCCCTCAGTTGGCCGAGCTCCAGACCCAGCATCAGCAGGTGGCCGACCAGGAGCAGAAGCTCATCGCCACCGCCCAGAACTTGCAGCTTCAGGTGGACGCCTTCCGCATGAAGAAGGAGACCATGAAGGCCACCTACACGGCGGCCGAGGCGCAGACCAAGATCGGCGAAGCCGTCTCGGGCATCTCCGAGTCCATGGGTGACGCCGGCATGTCGGTCCAGCGGGCCCAGGAGAAGATCGACAGCATGCAGGCCCGGGCTGGCGCCATGGACGAACTCCTGGCCTCGGGTGCGCTCACCGACCTCACCAACCCGGTCGACGACATCCAGGCCCAGTTGGACCAGGTCTCCACCACCAACGCCGTCGATGCCGATCTGGCCGCCCTCAAGGCCGAACTGGGCGCAGCCAGCCCGGCGCAGCTCGGTGCAGCCGAGCCAGCGCCCGGTGCAGCCACGGAGCCTCTGTCGTGATCGTCCGCATCCTCGGCGAGGGACAGTACGAGGTGGCCGACGACGACCGCGAGGGCATCCATGCGCTCGAGTCGGAACTGAACGATGCCGTCGAGAGCGACGACGATGTTCGGTTCGCGGCTGCCTTGGCCGCCGTCATCGACGAGGTCCGGCGCGTGGGCACCCCCTTGGCCGCCGACACGTTCGCCAGCTCGGAACGCGTATTGCCGTTTTCCGATGCCACCTTGGACGAGACGAAGGCGCTGCTGGCTGAGCCCGGTGTCGACGACGACTGAGCGAACGCCGATGAGCCCGAGGATCCAGCCATGAGCACCGCACGCAACATCCCCAACGACCGAGGCCTCAGCCTCCGTATGTTCATCACCGGGCTGATGCTGGTCCTGCTGTATGCCGTGGTAATCGGCCTACTCATCGCCGTGGGGATCTCGTACGCCGTCGTCTTGGTCTTCGCCGGGGCCATCATCTTCGTGCAGTACTGGTTCTCGGACAAGATCGCTCTGTTCGGTATGGGCGGCCGGCTCGTCACCCCTGAAGAGGCGCCACAGCTCCACGGGGCCATCGACCGCCTGTGCGCCATGGCCGACATGAAGAAGCCCAAGGTGGCCATCGCCGACAGCGATGTTCCCAACGCCTTCGCCACCGGCAGGAGCCCCAACAGCGCCGTGGTGTGCGCCACCACCGGGCTCATGCGCCGCCTCGACGAGTCCGAACTCGAGGCCGTCTTGGCTCACGAGTTGTCCCACGTCGCCCACCGCGACGTTGCCGTCATGACCATCGCCAGCTTTCTCGGCATGGTGGCGGGCATGGTCACCCGGATGATGTTCTGGACCGGGATGATGGGCGGGTTCGGTGGCGGGCGCGATAACAACAACAACAACCAGGGCGGCGACCAGACCGTGCTGATCGAGATAGCCGTCTTAGTGGTGTCGGTAGCCGTCTACGCCATCAGCTTCTTGCTGACCATGGCCCTGTCGCGCTACCGCGAGCTGGCCGCCGATCGATCGGGTGCCATCCTCACTGGCCAGCCATCGGCCCTGGCCTCGGCCCTGGTCAAGGTGACCGGAGAGATCGCCCGGATCCCGACCCGGGACCTCCGCACCACCGAGACCTTCAACGCCTTCTACTTCACTCCGGCGATCGCCAAGAGCGGCGTCAGCATCTCCACCCTGTTTTCGACGCACCCGTCGCTCGACAAGCGTCTGGCTCAGCTCGCCGAACTCGAGGCCGAGATGGGCCGTCCCTCATGATCGCTACATGACCCCTCATCTCACCACCCAGATGACCAGCTACTGATGGGCCTCTTCGACACGCTGCTCGGGCGCACCAAGCCAGTCCAGTCCAACCTCGATGCACTGTTCGGCCTGCCGTCGGCCTCGATCACCTTGCAGAGCGCGGCTGGCATGACCTGCTCGGGACATGCCGGTGTGTGCTTCAAGCCTCCGTCAGGCCAGGGGTTCGCCGACATGGAGGCCGAGGTGGTGAAGCTGCTGGCCATGGATGGCGGGTCCCCACTGACCAAGTCCGAGGACAGCTTCGGCTACACATGGCTGGTCGTAGCCGACCCCGACATCGAGTCCCTGGTCTCCCAGGTGCACCTGGTGAACTCGTCGTTGAGCGATGCCGGCTGGGGCCCGCAGCTCCTGTGCACCGTGTTCGGCCTGGCCAAGCTGGCGACCGATGAGACGGCAGCCACCGGCAGCGATGTGGTGCGCGAGGGGGCCGTGGTGGGGGCGGGCACCGTCCTTCCATCGACGGCTTACCTGGTCTACCTGTTCAAGCGGGGAACCTTCTACCCCTTCGTCCCCACCGGGCACGAGCAGCGGTCGACCGAGGAGGAGTTTCGGCTTCGGAGCTTGGTGGCCGAAGACCTGCAGGTCGAGTCCGACCTCGACCGCTGGTTTCCGCTGTGGGACCTGCCGGTCGGCTGAACGCCTCATGTCTGCGGCCACCGGTGCTCGGACGGATCGGCCCTGAATTGGAACCGACATGCGGTTGACCGTCCAGAAGGGGCGGATGTCGGTATGTCGGCTCGACTCCGATGCCCCGTGGCCAGGGCCACCAACTGGTGCTCGGGTCTACTCGGTAACCCGAACTCGCGAAGAGCTCTCCGTGGTCTGTGCCGAGGGTGACGAACCACCGGCGAGTCGAATCGAGCCGGGTTGGCGGATGCTGCATGTCACAGGTCCGTTGGCGTTCGAGTTGGTCGGCGTCATCGCCTCGATCACCGTGCCACTAGCGGAGTCCGGTGTGGGCGTGTTCGTCGTCTCCACCTACGACACCGATCTGGTCCTAGTGAAGGATGCTGACCTCGACGTAGCGGTGTGCGCCCTCGTTGGCGCCGGCCATGAGGTCATCGACCCTCCCGACTGATTCCGAATGTTGACTGGGATCGCCAGTTATCCACAAGCTCCGTGCCATCCGGAACCCCAATTTGTCGCGGTCGACTACCAATTTCCGGCGGGACCCGCTACAGTTGTTGCTTCGAGCACATGGGTTCGTCCCGAGGCATCCGACCGCTGGTCGAGCCCGACACCCCGACGCCGCTGGCGAGCTCGCCCCCACCGCACCCTCGAGGAGAGTGGCACCTAACTTTTCATCACTAACGGACAAATACACCCGCTAGCACACCCGGCTCTTGTAGCCAGGCCGGCCCACCCTTCCCGGTGCCCGGCTGGGGCGTTGAATGCACAGATGTGGGGTCCACCCAACCAGAAGAGAGTCAGAGCGCTTCCGTCGACCGACGGGGCTCTGGCCGACCAAGGAAAGGTCACCCGCCTTGCATCCGCTAATTGCCAATATCCCTGTACCTTCACGCCCCTCCACTCGAACACCTCGCCTGTCTCCGCCGCAGCACACGACCAATGCGGTCAAGCGGCGGACTCGCAGTAGAACCCGCACCGAAGCCGGCCTGGTCACAGTGGCCGCTTCGGCCACTGTCCTGGCCTCCCTGATCGGATCGCCCGCATTGGCGGCAGCGGCCCCCGTCCCGAGCGGCACAGGCCTCGTCCTCAACGCCCCCATCGTCGGCGCATCAGCGGTGGCCAATGGCCACGGCTACTGGTTGGTCGGTGCCGACGGAGGAGTCTTCGCCTACGGCGGGGCTGACTTCTACGGCTCGACAGCCGGTCTGCCACTGAACAGCCCGATCGTCAGCGTGGACGCCACGCCTACCGGTAAGGGCTACTGGGAGGTGGCGGCAGACGGAGGAGTGTTCGCCTTTGGCGACGCCAGGTTCCAAGGATCCATGACCAGCGCGTCGCTGCACTCCCCCATCGTGGGCATGACGGCGACATCTTCCGGCAACGGGTACTGGCTGGTCGCTTCCGACGGAGGGGTATTCGCCTTTGGCGACGCCACCTATGAGGGCGCAGCCACCGGCATGTCTCCCACCAGTCCCATCGTCGGGATCGCCACCACCACCACCAGCCAGGGCTACTGGGAGGTCGCCGCCAACGGATCCGTGTATGCCTTCGGCAACGCCCCGTTCTACGGCACCGTCCCAGCGACGGCTCCAGTCGTAGGGATAGATGCCGCCGGAGGCGGCTACCGGGTGGTCTCGAGTGATGGTGGGACCTACGCCTACGGGGGTGCCTCGTTCAAGGGGTCGCTGATCGGTACACATCTGAACCAACCCATCGTGGGGACATCGTCGATCGTCGGTGGCTACATCGAAGTAGCGGCTGACGGCGGGGTCTTCAACTTCGGAACGATCGCCTTCTACGGATCGCTCGGAGCCGGAACACTCGCTACACCGCCAGCCCCTCGGACCCCAGTGGTCGCACCCGAGTCCGACTATGGGCTCACACCCAGCCAGATCGCCGCGTGGGAACGGGTCAGTGTGTGCGAAGAGAGCGGTAACTGGCACGTGAACGGATCCGCCTTCTCTGGCGGACTCGGCATGAGCCATGCCAACTGGAACCAGTTCAACACGTTCGGATTCCCGGCCAATGCCGCGAATGCTTCGAAACTGCAGCAGATCCGGGTGGCCGTGGCGTTTGCCACGCACTACTTCGGGAGCCCAGATGCCGCACCCGATCAGCACGGCTGCGCGGGTGGCTACTGATGCCTGACTACACCTGCTGACGCCTACTGGCAACAGCGACGATCATGAGGACGGGGCCTGCGGGCCCCGTCCTTCGTCGTCTACGGGGTCAGTGCGTCGATGTCCTTGGCCATCGTGAGGTCGAGTTCGGTCAGCCCCCCGGCATCGTGGGTGACCAGGGCCAATCGCACCTTGCGCCACCGGATGTCGATGTCCGGATGGTGGTCGGCCTCCTCGGCAAGGCGGCCGACCGCCATGACGAAGTCGAGAGCAGCCGAAAAGCTCGGGCACTCGAACGTCTGGACGAGCATTCCGTCCACCAGGTCCCACATCGGTGCATCCGGTGCGGCCAGGGCCGCGGCCAAGGCCGCGTCGTCGAGCGCTACGGGCCGGGACGTCACGCCGTGGCCCCGACCGGGGCGGTGGGGGTGAACGTGACGGGCATGGTCTCATAACCGGACACGAAGTTGGCGGCCCGCTTGGGGGGCTCGCCGTCGTCGGCCAGGGCAAGGTCGGGCAGGCGCTCGAGGAGGCGGTCGAACATGACCGAGAGCTCCATCCGGGCCAGCCGGTTCCCCATGCAGAAGTGGGCGCCAAAGCCGAAGGCGATGTGGTCGTTCGGGGTGCGGGTGATGTCGAAGGTCTCGGGGTCGTCGAACATCGACTCGTCCCGGTTGGCCGAGGGATAGAGCAACAAGAGCTTCTGTCCCTTGGACAGGGTCTGCCCGTGGAGTTCGACGTCTCTGGTCATGGTCCGAGCCATGTTCTTGATGGGCGATACCCACCGGAGCATCTCTTCGACCGCCACCGTCATGCGAGACCGGTCCTCGGAAAGCATCCGGTACTGGTCCGGGTGCGTCAACAGCTCGTACATGCCGCCACTGATGACGTGCCGGGTGGTCTCGTCCCCACCGATCAAGATCAGGAGCGACTCGTAGATCAACGAGGATTCGTCGAGCTGGTCTCCTTCGATCTCGGCATGGACCAGCGTGCCGATCAGGTCATCGGTCTGGTTGTCGCGACGGCGCTGCTCGGCCACGGCCGTGATGTACTCGGCGTACTCCATGGCGGCGATGGCGGCCCGGTCCATGGCCGTCGGGTCAGGCGAACCCAGCGCCTTCAGCATGTCGTCAGACCAGCGCAGGAGCGCGTCACGGTCTTCGGGGGCTACCCCCAGCATGTTCCCGATCACGATCATGGGGAGCGGGGCGGCGATGTCGTTGACGAAGTCGGCCGATCCTTTCTCGCACACCCGATCGATGATGGCGTCGCAGATCGTTCTGATCCCCTCTTCGCTCTCGCGGATGCGTCGGGGCGTGAACCCTTCACTCACCAGGCGTCGCCGGCGCACATGTTCGGGGGCGTCGGTGTCGATCATCATCGGCAGGGCGTCGCTGTCCGGCCGGATCCCCCCGGCGTTGGAGAACGTGTCCGGGTCCTTGGAGATCTCGCGGATGTCGGCGTATCGGGTGATCCCCCACACGCCAGCCGCCTCGTCGTAGAAGGCAGGGGCCTCGGCCCGCATCCAGGCAAATGCCGGAAACGGGTCGCCGCTGTAGAAGGTGCCGTCGGTCAGTCCGATGTGCAGGTCAGATGGGACGGTGGTCATGGTGCTCCTTGTCCCGCGGTAGGGCGGGCCGTCGATCGATGGGATCAGTGTTGCAGGTAGGTGGGGGTCATGGGTGAGTCATGGACTCGGGCCGCACAGCCTCGTCGAACTGCTCGCCAGTCAGGTAGCCGAGTGCCACGGCGGACTCTCGCAGGGTCGATCCCTCCTTGTGTGCCTTCTTGGCCACCTCGGCAGCCTTGTCGTAGCCGATGAGGGGATTGAGGGCGGTCACCAGCATGAGGGAGTTCTCGAGGTGCTGACGGATGCGCGCCTCGTTCGGCTCGAGTCCGTCCACGCAGAACCGGGTGAATGCTGAGGATGCCTCCGTCAGCAGCTTCACCGAGTGGAGCACGTTGTGGATGATCACCGGCTTGCACACGTTGAGCTCGAGGTTGCCCCTCGATCCGGCCATGGCCACCGCTGCATCGTTCCCGAAGACCTGGATACACACCATGATCATGGCTTCGCTCTGGGTGGGATTGACCTTGCCGGGCATGATCGAAGAGCCCGGCTCGTTTTCGGGCAGGTTGAGCTCACCGAGGCCGCTGCGCGGACCGGATCCGAGCCAGCGCAGGTCGTCGGCGATCTTGATCAACGAGCCGGCCAGCGTGCGCAGGGCGCCGCTGGTCATCACCAGGGCGTCGTGGGCGGCCAGTGCGGCGAACTTGTTGGGTGCAGTGACGAACGGAAGGCCGGTGAGCTCGGCGATGGCCGCCGCCACCCGGACCCCGAACTCGGCGTGGGTGTTCAGGCCGGTACCCACCGCCGTGCCGCCTGCCGCTAGCTCGTAGAGGTCGTCGAGGGTCGACTCGATCCGGCGGATGTCGGCATCGAGCTGGGCCACATACCCAGAGAACTCCTGGCCCAAGGTGAGAGGGACGGCGTCCATCAGGTGGGTGCGGCCGATCTTGGTGATGGTGGCGTAGGCCTCGGCTTTGGCATGCAGCGAATCACGCAGGTGGCGGACGGTCGGGACCAGCCGGTGGGTGATCTCCTCGACGGCGGCGATGTGCATGGCTGTCGGAAAGGTGTCGTTGGACGATTGGGACATATTCACGTCGTCGTTCGGGTGGACCGGGACCTTGGAGCCCATGACCCCGCCGGCCATCTCGATGGCTCGGTTGGAGATCACCTCGTTGGCATTCATGTTCGACTGGGTGCCACTGCCGGTCTGCCAAACGCTGAGAGGAAAGTGATCGTGCAGCTTGCCCTCGGATACCTCGCGGGCAGCCGCCACGATGAGGGCGGATGTCTCGGGGGACATCTTGCCCAGGTCGGCGTTGACCTGGGCGGAGGCCTCCTTCAATATCCCGATTGCCCGAATCAGGGGTTCCGGCATGGTGTCGGCGCCGATCGGGAAATGGTGGAGGGACCGGGCGGTCTGGGCACCCCAGTACCGGTCAGCGGGTACGTCGATCGCCCCCATGGAGTCGGTTTCGGTGCGGATGGGGTCGGTCATGTCGGTCTCCTGGTCATTGGTACGTAGGTCAAGAATGTGCACGGCCCTGTTGGTGGTGTCACGGCTGCTGGCGTCACGACTGCTGGTGTCACGGCTGCTGGTGTCACGGCTGGCCATACCCGCGGCCGGGGCGGTCCGTGGTCGGCATCGTAGAAGCCCCAGAGGTCTGCTGGCACGACGGGCACGTCCCCACCAGGTCGAACTGGTGGCCGATCACCACATAGCCCTGTTCGTCGGCGATGGCCCGGGCCGCCTCGTCCATGGCCCGCTCGAGCCGGGCGGACGGGACGACATCTTCGACCTTGCCACACGCGGCACAAGCCAGGTGGTGGTGATGGCCGGCCAGATCCTCGGCCAGTTCGAAGCGCCCATGGTCGTCGACTCCGGTCACCCGGCGGACCACCCCGGCTTCGATCAGCACCGTCACGGTCCGATAGGCGCTCGACTGCGGGAGCGCCTCGTTGGCCGACAGGATCTCGGGGATCGACAGCGGCCGGCCAGCATCAGCCAGTGTGGCCACCAGTGCCCGTCGAACGGTCGTATAGCGCTGGTCCAGGCCACCGAGGCGCAGGGCAGCCTGCTCGTGCACGGACGGGGCGACGCTCACCCTTGACACACTACGGCGTGCCCGGGGACGGTCACGACGGCCAGATCCTGAGTGGTCAGTGGGCACGGGACATCGCCGCTGGCAGAGGTGTGCCTATCGGACGGGAGGTCCTCTGGCTGCGTCTCCGGACACTCCCCGTCCAGGCGATAGCGGCCAGATAGGTGCCAGTAGCCACACCGAGGATCCCGAAGCTGGGCGGCATCACCGGAAACAAGTAGGCCAGGGTGAGGCCTGCCCACATCGAGCCCACGGCGATGGCAGGCGACAGCCACAGCGCCCGGAACGGGCGCGCCGTGAGCCGCTGGGCAGCACCAGCAGGAGCTGCCAGGAGCCCCAGCAGCAGCAGGGCACCCACCGCCTGAGTCGCCACCCCGGCGGTCAGGCCGAGCGCCACGAAGAACCCCAGGGACAGCAACCGGACCGGCACCCCTCGGGATGCGGCCACCGCCGGGTCCAGACTGGCGAAGAGCAGCGGTCGGGCCATGGCCACTACGGCCGCTACCACGGCCAGCGACACCAGGACATCGCCCCATGCCTGACTGCCGGACAGGCCCAGGATCGAGCCGAAGAGCACGTTCACCCCGGCCGTGCCCCCTGCTCCCCCGATTCCACTCGACGACGCAGTAAACACGCTCAAGAAGAGTGCCCCTAGGCCGAGTACCCAGGCGAACACCGAGCCGATCACCGTATCGTCGGACCCGGATCGTCCCCCCAGTACCGCCAGCAGCAGGGCGAAGGCGATGCACCCGCCGTAGAGGCCGAGGCGCAGATCCACCCCGAAGGCCAGGGCAGCCAGCGCCCCGGTGAAGGCCACATGGGACAGCGCATCACCGGCGAACACCTGCCCCCGCAGTACGACGAAGGATCCGATCAGGCCCGCAGCCAGCGCCACGGCGGTGCCGACCCCGAAGGCCGAGCGCAGGAATGGATGGGCCAGCACGAAGAACGTTCCCGTGGTCATGCGCCCACCGCCGCACCCAGTTCGCCCGACCTGGCCTGGCTAGACCGATCGACCTCCCTGGCTCCTCGTGGCCAACGGGCCGCCGCCCATCTGAATCCGGCGGCACCTAGGTAGAGGGCGAAGCCGAAAGTGGTGACGAAGAAGCCCACCGGCCACGGCGAGTAGAAGGCGAATGACAGGGCCGCCCACACCACGAACAGGCCGAACCCCACGGCGAGCCCGAGTCCGAGGATGGGCCTGGCCGTCAGTTGCTGGGCGGCCGCAGCCGGCATGACCAACAGGGCGAACACCAAGAGGGCCCCGGTGATCTGGCTCACCTCGGCGGCCGTGCATCCGAGCAGCACCAAGAACACCACCGACAACAGTCGCACCGGCACGCCGCGGGCCGCGGCCACATCGCCATCGACCGTGGCGAACCGCAGTGGGCGCCCGAGTGCGCCCATCACGGCCAGGACCACGAGGGCCACCACGCCGAGCACGAGCACCTGGTCGTCCGACACTCCCAAGAACGAGCCGAAGAGCAGACCGGTGATGCCGTCGAGGAAGCCGCCATAGAGGCTGATGAACAGGGCACCACAGGCCAGGGCGAAGGCCTGGACGGTGCCGATGACGGCCGACTCCTGGCTCCCGGGTCTCCCCGCTGGCGACCGTGGGACCAGCGCGATGACCAGGGCGGCGGCGACGCTTCCGGCGAAATACCCGGCCGTGGCGCTCACCCCCAGCCAAATGGCGGCCGCCGCCCCCGGAAAGGACACCACGGCCAACGTGTGACCGACGAAGCTCTGTCGACGCAGAACCATCGTCCAGCCCACGACGGCAGCCAGCACGGCCACGATGGTCCCCGCCCGGAAGGCGTTGACCATGAAGTGCAGCGCCAGCATCTGGCGCAGGTCATCGATGGGATTCGGACCAGGTCCGGCCAACGTGGCGAGTGAGAGGGCGGCGGGCATCGTGGTCAGCCGTGCCCGCCGTGGTCGTGGCTGTGCTCGTGACTGGAACCGTGGGCTCCGGCATGGTGGGAGGCGGCATCGGGCTGTCCGACCACCACCCGTCGGCCGTCCTTAGTGACCAAGACCTCGATGGGGGTTCCATACAGCGCACTCAGCGTCTCGGTGGTGATCACGTCTTCGGGGGTTCCGCTCACCACCTTCCCTTGAGCCACATAGATCACGCCGTCGAGGGCCGAGGCGATCGGATTCACGTCGTGGGCCACGATCAGCACGGTGATGCCCGAAGACTGGCTGATGTCGGCGATCAGCGTCGCCACCGCTCCCTGGTTGGGCAGGTCGAGGCTGTCGAGCGGCTCGTCGAGGAGGAGCAGCCGGGGACTGCGGATCAGCGCCTGGGCGATCAGCAAGCGCTGCTGCTCACCACCGGAGACCTCGCCGATGGGCCGGTCCGCATAGGAGCTGGCCCCGACCAGATCGATGACCTCGTCCACTCGGGTATCACGGGCTCGGCGCGCCTTCCCCCACGGCAGCGGAATGCCCCACCGGTCGCCGTCGCTCCCCATCCGAACCACATCCACTCCCCGGACCCGTACGCCAGGATCGAAGTTCCGCCGCTGAGGCAGGTAGCCGATCTGGCCGCCGCCATCCCCCGGTGGCTGACCGAATACCTCGATGTGGCCGTCCGACAAGGGCAGGAGGCCAAGGACAGCCTTGATCAGCGTCGATTTACCGGAGCCGTTGGGACCCAGGACGGCCACGAACGTGCCCTGCTCGACCGTCAGGTCCACACCGGACCAGATGTCCCGACCACCCAAGCGGGCCGTAGCTCCGTCGAAGCGGACGGCCGGGTTGCTGGCCCGTGGGGCTGTCAGGGGATCAGGCATGTGTGGACTCCAGTGCGGACTCAAGAGAGCGGAGCTGTGCGGTCTGCCACGCTTGGAAGGTGGCCCCGGCCGGTCGCAGTGTCTCGGTCATGGCGACGACCGGGATCTGGGCGGCACGGGCCGCGGCGACCTGGGCTTGGACGTCGGGGGTCGAATTCTGGACGTTCTCCAAGTAGACGTCGATGGCACGGTTTCGGATCTGGGCGTCGATCGTCACCTTGTCGGCCGCCGACACATCAGTCCCCTGGGTGACGGCCCGCAGGAAGGTCGGCGGGGTGACCAGTTCCAACCCGAGCGCACGGCACAGGTAGACCACCACCGACTCTGACGCCCCGACTGGGCGCCCGGCGTACCGAGCCCGGATGCGAACGATGGCATCGTGATACGGGGCGAGCGCCACGTTGTCGAAGTGAGCCTGGCGTCCGAGGAAGTAGGCCCGGTCCGTGGGGTCGACACGTGCCATGGCGTTGGCGATGGCACTGGAGAACTGCGCCACGTAGCCCGGGTCATACCAGAGGTGGGGGTTGCCTCCGGGGGGGACGCCGACCAGTTCGCCGACGTCGAGCACGCTGCGGGATCCACCATCCGCAGCCAGCAGCCGGTTCATCCACGGGTCGTAACCAACCCCGTTGAGCACCGCCACCTGGGCATCGGCCAACCGACGAGCATCGGCTGCTGTCGGCTCGTAGGCGTGGGGGTCGGTCTGAGGGCTGGCGATGATGCTGGTGACGGCGGCGTGGGCCCCACCGATCTGGGCGGCGATGCTGCCCCACACGTTCTCCCCGGCGACCACCCGGACCACCCGTGGTGCATAGGGGGCCGACCCCTGGCCGCCCGAAGGGGGCGACATGGCGCATCCGGCCAGTGCCACCGAGATGATGAGGGGGATCACCGACGCGGCCAGGCCAGATCGATTCGTCCACGGCAACCGCCCGGGGGTCAGTCGTGAGAACAATGGAGCGGACGCAGCCATGAGGCAA
>CAIVIS010000179.1 GCA_903906055.1 uncultured Acidimicrobiaceae bacterium
AACGTTCAATGTTCCACTCGGTTGTTCGCTGCGCCTGGGGATGGCGTACCGATTGGCGCTCGTGAGCGTATCGACCATCGCCTGCGCGCGGGGATCGGCACTCAGGGCAGCGACAAGGTCCTCCGGCACCTCGATACTGGCTTGCCCGGCATAGGCGGCCTCCCAATGGCAGCGTTCCTTTGAGCCACGGGCTTCGAGTCTTTCGAAGTGTGAACCGTCGCCGAAACGTAGCCGTGTCACGACGCCCCAATTCCCGTCGATCCAGCCGAAGCAGATCGCCTCGTCAAGCGCCGCGTCGTACGAGACGGTTGTCGGATCGACCGTTCTCTTTCTGGCCAGTACGAGCTAGACACCCAGTGAATCGGCGTGATCGGTGCGCAACCAGCTTCGCCATTCGCCGGCGTCCCCGACCAGTATCTCTGGGAGATCCACGCCGTTCGCTGGATCCCCGATGTGTTGTTACACGGGTGATCCACTGGCCCTGGACTGGGAACCATCGAACCACACTCAACTGGGCCCTTCGACGTCCTTGATGAGCCCGTTGAACTGGTCGGCCCGACCCTTCATGGTCGCGCTCGATGGCGTGGGAGTCGGCCGTGGCCGCCAGGTTCAGCTGCGCGACTGGGTGGCGATGGTGGCCAGCACGCCGTTGACGAAGCGGCCCGAGTCATCGGTCGAGAACGCCGAGGCGAGGTCAACCGCCTCGTTCAAGATCACCGCGGTAGGCACGTCGTCACAGCAGAGCAGCTCGGCCGTAGCCAGACGAAGGACGTTCCGGTCGATGACGGCCATCCGGTCGATGTCCCACCCGATGGCAGCCCCACTGATCAGCGCGTCGATCTCATCGGAACGGCTACCGACCGCGTGCATCAGGGTGGTCACATACTCATCAGGCGTGACTGACAGACCCTCGAGCACAACCTCAGGCGAATCACCCTTGAGGTCGGCTTCATACAGCAGAGTAAGAGCCCGCTCGCGGGACTGATGGCGTGGTGCGGGTTCGTTGCTCATATTGAGTGTGGGACATGAGGACGCGTGTGCGCCCCTGCCCGGTTGCTCAGGCGCGAGTCAGGTACTCGCCGGTGCGGGTGTCGACCTTGATCTTCTCATCAGGGTTGATGAAGAGCGGCACCTGGATGACCAGGCCGGTCTCGAGCGTGGCCGGCTTGCGGGCACCCGACACCCTGTCCCCTTGGAGGCCGGGCTCGGTCTCGGTCACCGTGAGCTCGACGGCTGCAGGCAACTCCACGCCGACGATCTCATCGCCGTAGAACTGGATGACAGCGTCGTCGCCTTCCTTCAGATAGTTGGCGGCGTCTCCGAGGAGGCCGGTCTCCACCTGGAGCTGGTCGTACGAGCTGTTGTCCATGAACACGTACTCGCCACCATCGCGGTAGAGGAACTGCATCTCACGCTTGTCGATGATGGCCTGCTCGAGCTTCTCGTCGGCCCGGTAGGTGCGCTCGATGACGGCTCCGTTGCGCAGGTTCTTGACCTTGGTGCGGACGAAGGCGCCGCCCTTGCCCGGCTTGACGTGCTGGAACTCGACCACGCTGAACAGGCCCTCAGGCAGGTTCAGGGTCATGCCGTTGCGGAGATCGTTAGTGGAGATGGACATCAGACGGCTACTTCCTTCGGGAAACGGGTGAGTGCACGGCTACCGGTGGCGGTCACTACCAGAGTGTCCTCGATCCTGACGCCACCAACGTCCGGCAGGTACACGCCGGGTTCGACGGTGACGACCGAGCCTGGCTCCAAGATAGCAGTCGATCCCGAACCCACCGAAGGGGCCTCGTGGATGTCGAGGCCCACCCCGTGCCCGGTCCCGTGCTCGAACCGCTCGGCCCATCCGGCGCCGGCGATCACCTCTCGGCACACAGTGTCGACCTCGCCTGTCGCCACCCCTGGCGCCACCGAGGCCACTCCGGCGACCTGCGAGGCCGCCACTACGTCGAACACCCTGGCCAGTTCACCCACAGGAGCACCTCCCAAACAGAAGGTCCTGGTCATATCGGACCGGTAGCCGTCGAATACGGCCCCGAAGTCGACGACCACCGGATCCCCGCGGCGCAGCACCCGAGGACCAGGCCGGGCGTGGGGCTTGGCCGAGTTCGGACCCGA
>CAIVIS010000180.1 GCA_903906055.1 uncultured Acidimicrobiaceae bacterium
CGAAAGCGATCAGCAGAGGTCCGACCACCTGCAGGATCCATGCGACGTGCGAAGACCGGTCGGCGATGAGCAGGAACCAGCCAAGGGACCACAGCGCAAAGCCGAGCGCACCTGCACCCAACGACAGCGTGGACACCCGAATCTCCGGGGGTGCGACGGGCACGGTAGGTGCGACGGGCACAGTAGGAGCGGCGGACACAGTCGGAACTGCAGCGGTCATCGAAGGCTCCTAGATCAAGGTGCATCTCAGACCCGGTTGGATCTACCGGAACCCTACACACTTTGCATATGCCACATGAGTGATGCCGTCGATGCCTACAGGTACTCCCTCTTCCGCATCCACATCAGGCAGAACCAGCCCCAGATAGGCGGCAGGTAGGCGGTGAAGAGTCTCTGCACGAATACCGCAGCCACCGCATCAGCTTCCGGGATACCCGCCGCCGTCAGGGCAAGGATCATTCCGGCTTCGACCACTCCCATTCCTCCCGGGACCGGAGAGATTCCACCGAGCATCGACCCGAGGGTAAGCACGATGATGAGCGAGGCCAAGCTCAGGTTCTGCCCGAAGGCGTGGAGTGCGGCCCCTAGCGCTAGTGCCACCAGCAGTTGGGCGGCTATCTCGCCACCGAAGATCTCGAACAGGTTGCGCGGGTGGGTCGACAGGACCTTGAGGTGGCCCCATACCTCAGAGGCCTTGGGTCGGAGCTTGGCTGCCGCCAACCGGCGCCACCGGGGCACGATCAGCAGCAGCCCGAGCAACACGCCGATGACGACCACCGCGATCACGATGAGCAGGACCAGGTTCGCCGTGCTCTCCCCTGATCCGCCACCGGTGTCGGTGGGTGCTGGGTTGAAGGTGAACTGCGAGAAGGCGATCGGCACCGCTAGCAAGAAGAGGCCGCCCTTGACGATCCAACTGGCAGTCGAGATCAGTACCCCAGAACTGACCGCCAGCGTGGCGTCATACCCCTGCTTCTGAAAGTACCGGACCCTGGTGGCCAGGGCGCCCATCGACCCTCCGGCCAGCGACACGAACGTGTTGGCCACCTCGAGTGCCACGGTGCGGCCATAGGGCATGGTGTCGGTCACCGAGCCGACGGTCGTCAGGGCCAGCGCCGGATAGGCGGCCTGAGCCAGGACGAACACTACGGCCACCCATGCCCAGTCGGCCCCGGTGATGGTGCTCCACGATTGGGTCACGTTCACCAGCACGCCGATCAAGGCCCATCCGCCGATCATCGTGCCGGCCACTAGGGCTAGGTCGATCCAACTGATGCGTCGGGGTTCGACCAACTTGGGCATCTCGACATCGGCGGCTCGTGCACCCTCGGAGCGCAGCGCTGTCAGGAAGCCTTTCTTGCCACGCATCACTCGCGATGCAGCCGGGCCGAGTGCTGCGCGTTGCAGGAACGGAAGGGCGCCAGCCACCGCGTCGGACGGCAACGTGCGCGCCGCCGCTGCTACCGACCGCTCCGGACCCACGACCAGCGATACGGCCGCCAGAGCCGCGGCCAGATCCCGATCGAGCTGTTCAGGGAGGGCCCGGGTAGACGCCGCCCGCATGTCCACCAGTCCGCATACGCCCGAGTCATCGATCAGGATGCTCTCGGTCGACAACGAACCATGTGCGATATCCGCGGTGCGCAACTGTCGGATCTGGCCGAAGATGCTGTCCAGTGCTGCATCGGTCAGCATCGCGCTGTCTACATCCACGGGGTGCACGGATTCCACGGGGTGCACGGATTCCACGGCGTGCACGGCGTCCGCCATGTGGAACTCGGGAAACTCAGACAGGCGACGTCCGAGGGGAGGACTGGTGACCAGCAGTGCATCCCGCGCTGGTCCCGCGGTCCCGGCCACCAGGACCTCGGACACACGAACTCCGGCTCGCTCGGCCACGAGCGCTAGGTAGGCCTCATGTTCGACCTGCTGGCGGCGGGTCAGTGTGAGTGTCGGGCCCGAGTCCCGATAGAACAGGAACCGGGCCGTCTTGGCCAGCACCTGGGCATCCGATGCATCACGGCCGTAGACGGCGATATCGATGCGTGCACCATCGATCTCTCCGGTAAAGCGGCCCACACCCCACTCTTGTTGCGCTACCGCGGCCACCCCAACTGCGGCAATGCCGAGACCATCGAGCAGGGCGGTGACCTCCGTTGCCGACAGCAGTCCGAGCGGCGACCCGAACGTCAGGTGCACCAGGGCCGTCATCAGCACACCCACCGCCAGACTGGCCAGGACGGCGATCGGCATACCCGACTGGGACACGATCGTCGCCACGGCCAGGAGTCCGATTGTCACCTGGATCCCCCGCTGGACCCACCGACTCAAGAACGGAAGCGCCGCCGTCGCGACGGCCACGGTGGCCGCCACCCGGGCCACCGGAAATGCCAGTGAGAACCCCGCCGGCGCACCAGCGGGGGGACGACCTCCATCCATGCCGAACAGCACCGCGAAGACCAGACAGAGCAGCCATGCGCCCAGCCCTGACAACAAGCAGTCCCGGATGACCGCCCATCGCCGTGAGATCAGCGCCAGGATCACGACCGCCAAGATCAACCCGAACGAACCGACCAAGCGGACAGTGGTGACCAACCAACGGATCCCGTCCGGAGGCGGCGTCAGCGCGTGAGCGATGGCGGCCTCGCTCGACGAGTTGAGCGTGGTGATCAACCAGCACAGCACGACCACCAGCAGGCAGAGCCCAACGCGGAATGCATCACTCCCACGTCGGCGCCGCTGCCCGTCGCCCACTGGCGCGAACAGGATCGCCCGCCACGATCCCGCCGCTCGGTGCCCTCTCCCGCCAGACTCGGGCGGCGACGTCGGTTCCGCATCTACCCGCCTACCTATCCCGCCGGTTACCGGGTTGCGTGCGCTGTCCCCCTGCAGGTCAGTCGTCTCCTTCGCCATTGCCCCCAAACCCTATGCGGTTCATCTACGGCCATCGGGTCTCGACCGCGCCGAATACAGGGACCCGCAATCTCCGATCGAAGGACCCCACGTCCGAATTCGAGGATCCCCTCCGTCGGCGCCCTTGCGTTGCGTCTACCGCCCTCATGTCCTCCTTTCTCACTCTGCGTATTTTCACGATCACTCATTGCGCTATTTACACATCGAACGTTACGATGCTGATGAGGGCAACGCGAGATCTGATGCGGAGCCTGCAAGAAGACAAGGCAAACCCACCGCGAGGTGGGGACGCAAAACCACGGGACTCCCTGAGTCAGCCGGGCTGCCGGAGCAGGCACCTTCCCAGGTCCAACTCCGCACTCCGACACCGAGGTGGTGAACGGAGGGGCAATGTTGCAAGGGCAGAAGTTCTCATCGAGAGACTCGACCACCAAGAGGAACGGCGGTACCCGCCGGATAGGGATCGCGTTCGCCGTACTGGCGACACTCGGTTCCGCCGCCTTCGGGGTGATCCATCCCGACGCAACCGCGGCAGGCGCCACCGCTCCCACGGCCAAGGTCACGACGACTACCGTCGCCACCCCGACCACCACTGTCACCACGACCACTTCGCCGCGGTCGACCACCACATCGACAACGACGGTCACCACCCAGCCGACGACGGTGACGACCACCACCGTGACCAGGGTCACCCCCACGACCACGACCACCACTGCGACCACATCCACCACGCAGCCCATCAAGGCGACCACGACTACTACGACCACTACCGTCCCCGTGGCTCCTGCAACCACCGCTCCTACGACTACTCAGCCCACCCCCAAGATCACCCCCAAGACCACCACCACGACTACGACTGCACCGTCGCCCGGGCCAGCCTCGTTCGACCCCACCTGCACGAAGTCAGCGCTGCCTAATCTGCAGGACTACATCAACTCGCTTCCTGCCGGTTCGGTGTTCCAGTCCTCGACAACGGCCTGCTACCTGGTGCCGGACGGCATCTTGCTCTCCAAGCCGATCACCATCATCGGTGGCACCTTCTACGATCCGCTGGTCGAACGCCTCACCAACGTGCGGCCCTACGGTGCGCTGCACCCGATCATCTTCATCAAGAACACCTCTCATGTCACTCTGTCGGGAGTGAGCGTGCTGGGAGCGAACACCAACGGCGGATATCACGCTGATCTGGTCGGTGAGGCTGGAGTCAAGATCATGTCGTCCTCGGACCTGGTCCTCACGGGGGTCAGCGCCAAGAACACTTTCGGGGACGGCCTCGAGTTGGTGGCTGACTTCACGGACCACATCAACACTCCGGTGAACCGCCTGAGCGTCGACGGCTTCACCACGATCGACGCGGGACGCCAAGGCATCACCGTGGCGGAACTGACCAACAGCACCCTCAACAACCTGAACGTCATCAGTCCGGCCGACTCCGGAATCGACTTCGAGTCAGACCTGCCCTACCAGGGCTCTGGAAATGTGGCGATCACCAACTGCGTCAACGAGGCCGGCTTCAACATGGTCGAGTACTACACAGGCCCGATCACCGTCACCAACTGCACCGGGTTCCATCACGTCACGCTCAGGACGGACCAGAAGATCACTCCGATCACCTTCGTGGGAGGGACCCTGACCTGCAAGCGAGCCGTTCCTCAGCCTTGCATCGACGTGACCGGTGGATCACTGACATTCACCGGAGTCACCATCGCTCGGATGCCCGGAGTCATCAAGATCTCCACGCCCGTGTGGTCTGTGGAGCGAGCTGGCACCCTTCGATTCGATCGTTCACCGATCGAGACAGGGTTCGGGACCGTAATCGACACGGCCTCGGTAAACTTCACCCGGTAGCAGATCGTTCCATGGCTGCTAGCCGGCTGCCGACCCGTAGAACCCAGCAGATCCGTAACTGAAGAGGCCTCCATCCGAGGCCACCATCCAATAGCCGCTCCCGTCCGGAGTCCTGGTCATACCGACGACCGGCCGGACCAGAGGAAGCGCACCTGCGGATCCGAGGAACGTCGCAGACCCGAAGGAGAAGATGCCGCCATCGGACGCGTCCATCCAGTAGCCAGCACCTCCAGGAGCGCTGGACATTCCCACCACCGGTTTGTTGAGGTGCTGGCCGCCCATCGAACCGTAGAAGCGGGCATCGCCGAAGGCGAAGATCCCACCGTCAGATGCCACCAGCCAGTAGCCATGGCCGTCATCGGTCCGAGCCATTCCTACGACCGGGAGATTGAGCCGGATGGAACCGGTCGAACCGTAGAAGGCAGCATCGCCGAACGCGAAGATTCCACCATCGGATGCCACTAGCCAGTATCCGGCCCCACCAGGGGTGCGGGCCATGCCCACAATGGGCTTGTTGAGTCGGAGCGCCCCGGTCGATCCATAAAACTGCGCATCCCCGAACGAAAAGATGCCGCCGTCACTAGCCACTTCCCAGTAGCCGCCACCATCAGCTGTCTCGGCCATGCCCACGACCGGCGCCACCAGTGCGACGCCAGCCATGGAACCCAGGAACTTGGCGCTCCCGAACGCCGCCACCGAACCGTCGGAACCGTTGATCCAGTAGCCCTTTCCGTCGGGGCTCGTCGCCATCGCCACTGCTGGACCCGACAAGCTGTTGAACATGGTGAACCAGTTGGAGCGCAGATTGAACGCCGCCGCGAATTGATCACCGGTGACGACCACGCTCTGCGACGAGCCGGTCAGCGTCATCGAAAGCACCCGGCCTCCCCATTCACCGTGGCCGTTGCGGGTCGTGATGGATATGGATTGCAGCGTCCCGAGTTGGGGCCACGTCGACTCGACCGAGGACACGGCAACAGTGGTACGCCACGTGTGGTTGGGATTGCACGCTCCGCTGACCCCTGGCGGGCACACCGGATCACCGGCGTCGGGAACGGCAGGAAAGTTACCCGCCGCGCTATAGCCACCGGTAGATGACGAGTACTCGGTGGTCTGTGGGATCCCATTCCCGCCAGTCTCCATGACGAACCCGGACGTGGCCAGGGTGGCGGCATCGGTCAGCGGGTTCTCGTTGCTGAGTCCCCGATACGTCTGACACGCCACGTCGCAGGTGTCGGCGTAGCCGCCATAGCTTCCGAGGGCCGCCATGACGTAGGACCGGGCGGCCACCGCTTGGGCTTCCAGCTCTTGGAACCCCCAGGCCTGCGCATCGGGGCCCGGGCCACCGAGCTGCCCCCAGTAGGCCGGTGACTCATTGGGTACCACTCCAGCCACGTAACTCTCGAGAGGAACGACGTTGACCGTGCGCGCCTGTGGTGCGCCACCCGTGGTGGTGGTGGCCCGGATGGCGCCGCGCACGGAGAGGTTCCCTCCCGCCTGACAGAGCTGGAGTGCGAGTGCGGACGCATTCGGGTCCCCCGGCAACGAGGTGGCGTCAGGGGTTGCCTGCGGGTCGCTCACCGCAGGGGCGAACGGGGCGGCCCAGGGCCCATCACAAGTCGGACCAGTCATGAGATTCCACGTACCCGAACCGGTGGGCTGCATCCTGATTGCCGTGCCGCCAGCGACGTGGGTGCCACCTACGGTGAACCCGCTGCTGCTGGTGACGCGGACATCGTTTCCGTTGTTCTCGGTCAGGACCACCCGCACCAGAGTCTGCTGCTGTGCGGGGTTCAGGGGTGTCGGCGTGCTTCCCGAGTAGTAGTGCTCCAGGATCGACTGCCACGAGGTCTGGGCCAAGGCATAGCCGAATGCACCCCACTGACCCATACCTCGACCGTGCCCGTATCCATGGCCGTCGAGCGTGATGACGGCCGACGGATACGCAGCCGCCGATGGCGCAAGTACCACTAGCCCACCGACGGACACCGACACGGCGGCCGCCACCGAGGCGACCGCTCGCAGGCGTGACGGGACCTCACTGCGGCCGCGGCCCTCGGTAATTGCATCTCTGGCCCGCGGCTTCCACATGGACACAACGATACGACCGAACCCGCCGAAACGGTGGGCATGCCGGATGAAGGACGCTCCCAAGGCTCCCCGCGGTCAGCGAGCGGGCACTGGCCCTAGTCAGTTCCCGTGGGTGCTGCCAGCACCTGGGGCATCGATCCGTAGAACCCGGCAGTACCAAATGCGAATATTCCACCGTCGGCAGCCACCATCCAATACCCGCGGCCACCAGGAGCCGGGGCCATCCCGACGACAGGGAGAACCAGGGACAATCCACCCGTCGACCCCCAGAACGGGGCTGAACCGAAGCTGAACACTCCTCCGTCCGATGCAGTCATCCAATAACCGGCTGCTCCGTTCGAGGCCATCGACACAATGGGACGATTCAACGGGAGCCCGCCCATGGATCCATAGAAGCTGGCGTCGCCGAATGCGAAGACGCCCCCATCAGAAGCCACCAACCAGTAGCCCTGACCCGTGGGAGAAGAGGCCATGGCCACGATCGGCCGGTTCAAAGAGATAGCCCCGGTGGACCCGAAGAAACCAGCGTCACCGAATGCGAACAGCCCGCCATCGGAGGCCACCTCCCAGTAGCCCTTGCCGTCCGGGGTGGATGCCATCCCCACAACCGGTCGGGCCAACGAGCGACCGCCCATCGATCCATAGAACCCCGCATCCCCGAAGGCGAACAGCCCTCCGTCCGAGGCCACCTCCCAGTACCCCTTTCCGCCCGGCGTCGTAGCCATCCCGACTACAGGCCGGGCGAGGGCCTGACCACCCATCGATCCGTAGAAGGTCGCATCCCCGAACGCGAACAACCCGCCGTCAGCGGCGACGTTCCAGTAGCCACGCCCGCCGATGGTGGGCGCCATGGCGACGATCGGCGAATTGAGATGACCCGGAGTTCCCGCAGTCAGCCAACCGGTGAGTTGTGGATTCTGATGGAACATCGGCCAGGACCGCAGGCCCAGCGAACCTCCAGCCGAACCACCAACGACGTAGTGCTGGACTACGCCCTGATTCGACGCGTTGTAGCCAGCGATGGTGATCCCTATCGAACCTCCCGGATCCACGGTCACCAGCGCCGAATTCTGCAGTGCCAATGACCCTGAACCCAGGGTGGCCATCAACTGTGCCGTCGCTCCGTCCAGGATCTCGAGACCAGCCGTGGTGGGAACCAGCACATCGTTGTGCCCGCTTCCGTTGAGGTCGGCCAGGGTGACCCCGCCGATGATTCGACCGGTGGTGGCGACCGGCCATCCAGGGAGTGCCGTTCCGTTCGATCCATCGAGTGCCCAGACGCGCCCAGAGGACCCTGTATCCACTCCCTCGACTACTTGTTCGCTGCCGTTGCCGAGCACGTCGCCGATGGCCGGACTGCTCGCCGTGTTGCCGCCCAGGTTGGAACGCCAAGCGATGTTGCAGTGCGCGTCCGAGGCGAACAGTGTGTTCGAATCCGATGCCCCCGGAAAATACGAACCGGTCCCGAACGCAACTCCCACTGCCCCGCCCAGAAAGTTGCCTACCGCGGTCGAAGAGTCGACGGTCTGATTGGTGTCGTAGTGGCAGATCAGGTTGCCTGCGCCATCGAGGATGCGTAGGTGCCCCCCGTTGGTGTACTGCTGCCCCATGGCATTGCCGGCCGACGAATCGCCGCCCTGGACGATCTCGGTCTGCCCATTGCCATACAGGTCCACCAGTGACGGTGTAGTGAACCCGCTGTCGGCCGTGAAGAAGGGCCATCCTGGCAATGCATTTCCGCTGCTGGCGTTGAGTGCGTACTCGTTCTGTCCGAGCGACGGTGCCACCACTGCCGGGGTTCCCCCGATGGATCCGACGGCAAGCGAGGCTTGGACGCCATAGCTACCGTTCGGATCTGTGGCTGGCCGGGACCACATCTGCCTGCCCGAGTGATCGAGGCCGACGTAGCCGCCCGTGTTCGGATGGGCAGCGTTTCCGGTCCCCACATAGATGGAGTCAGTTCCCGATCCGTCCGGGCTCACCGACGGGGTCGAGTCCACCGGAGCACCTAGGTGGGCTGGCCACCCAGACACCCCGGACCCGTTGGCCAGATGGAAGGCGTAGACGCCGCCAGCACGGTCACCGACTACGACGGAAGGTCCGCCGCCATCCAACGTGGCCACGGTCGGAGAACCCTGGGCAACCGGGCTGCCAGCATCGGGCAGGACCTGCTCCCACGCCAAGGAGATCCCCAGGGCGTGAGGGGCAACGGCGGCACTGGCCAACGACGTCGATCCGCCCAAGACGGCACACGTAGAGCCACCGGCAAGCGTGGCCAAGAGTAAGACGCCAGCCATCCGGCCCCGACGACGGCCAAGTCGATCCCCGCAGCCGTGACCACGTCGGGTACCCCCGCCTCGATCCGATCGGTCCAGCCGGGCGACCGTGCGCCGGCTCCTCTGATTCGACTTTGCGCTCATCGCATCTCCCACTTCGTCCATGCCGAGTCGGTTCCCGCCTCGCCTTCTACAAACAAGGTGGCACTCCGGATCGACCCAGAGATCGTCCCATCTGACATCGGCAGGAATCGGCACAACCTGAAGGGTTCACTGCCCCAGGCGGGCCGACGATACCCGTGATCGGGTGCCGCACTCGGTACCCTGAAGTATGTCCACCAAGTTGATCGAGCCAGCGGTGGACATCGCAGGCGCGACGCACACGCTCCGGCCGGGGCGGGCCAACTCGGACCGGTCCAGCACCGTCGGGCTGGAGATCTCCGACCTGCTGGTCCCCTGGATCGTCGGAGTTACCACCCTGGTGGCCCGGCTGGCCACGGCCGCCAAGGGGCCCACGGACTGGGACTCCGCTCAGTACGCCGCAGCAATCGCCAGGTTCGACGTCACTCACGGCCGACCCCATCCACCCGGCTACTGGCTCTACGTAGTGGCCGGCCGCATCGTCCACACGCTGGGACCAGGCGTCATCCACTCGCTGGTCCTGGTCTCGGCTGTGGCCTCGGGTGTGGCTGCAGGGCTGGTGGTGATCGCCGGACGGGATCTGGGCGGCCGGTGGGTCGGCCTCGCTGCCGGGATCGTGGTGGCTGCATCGCCGTTCGCCTGGTTCAGCGGTTCGATCGTGGCCTCGTACTCCTTCGACCTGCTCATCGCACCGGTACTGATCATCCTGGCCTGGCGAGCTAGGCCTCACTCCTGGCATGGCGCAGCCGCCCTCGCATCCCTGGGCCTGGCCGCCGGATTCCGCCAGTCTTCCCTGCAGATCTTCGGACTCCTTGCCCTCGTGGCCGTCCTCGGTTCGGTCCGCCGCCTACGCGAGGGGCTCATCGCTGCCGCCATCGGACTGGCCGCAGTGGCGGCCTGGGTCGTCCCCATGTCGATGGCCCAACCCGGCGGGTTTGCCACATGGGTCCGAGCCAGCCGGATCGAAACCCTGGGTGCCATCCGGTCAACCTCGATCCTCGATCATGCCGCTGCCGGCGTCACCAACGTCGGGACCTTCGCCGCCTACGCCACAGTGGCCTTGGCTCCTTTGGCTGTGCTCACTCTGTTCTCGGCCGTGGCTCTGGCTGTCAGGAGCCTCGTCCGCGGTCATCATGCACGCCGTAGTGGCCGAGCCGCGGCTGTCGCCGTCACTGTCACCGGCCGACCAGCAGGAGCAAGTCAACCAGCAGGAGCAAGTCAACCAGCAGGAGCAGAGCAGTTCGACGAATGGTTCAGATCCGAGCGCCTGGAGGCGACCGAGGGCCTGGGGGCGACCTCGCACCCCGTCGCCACCCGTCCCTCTTGGGTCCGCCCCTGGTTCCAGTCCCGGTGGGTGATACTCACGGCAGCCACCGCACCGGCGATAGCCGTGGTCATGCTCGTGCAGTTCGCCAAGGGCGGGTATCTCCTGGCCGTGCTTCCCGGGGCGGCCATTGCCCTGCTCCTAGCCCCCGGTGAACTGGTCTCCCCTCGGCAACCCGCGGACCCGGCGCCCTACCGTGCGCCAAGGGCTGAGCCCCGGCGGCACTTGTCGATCCCTTGGCTGATCCTGGTATCGCTGGCAGTCCTGGCCGTCGCCTCGATCGGTGCGGATCGGTTCCTGCAGGGGAACGGCGTCCTTCCTGCCGCCGCCACCACCTCCACCCGCCTGCACTGGCTCTGGCTGACCCAGGCCCGCTACCAAGCCCCCTATGCCGACACCCGATCAGCGGTACGCACCGCCGACCAGATCGACATTGGACTGGCTCACCTCTCCCCTCTGGTCCACGCGGACCGAGACGTCGTGGTCATGGACGTGATCGATGGAGGGGCGTCGTTCTACCGGAATGCCGGGTGGGAGCTCCTCCATGACCGGGTGGCGCTCATCACTCCGGGTGCTGTCATCTACAACCAGTTGCACGGTTCGTTGTACTACGCATCAGGGTCGACCCTGCCGGTCGGCGTCGGGGGCGTGGTCTACCTCATTGCCCCACCCAGCCTCCCGGGGATAGCCCAGCTCACCAAAGACGGTGCTGCGTCTGCAATACCTCTGACCGCACCGATCGGCGACTACCGCCTGTGGATGATCAGACCGGGAGCATCGATCCTCGATGTGCACATCGTCGTCGAACCTGGGTTGCGACCCCTCGGGACGGGCATCACCAGCTGACCCGGCCATCGGTTGCTAGTAACGAGGATTGGACCCGCCCTCAGGCGATCCCCCGCTTCCCCACCACCGATGTCTCCGATGACCGACGGGACGCTCAGCCCGCGGCAAAGGCGCTCCGACTGTCAGCAGATCCTTGCTCAGGCCCGTTCGGCCCGGGCCACTACCGACTCGACGAAGGCGGCATACCGCTCCACGATGAGCGGCCAGCGATACCGGGCATCGACGTAGGCCCGTCCTCGGACGCCCAAGTCCCGGCTGAAGGCCTCGTCATCGACCAACCGATCGACGGATACTTCGAACTCACCGAACCCGGCGAAGGTGAGTCCTCCGCCCGAACGACGGCAGTGCTCCACCGTCGCTGCGCACTTGGCATTCACCAGGACCGGCGTGCGTGCGCTCCAAGACTCGGCCACCACCAAGGAGAAGGCCTCCCAGGCCGATGGCGACACCAACACCGTGGCCCCAACCAGCAACGCCCACTTCTCGTCGTCTGACACGGCACCGAGCAGATCGATCTCGGGATGGGGCGGAGGTGCGTCCACCACCGGACCGGCCAGGAGCAGTCGGAGCGGACCGGGGTGGCGCTCCTTGTACCGGGCGAAGTACTGGGCCAGCAGGCCCGTGCCCTTATGGCTGTCGACCCGACCCAGACATAGGAGAAACGGATCCTTGGGCACGGACCATGACCGTCGCTCCTCTACTGCCCCGTCCCCGGACACCTCCAGGGACCCGACCCGGTCTGTGGCATCAGGGTCGTCCACCCCCAGTCCGAGGAGGAGCTGATGGTGCGTGGCTATCGGGAACGTCGCCTCCACCAAGTGGCGCTCGGCATCAGTTTGGAACACCAGGGCATCGGCGCCTGTAAAGACCTCAGGGAAGATGGGCAGGTGGAGGGCGGGCTCATCGTGGGCCGCCGGGTGGAGGATGGTCGGCACATGGACCCGGTTGATGGCCCGGACCGTCGGGTAGTACAGGTAGGGATAGAAGACCATGGCGTCGCCGTCCCATTCGACCGCCGCTTCCACGAGGGCCGGGGCCACCGGGCCCTGGAGCTCCAGCCACTGCTCCGCCTCCTCCCTCGACGCTGAGCCAGGGTCGGCGAGGAGTCGAGCGGACAGCGGGTGGAAGGACGGCTGGCGGCCAGCCGTCGAGCGGTAGCGCACGACCCGCACGCCGTTGATCCGCGACTCCCCTTCGTCGTAGACGTCGTCCCAGGTGACGAAGTCCTCGGCACAGGTGGTCAGGACGTCCACCGCCCAGTTGCACTCGGCCACCAGGTGCTCGGCCAAGAGCCGGGCCGCCGTCTCCGCACCGCCGATAATGGCCGGGCCGAACCGAGGAACGACGAAGGCGATCCTCACGACGACCAGCCACACGCTCCGACGAACGACGTCACGCCGCGGCTGCTGCCTCGAGGGCCGCCACGAAGCGGTCCTGCACCCGTGCCAGGGCGAACCACTCGACCCGATCGGCCGCCGCCTGTGCCAACTCGGCGCGAAGATGCGCGTCCTCGATCACCCGATGGATGGCAGCCGCCACCCGGGCCGGCTCCTTGTCCGGGAGGATCAGGCCCGCTTGCTGCACTGTCTCGGGAACGGCCGTATTGGCATAGGAGACGATAGGCAGTCGGTGGTACATGGACTCCAACAGGGGCACGCAGAAGCCCTCGTGGTTGGACAGGCACAGAAATACGTCACAGCCGGCGTAGTAGGCGATCAGCTCTTCGTGAGTCACCGACCCGGCCATCTCCACGGCATCGCCCAGGCCCAGTTCCTCAGCGAAACGCAGGACCGCCTCTCGGTACTCTTCGCTGATGGCGCCACCCACGATGTGGAGTCGGGCCCGTGGGTCGTAGAGGCGACGGTAGGCGGCCAGGGCCTTGATCAGGTCGTGCTGGCCCTTGTGGGGCGAGACCTTGCCCACGAACAGTAGGTCCGCTCCGCCATCGGCTCGCTGGCGGGCCAGGCGGGCAGCCAGCACCGGATCGGCCGAACCGGTAAAGCCGTCGGGGTCGATCAGGAGGGGCACGGTGGCCGTCGATCGGTAGCCGGCATCGCGGAGCTCGCGTTCGTTGTACATGGAGTCTGCGATGGCGAACTCGGTGACAGGTGCGAGGTCGCGCAGCTGGGCCCTCCCCCATCGCACTTCTTCACCGATGGCCGGGACCCACCCTTCGAGCAGCTCGGCCGGGGTGATGTTGTGGTAGTTCACGAACTTGCGCTCGGGCCGCTCCCGAAAGATGTCGGCCACGCCGCTGCCGATCGATAGTTGATAGAGCAGCACCCGCCCGCTGCTCGAGGGATCGCCGATCCGGGTCACCGGATACCCCTCGTCCAGTCGATCGGGGGTGGCATTTCCGTAGAAGATGTCCGACTGATAGCCCCTCGAACGGAGCAGGTCTCGCAGCTGCATCACATGGCCGCCGATGGCATCGCGGCTGGCCAGCGACGGGATCACCTGGTCGATCCTGGCGACGGTCACGCCGTGGACTGCTCCCAACCCGGGAGGGCTAGAGGCGACGGGTCGCTGCCCACCGCCGGCACCTCACCGGTGTGGCTGGCGGAGCGAAGTCGGAAGCTCACATCGAGAGGCAAGCGGACCCGACCGGTGGATCGGCCCGGATTGGCGACCTCGAACTTGGTGACCTGGTCCTTCCAATCGAAGATGGCGGTATCGGTGGCGCTGCGCACGCCAACACTGACCGAGTAGGTCCCGTCCAGCAGAGGCACCTCGGGGAAATGGAACCGGACCATGCCCCCTCCTTCGGGGACTTCGATGGCGCACATCGGATCGTCGGGATCCGAGGCGAACACCAACTCGTTGCCGTCGTCGTGGATGGCGATGGTGGCCATGGCATTGGGTACCGCAGCCAGGCTGTCCAGATCGGCGGTGATGGTCAGGGACTCCCCTGGGTAGAGGTGCATGCGCTGGCCGCTGCCGCCGTGCTCCGCACTGACACTGCCGATGGCCAGCACGTTCCCTTCGATGCCCCCGGACTCAGACCCCTCGAGGGTGCCCACGCCCAACAGGTCGGCCAGGAACACCCGGATGCCTTCCCCAGGCTCATCGATGGTGATGACCTTGCCGTGGTTCATCACCATGACCCGCGAGCAGTTCTGGCGCATCACATCAGTCGAGTGGCTCACTACCAGGATGGTCCGTCCCTCACGCTGGAACTTCTTCACGTGATCGAGGCACTTGCGCTGGAAGGAGGCGTCACCGACAGCCAACACCTCGTCGACCAGCAGCACATCGGGCTCCACGTTGACGGCCACGGCAAAGCCCAGTCGGACGTACATGCCCGACGAGTAGAACTTCACCTGGTTGTCGATGAAGTCCTCGAGTTCGGCGAAGGCCACGATCTCGTCGTAGCGCTTGGCGATCTCGGTGCGAGAGAGTCCGAGCAACGAACCGTTGAGGAAGATGTTGTCCCGGCCCGACAGATCGGGCTGGAAGCCGGCGCCGAGCTCGAGCATGGCGGCCAGGCTGCCTCGGACCCGGATCTCCCCCGACGTCGGCTTGAGGATGCCAGCGATGCACTTGAGCAGGGTGGACTTCCCGCAGCCGTTGCGCCCGAGGATGCCGAAGGTCTCGCCCTGGTTGATGTCGACATTGATGTCTTGCAGGGCCCAGAACGGCGTGTACGGCATCTTGCCGCCCCGGATCACGCGCTCCTTGAGCGACGTCCGCTTCTCGGTGTACAGCTTGAACTGTTTGGAGATCTCCCGAACTTCGATTGCCGTGGTCACCGGTCAGAGCTCCTCTGCAAAGTTGCCTTCGAGTCGCCCGAATACCATCAGCGACAGAAGGAAGAGCCCAGTGCTCACCAAGATGACGATGCCCATCATCATGGCGTACCACCCGGGGCCATATGCAGGAAGGAGTTGGGTGGGCGTGGTCGCACCGGCCGCCACATACGAGGTCTGTCCGTAGATGACCCGCTGGAAGGTCATGGCGATCGGAGCGATGGGATTGGCCAGATAGAGCCAGGTCAGGTGGTATTGCTTGAGGTGAGGGGCTACCAATCCGAACGGATACACGATCGGCGTCAGCCAGAACCAGGCCATCATCGCCACTTCGGTCAGGTGTTGGGTGTCCCGGAGGTAGACGTTCACCGCCGACAAGAAGATCGACACCGCGCAGGTGAACACCAACAAGGCGATGAAGGCGAGCGGCAGGAGCCAGAGCGCTGCCCAATCGGGCGCCTGTTGGAAGAGCGCGAGGAAGATGACCAGGACGACCATCTGAATAGCGAAGAGCACGATGGCTACACCGACCGTGGACATGGCCAAGAGCTCGCGTGGGAACGCCACCTTCTTGATGATCCCGGCCTTCCCCACCACGACGGTCGTCGAGGCCGAAGCCGAGTTGTTGAAGAGGTTCCAGGCGACGAGCCCACAGAACAGCCAGATAGCGAAGTGGGGCTGCGGCGTCTTGGAGATGACCTTGAAGATCATGTAGTAGATGGCCAGCACGAGGGCTGGGTTCAGCATCGACCAGGCGTAGCCCAGGGCGGACTCTTTGTACTTGACCTTGAGCTCGGTGCGGGTCAGCAGGACCAGGAGGTCACGGTTGTGCCACAGGTCGACCAGGCGCTGGCCGAGTTGCACCTTGCCGTTGACGATCGTGATGCGGTCGTTGCTCTGGCCCGGCACGAACCGGGTGCTCCCGCCGATGACCGTCGGTCGCTCGGGCTCAGGCCCGGAGCCAGCCGAGGCTGGCTCGTTGACGCCGAGACTCATCAGGTGGTGGAACCCGAGCCGGCCGTCGGAACCTGCATGGCGTCTTTCTGGATGACCTCGTCGATGAACCCGTACTCGCGGGCCTCTTCGGCGGTGAACCAACGGTCGCGGTCGGAGTCGGCCTCGATCCGCTCTACCGGCTGCCCGGTATGGAAGGCGATCCGCTCGGCCAGCATCCGCTTCAGGTAGATGATCTGCTCAGCCTGGATGGCAATGTCGGAAGCCTGGCCCTGCATGCCGCCGGAGGGCTGATGCATCAGGATCCGGCTGTGTGGCAGAGCGAACCGCTTGCCGGGTGTACCGGCACAGAGGAGGAACTGGCCCATGGAGGCCGCGAGGCCCACGCAGATAGTGCGCACGTCGCACCGCACGTACTGCATGGTGTCGTAGATGGCCAGGCCGTCGGTGACCGACCCACCAGGCGAGTTGATGTACACCGAGATGTCCCGTTCCTGGTTCTCGGCCTCGAGCAGGATCAGCTGCGAGCACACCAGGTTGGCGGTGTTCTGATCGATAGCTGACCCGATGAAGACGATCCGCTCCTTCAGCAGGCGCTGGAAGATGTCAGAGCCGGGGCCGACATCGGCACCCGACTTCATCTCGGGAGCCCCACCGGAAACGGCGGACAGGCTCGATGGCGAGGTGCTGAAAGGGGAATCCATGAGGCTTGAGCCTAGTGGCTGGTTCGTGCCTCGGGACGCACCGTGACCCCGGCCCAGGCCCGGTGCCCTTCGACTACGGCCGTCCCGCCACGTCCACCAGCGCCTGGACCAGGTCCCGTCCGGCCCGGTCGAGGCCGAGCGACTCCAGCCGGGCCCGACCCGCAGCGCGCAGTTCGTCCTGTCTGGCCTGGTCAGCCAGCAGCCCAGCCACCTCGGCGGCCACCTGACGCGGGCCCTTGGCGTCGAGGAGCACCCCGGCATCGCCCAGGACCTCGGCCACCGCACCGGCGTCGTAGGCCACTATGGGCAGGCCGTGAGTCATGGCCTCCAACAGCGGCACGCCGAATCCCTCGTGCTCGGACACCATGACCAGGACATCGGCTGATGCGTATCGAGCCGAGAGTGCACCCTCGGTGATGCCAGAGACGAACTCGACCGCATCAGCCACCCCCAGCATCCGGGCATAGCGCTGCAGAGCGGCTGCATAGGCCGGCTCGGACGGCGAGCCGATAATGGTGAGGTGGGCGCCCGGCGATCCGTTCTCACGCGCCACGAACAAGGCGGCGATGGTGTCTTGGTGGCACTTGTTGGGTGCCAGTCGACCCACCGACAGCCACCACGGCCCGCGGCCGGCACTGCGGGTGGCCAGCAACTCGAGTACCGATGGATCAGCGGGCACCGGTGGGGAGCGGAGGTTGTCCACTGGGATCACGCGCGTGTTGACACACCCGGCCCGCTGCAGCTCATCGACGTCGAAGGCCGACACCCCGATGCCCAGGGCTGCCCGCGGGGCCAGGACGGACAGCTCGCCGATGGCCCCGACCTGGAGGCGGGCGATGGAGTTGTTCCACGGGGCGAAGTACTCGGGGGGGGTGATGCTGTGGTAGTTCAGCACCAGCTTCTCTTGGCGCTTCACCAGCCAGCCGGCCATCTCGGAGCGGGTGGCTACCTGGTAGACCAGGACATCACCGGGTTCGGCGTCGGACTCGTACTGGCGGTACGGCAGGGTTTCGTCCGCCGTCTCCGGATCGGGGATCTCGGTGTAGATCCGAGACGTGATCCCGGCGGCCACCAGCAGGTCACGGAGCACGCGGGTGTGCTCACCGACGGCATCGCGTCGATGCAGCATGGGCACGAACTGATGGATCCCGCTCATGGGTCCCTCCTGACCACCACGGCATGCACCGCACCGCGTTCAGGTCGATGCCACTGGGCACCCGCCAGTCCGCGGCGGGCAAGGATCTGGAGCCATGTCTCGGGGTGGAGCGGCCGACCAGGCAGCAGGTCTCTTACCGGGGCGGTCAGATCACCGTCCCACGCCGCTTGATCCACCACCAGCAGCACCAGGGTGCCGCCCGGCGAGATGACCCGGATGGCCTGGTCCAAGGCATCGACCTTTCCGTTCAGCGCATGGCGGTCGATGCAGCCCGACAGCACGACCGCCTGCTGACTGGCGGTGGGCAGGGATCGGAGCCGTTCGGTCACCTCGGACAAGATGGCCACCGCCTTGCCCGAGCCGATTCCCGAGTCCTCGCCCGAGCCTTCGCTCAAGCGTGCGTTCGCCTCCCAGACCATCTGGCCACGGGGGTCGACCCCTTCGACGGTCACACTCGAGCCGACCAGGGCCTCGAAGACCGAGCACTCCCCGAGCTCGCCGACTACGACCGACCCGATAGAGGGGGCCGCTCCTGTCCATGTCGCCACCGGATCAGCCCACTCGGAAAGGTCGTATACCGGGAGTGCGAGCTCTCCGGCTTGGACCTCGAGGGGATCAGCCGCCCGCTCCAACTGCTCGACCCGGGCCGAAAGGTACCGAAAGGCATCCCAGATCGCCTCGTTGGACTTGGTGAACGCCCCGACCGCCGCCTCCCTGCTGTCCTGGGCCAGGGCCTCGGCCACTTGGCCGATGACGCCGGCCAACAGCGGTCGGGCGATCTTGCCGCCCCGGCCTCGATCCCAGATGTCGTCAGGAAGACCACGCCACGGCTCGACGTCGGCCATGTCGGGCGAGCCTGCGGCAATCCGCCGCATGGCGTCATCGAACCCCCACTGCAATGATCCCTGGGGCCGGAGCCGGTCGAACCCCGCGAGCAGGGCTCGCTCGTCGGGTCCCATCTCGTCTGGTCCCATCTCGTCTGGCCCCATCTCATCTGACCCGGGCTCCACTCCCCTGTCGCCGTCGCCCGCTCCGGCACCATCGCTGCGTTCAGTCATGTCCGCCTCCTTGACGTCGGTACGGCGTGCCCCCATCGTGCAGGTCCAACCTCGGCGACTGCACTGTCGTCGAGCGCCCCCGGGCCACGATGCCTTCGAGGAACTCGGTGTAGCGGTCGATGATCGAGGGCCACAGGTAGTTCCGGGCCGTGTACGCCCGTCCGGCCTCGCCAAGTCCGGACCGCAACGAAGCGTCGCCAGTCAGTCGGTCCACGGTGGCCTCGAAACTCCGATACGAGTCGAACCAGAGCCCGCCGCCCGAGCGCTGGCAGTGCTCCATGGTGGCCGCACAGGCGCCGTTCACCAGGACGGGGACGCCTAGGGTCCACGCCTCGAGCACCACGAGTGAGAACGACTCGTAGGCCGAGGGGGTCACCATGACCTGCGCACCACCCAAGATGTCCCACTTGTCGGCTTCCGACACCGTGCCGGTCACCACGATGTCGGGGTGGTCCGGTGCCTCGGACGACACCGGGCCAACCATGGCCATGGCCAGATCGCCGCCACGGCGCGCCTTGTACTGGGCGAAGTAGTCGGCCAGCATGCCGCAGCCCTTGTGCTCGTCCACCCGGCCCAGATAACAGAGGTAGGGACGGTCGCCGAGGCCCAGGATCTCGCCCCCGGGCCTGCCGCCACCGGCTGGCTCGTTGACCCCGAGGCCGAGCACCACCTGAGGTCGAGCACCCACACGAAACACGTCTTCCATCAGGTCGCGCTCAGCCATCGTGTGGTACACCAGCCCGTCGAGGTGACGGAAGCTCCGCCGGAACGCCGAGAAGTACAGCGCCGGCTCGTCGTGGGCTGCGGGGTGGAGAACCACCGGGACCTTGGCGACGGCGATGGCGTCGACCGTGGTGGCGAACAGGTACGGATAGCAAGCGATGACGTCGGCGTCGGTGGCGGCCACGGCATCCACCAGTCCAGGGCACATCGGTCCGTTGAGCGATACCCACTTGCGAGTCTCGGCCAACGTGCCCGACTCCGGTGCAATCCGGAGACGTCCGTCGAGGTCGAAGTAGTCGAGCGTCCTAGGCGATGCCGTCGGGAACCGCTGCACGGTCACCCCGTTCAGCATCGATGTCCCCGCAGGTTCCGAGTTCTCCCAGGTGAGGTGATCGAGGGCGCAGCTCGTCAGTACCTCCACCTCCCACCCGTCACGTTGGCACAGGCGCTCGGCCAGCATCCGGGCCGCCGTCTCGGCGCCGCCGATGACCTCAGTGCCGTAACGAGGCGTGACGAAGACCAACTTCATGCCACACCCCGGTCGATCGCAGCCACCTCGGCCAAGACCTCGACGAACCGTCGAGCCGTACGCTCCGAGGTGAAGTCACGGAGCCGCCGGCGCCCGGACTCGACCAGCCGTCCAGCCAGCACATCATCGGACCGGATCCGGTCCACGGCCGCAGCCACCGTGGCTGGGCGAGCGGTGGGGAGCAGGATGCCAGCATCGGCCATTGTCTCCCCCACTGCTCCTGCATCCAGGGCCACGATCGGAGTACCGGCCCGCATGGCCTCGAGCAACGGGATGCAGAACCCCTCGTGCTGGGACAGGCAGACGAACACATCGGCGTCCTCGTACCAAGCGGCCAGCTCACCTGCGGTCAGCCCCTCGCCGTGCCGCACGGCATCGGCCAGGCCCAGTTCCGCGGCAAAGGCGAACACCGCGTCGGCATAGTCCGGGGTGACCAATGGCCCGACCAGGTGGAGACAGGCGTCCGGGTCGTAGAGGTGCCGGTACATCCACAGCGCCTCGACCAGGTGCTCGTGGGCCTTGTTGGGAGAGATGCGCCCCACGAAGAGCAGCACCGTGGCGCCTTGGTGTAACTCGGTGAGACGGGACAGCTCGCGCTGGTCGACTTCGTAGGTATCGACGTCGAGCTCCACCAAGATCGGCACCACGGCAGTGTGGTGGCAGCCCATCAGCTCCAACTCTCGGGCGTTGAAGGCAGAATCAGCGATGCCCAGGACGGCTCGAGGGGCGAGGGCCGCCACCTGGCGATGAGCGAGGGCCACCTTGGTCGCCGTGTGCTCCTCCCATCCCACGTAGAAGGACTCCGGGGTGATGTTGTGATAGTCGAGCACCAAGGGCTCGGGGCGTCCGAGGAGGAAGTCGGCTACCGGAGACGACGTGCCCACCTGATAGAGCAGCACATCGCCAGGCCGGGCATTCTCCGGGTACCGCTCGAAGTACCGAGCCTCGTGGGACAGCTCGTCGTGCGCCGCCTCCACATAGATGTCGGACTCCCACCCTTGGGCCCGGAACGCATCGCGCAGGGCGCGTGTGTGGTCCCCCGTGGCATCTCGGGGCAATAGCGCGGGTACGAACTGATGAACGGCGGTCACCGCACCCGCACGGCAACCACGAGGTACTCGCTCACCCCGAGCAGCCGGGCGTTGATGGTGTCGATGGCTGCATTCAGCGTGTCGGCGTCGGCAGATCCGGCCGTGACGTGCGCCAGGCTGCGATCGCCCCCACCGGCGAGCACCGTGGACACCGAAAACCCCGACGCTACGAGCAGGTGGGCCCAGGTCTCGGCGTGCAGCGGGCGCCCCGGGGCGAGGTCGCGCACGACCGGCGAGGTTGATGCCGCCCACGACTCCGGCGAGGTGGAGTGCAGCACCACGATCCCGTCCACCACCAGCCGGGTGGAGAGGAGCTCGATCAGACGCTCACGTTCGATGGGGCGCAGCCACTGCACCGATCCGGTCAGGGCAACTCCGGCCAGCGCCTCTGTGGCCACGACGTCGAGATGGTGCAGCACCCCTTCGCCTCGCACGTCGACCCCGCGCATCAATGCAGGCTCGAGGGCGATGTCGGAAGGATCGACACCGTAAGCATCGATGCCCTCGGCGATCAGCGCTTCCACCAGCGATCCGTCCCCGCAGTCCCCCACCACCACCCGTCCGGGTGCGCTCCGCAAGGCATCCACGGCGGCCGGTGCCCACCACGCTGATCCGGGAACCGCGGATGGCAGTAGTGCAGTGGGCAGGTCGACCGAGCGGTTGGCGTCCACGGTGGCTTCCAGGATCTCGATGTGGTCCACGACGACGTGGAGCATCCGAGAGACCGACCAGGCGAACTTCACGACCTGGGCGACGATGAAGCCCATGTACCAGCCCAGCGCCTTGCGGATCACCCGCTTGATGTAGGCGCCGACTGCTTTGTTCGACTCGGTGGGCACGGCGATGTCGATGTAGGCCGAGCCATCGACCAAGGACAGGGTCTCGCGCAGGCGGGCCCGGCCCTGCAGCCCCACCGGGGAGAACTCCAAGAACAGCTCGTCGAGCTCGCGCTCCAAGCCGGCGGGGAGGTCACCGCTAGCACGCCGGCGACGCACTTCGGCGTCGATCTCCGCCATCACCTCGTCGAGATAGCGGATCCGCTCGGCCACCTCGGCCGTGGGGTCGACGGCAGAAAGAGCCGCGTCGGGAGTGTCAGCAGAGGGCGATGCGGGTGAGGTCGGCACAGGGTGACTATAGCCAGGGGGCCCTTCGTTCTTCGGGAGCCACTGTGCTCACTAGGCTGGCGTCTTCGCGGGCGTGGCGGAATCGGCAGACGCGCCGGGTTTAGGTCCCGGTCCCTTCGGGGGTGGAGGTTCAAATCCTCTCGCCCGCACCGACGGCGGACAGCTGTGGCTCAGGCCGGCTTCCGCAGCAGCAGCGCCAGGAGATAGCAGGACTCGGCATCGTGGAACACGCCGAAATGTGCCGCGGCTGCTGCCGGGTCGAACCGGCCTTCTGACGCGGCCAGGCCACCCCAGTTCAGCCCGCGTTCGGTCAGGACCTCGAAGCCAGCGGCCTCTACCTTGGTCCGCAGTTGTTCGAGGGTGTACTCCACCTTGTGGTCGGGATCGATGAACTCGTCCTGCTGCATCCGAGTGAGCCGCCCGTTGGGCGTGTCGATGGCCATGTAGCCACCGGGACGGAGGATCCGGAACGACTGGCGGAGCACCTCGTCGCCGTCGTCTTCGGTCACGTGCTCGATGGACTGGCCGCTGTACACCAGGTCGACCGAGTTGTCCTCGGCAAAGGAGAGGTCGACCATCGAGCGGTACTCATAGCGGACCTGGCCACGGTCGGTCTTCCCGGAGCCGAAGCGCTCCGAGTGGTAGAGCGGGTGACGGTCGTCAGGAGGTAGGTCGACGATGACCAGGTCATCGAAGTCGTAGGGGTAGCCGAGTACGACCAGCGCTCCCCGGGCATCCCCGGTGTGGCCTCCGCCGAGGTCGACGATCCGGCTGGCGGCCGGGAGCCCGATGATGAACTCACACCGGCTGGCATGAAGCGAGTTCAGCAGGGATGCGGCGCGCGGTGCCGCCTGCGTGCGGAACTCGTCGGAGCAGCGGATGCGGTCGACCATGTCCTCGTGGGACACGGCACCGGTGCCAAGGGCCTCGGTGTAGAAAGCCCACGCACCGGGGTCAGGATCACGGCGCAACAGGACGTTGTAGGCCATCCGGGCCGCCTCGCGGGGTGCGAGCTGAGCGAACGACAGCCCGGCCATCCGGGACATCTCCCTCTTGGCTTTGGCGCTGATCCGTGCCACCAGGGAGGCCGGACCGGCCGCCGAGTTCTGGTTGCTCGCCGTGGCGCCGCCTGCTGAATCCTGTCCGCTCACACCATCTCCGTTCGCTCCCGGGTCTCCAGGTGCCATGAGCGGCGAACCTACCATCCGCAAGGCTTCCCAGCGGTGACCGACAGGCGTCAGGACGACCACTCGGACGCCCGAGCCCGGTGGGTGGTAGATCGGGCTGAGGCCGAGCCGCGGCGATAACTGTCCCTCGCTCACAGAACAGTTCTCCCGCTGCCAATAGTGCCTACTTCAGTAGGCTACGAGTATGGCAACCACCAAGCGGAAGGTCTCCGTCTCCCTCGACGAAGACCTGGTCGAAGAGCTCGAGTCCGGGAGCGAGGCCCTCTCTACCCAGGTGAACGAGGCAGTCCGCATGGAGATCGAACGCCGTCGGCGCCACCGACACCTCGGCGAGCTCTTGGACGAGTTGGAAGCTCTCCACGGTCCCGTCGATGAGGCGCTGGTCCAGCGCTACGTCGATCTACTGGCATGAGCACCGTGCTCGCCCTCGATGCCGAGGCCATCTCCTTCCTGGCCCGACCGAGAGGCGAACGGTTCGAACA
>CAIVIS010000181.1 GCA_903906055.1 uncultured Acidimicrobiaceae bacterium
CCCTCCAAGCGGACAGCACTACGGACGACATCGGAGTCTTCGAAGGACACGGTGCTCTCTTCCTGGCTGACAGGTTCCGACCGCACCGGTCGGCACTGCCGTCGGTCATTGTGCCCGATCCACGGCCTACCCTGTGACATGCGCGTTGCTGCCATCCAGACGACGGCCGTCGAAGAGTTGGGGGCCAATCTTGATGCTGCCCAGACCCTGGTCGAGGAAGCGGCGGCCGCCGGGGCCACGCTTGTGGTCCTGCCCGAGTACTTCTCGGTGGCGGGCACCCCCGAGGTCCTGCGAGCCGGGGCCGAGCACCTGGATGGACCCACCGTGACCTGGGCATCTTCGCTGGCCACACGGCTCGGCATCCACCTGGTGGCGGGCAGCATCCCCGAGCGGTCACGAACCGAGGACGGGCGCCTGTCCAACACCAGCGTCTTGTTGGGCCCCGATGGCAGGATCATGGCCGTCTACCGCAAGATCCACCTGTTCGATGTGGCGCTACGCGACATGTCCTTCCGCGAGTCGGACACCATCGCCGCCGGTCACGAGGTGGTGGTAGTGCCTCTGGACGCAGGGGGGCTCGGCGACGAAGGCAACGTGGCGCCGGTACTCGGGCTCTCCCTCTGTTACGACATCAGATTCCCCGAGCTCTATCGGATCATGACCCTCGATGGTGCCACGGTGATCTCCGTCCCGGCTGCCTTCACCTCGACCACCGGCCCGGCCCACTGGGAGCTCCTCCTGCGGGCCCGAGCGGTCGAGGACCAGGTCTTCGTGATCGGCGCCGGGCAGGTCGGCACGCTTCCCAAGGGGATGCCGGCATGCCACGGACACTCCATGATCGTGGACCCGTGGGGGACGATTCTGGCCGAGCGGACCGATCCGAGCCCGGGTGTGGTCATCGCCGACCTGGATCCGGCCGTGTTGACCGACACACGAAATCGGCTGCCGGTCCTGGTAAACCGCCAGCCAGACGCGTACCGTGGGCTCCATGGCAACAACAGGGGCTTCTAGGCCTAGCGCAACCAAGACCACCGACACCAAGGTGCTTCGTGCACCGAGTGACCTGCCCGACGACAACCCTGGGTCATCGGCACCCTACGAAGTCGGCCTGTTCATCCACGACAATCTCGAGTTGTACTACGAGGTCCACGGGCAAGGACCCAGGGTGCTGGTCTTTCTCCACGGCATCCTGATGGACGCCAACATGAACCGGCGGCTGGCTGCCGACCTGGCCGTCAAGGGCAATCGGGTCATCCTCTTGGACCTTCCGGGCCACGGACTCTCCGCCCGGCCCCAGCGAGCTGCCTTCCACCGGATGGATACCTACGCCGGCCATGTGGTCGCCCTCCTCGACCACCTCGGAATCGACCAAGCCGTAGTGGGGGGAGTCTCCCTCGGCGGAAATGTCAGCCTGATGGTGGCAGCCCAAGCTCCTGACCGGGTGCGCGGCCTCGTAGTCGAGATGCCCGTCCTGGAGTGGGCACTTCCGGCGGCCGCCCTCACCTTTGTACCCATGCTGCTCGCGGCCCACTTTGCCCGGCCGATAGTCGGACGGATGGCCAAGCTCTTCCGGAGCCTGCCACGCACCGGAAACGGACCGCTCGACAGTCTCATGAACATGTTTTCGGCTGAGCCTCGCGAGACCGCCGCGGTGCTGCACGGCATCTTGGCCGGGCCCATCGCCCCGACCGTCGACCAGCGTGCTGCCATGGACGTCCCGGCACTGGTGATCGGGCACAAGGTCGACCAGGTCCACCCGTTCCACGATGCCGAGCAGCTGGCTCGACGTCTTCCCCAGGGCCGACTGATCCAGGCCAACTCCATGGTCGAGCTGCGGGTCCACCCCGAACGGCTCACTGAGGAGATCAATCAGCTGCTCGACACCGCCTGGGCCGAGCCGAAGGCTCGCCGGGCCCGCCAGGCTGGCTGACCGGCCTGCTCAGTCGTCGTGGTCGGGCCTACGGTCCCGCTTGCGCTCTGACAGGCGACGCTTTTCGGCGAGCCGGCGCTCCTTGGCCCCCTTGGACGGCCGGGTAGGACGGCGAATCTTCTCCACATGGAGCGCGGCCACCATCCGCTCGCGGAACCGCTCCACGGCTAACTGCCGGTTTCGCAACTGCGACCGCTCGTCATCAGCCACCACCCGCACTTCCGTGCCCAGGCGCTCGATGATGCGGGCCCGCTGATACGGCCCCAGCGATGGTGACGCCGACACATCGAACCGGAGCTCGACCCGGGTGGCCACCTTGTTGGCGTTCTGA
>CAIVIS010000182.1 GCA_903906055.1 uncultured Acidimicrobiaceae bacterium
GCCCCTGAAACCAGGAACCGGCCGTGACCTGCACACTTCGAGTGGAGGTAAGGGGATTCGAACCCCTGACCTCTTGACTGCCAGTCAAGCGCTCTACCAACTGAGCTATACCCCCGAAGTCGGCTCAGGTTATCAGCACGCGGCAGGGCCACCGAAACCAGTCCCTGGAGCCGATTTCGAGCCCCGAGAGGACATCGCTACCCCCGACGATAATTCTGCCCCTCCGCTCGTTACGATTCCGTGAAGGACGACGAGTCCGTTGCCGGGGTAACCACCCCGCTCGGATCCCTCGGCCGCTCGAACGGACGACATAAGGGGTACAGATGAGTGAATCGGTGGAGTACCGGGACGGGGTCTTCGTGGCCACAGGACAGACCGAGGCAGTTGATCGTCCCGACCTCAGAGCGGCTACCGCGACCGGCACTGCCCTGATGGCCCGACCATCCGACTTCCTGGCCCCCGTCGACGGCCCCGGGCCGCTGGTGAGCGCCGAACTTCCACCCGCAGGTCCGGTCGGCCCCACACCGCCGCCAACTCGTTCGGCCGGCGGCGCCCGACGGATCGCCGTGGCCACCATCGCTGCCGCCCTGATCGCCGCCGTCGTCTTCGGTGCCGCCGCCTTCGGAGGCGCCTTCAACTCCGGTTCCACTGCACCCTGGTCAGCCCGGGGTGCACTAGGGGCCGCCGGCGCGGCTTCGGCCGGCGCCTCCTCGGTCGCCTTCGACCTGTCGGCCACCCGATCGACCTCCAAGACGGCCACCACCCTGGCCACCGGGTCTGGCGCCATCGACCTGAAGACCGACGTCGGGCACCTGTCCGCCACGGTGCCGGCCCTGTCGGGCCTCGTCGGGAGCGGCAACGACGCCATCAACGTGATCTCTGATGGGTCGGCCGTCTACTTGGGATCGCCAGCCCTGTCAGAGCTGACCGGAGGCCAGCGCTGGTTGAAGGTCGATCTGCCCCAGGGCACCGACTCGGGCAGTGCTGAGTCGTCCACGCTCGGCGTCCTGGCCAATCCGTCGCAACTGCTCGGTCTGCTGTCCTCGCTCGGCGGCCAGGTCACCAACGTAGGCACCGTCGACCTCCGCGGCACCCAAGTCACCGAATACACCACGACGGTCACCGTCGCCGAGCTGGCCGCTAGGGCCGGACTGCCCACCGGATCCGCACAAGGGGCCAAGATCTCCAAGGTCCTGGAGCAGCTGGGCAACACGTCGGTACCGATCACGGTCTGGGTGGGTGGCGATGGCTATGTGCGTCAGCTCAGTGCCTCCCTCGACCTGTCCAAGGCCACCTTGGGCAGCCTGGCCTCTGATGTGATCACCGGCTCGCTCGGCGACTCATCAGGTCAGGCCACGACGTCGACCACGGTCACCGTGGCCTTCTCCCACTACGGGGACCCGGTAAAGGTGACCATTCCGCCAGCAAGTGAGGTGACCGACGCTGGCGCCCTCGCCTCGTCGATCAAGAGCGCAGCCTCAGCCATCGGCCACGCCGTGTCCGACTTCGCCTCCAAGTTCTGACGTTCCACGGGGGCTGACTGTCCTCTAGGACCGGCTGCCATGGTCGACTGACCAAGCCTGAAGGGTTCGCCCGAAGAGGGACCCGGCTGCGCCCGGTACGATCAGCCCCCATGGCCCGCGCCTATGACGTCATCGACATCGAAAAGAAGTGGCAGCGTCGCTGGAGCGACGAAGGCACCTACGAGGTAGACGCCGACGATCCTCGGCCGCCCTGGTACGTGCTGACCATGTACCCGTACCCGTCGGGGGCGGCCCACATGGGCCATGTGCGCAACTACACCTTCGGCGATCTGCTGGTCCGCCACCGCACCATGCTCGGCCACGCCGTGCTGTCGCCGTTCGGATTCGACTCGTTCGGCCTGCCGGCCGAAAACGCTGCCATCAAGACCGGCACCCATCCCCGGATCTTCACCGATGCCCGTATCGAAGAACTGAAGGAGTCCATCACCTCGCTCGGTGCGGTCTACGACTGGCGTCGCGAGATCCGCAGCCACGACCCCGAGTACATGAAGTGGAACCAGGTCATCTTCACCAAGCTGTTCGAGGCCGGCCTGGCCTATCGGGCCAACGCTCCGGTCAACTGGTGCCCGGGTTGCCACACGGTGCTGGCCAACGAGCAGGTCCTGGCAGACGGCACCTGTGAACGCTCCGGCGACCTGGTCATGAAGCGCGACCTGGAACAGTGGTTCTTCCGCATCACCGAATACGCCGATGAGCTCCTCGCCGGCCTTGACGATCTGGCCTGGCCCGAGCGGGTCAAGATCATGCAGCGCAATTGGATCGGCCGGTCCGAAGGGGCCGAGATGGACCTGATGGTCGACGGTCGTGACGGCACCGATGGGCGTGACCCGCTAGTCCTGCGGGTGTTCACCACACGGCCCGATACCTCGTTCGGGATGACCTACGCGGTGGTCGCCCCCGAGCATCCGATGGTGGGCGAACTCACCACGCCCGAATGTGCGGCGGAAGTCGAAGCGCTGCGGGTGCGGGCCGCGGCCAGCACCGACATCGAGCGCATGTCCGAGTCCGGCTCGGCCAGCCTGTCCAAGCGCGGTGCATTCACCGGATCCTCGGTCATCAACCCCTTTACCGGCTCGCCGGTCCCGGTCTACGTGGCCGACTACGTGCTCATGGGATACGGCACAGGCGCCATCATGGCCGTGCCGGCCGAAGACACCCGGGACTGGGACTTCGCCCAGGCCTATGGGCTCCCCTTCGTCCGCACCGTCCAGCCCCCCGAGGGATGGGACGAGACGGGCGGACCCGACGGTGGCCCAGGCGGCGCCTACACGGGCACCGGCGCCAAGATCAACAGCGAGTGGCTGGACGGACTCGATATTGCCACCGCCAAGGCTCGTTCCATCGAGTGGCTCGAGACCCAGGGCATCGGTGTCGGCAAGGTCAACTACCGACTTCGTGACTGGCTGGTGTCCCGCCAACGCTTCTGGGGCTGCCCGATCCCCATCGTCTACTGCGCCACAGATGGCATGGTGCCGGTACCTGTCGAGCAGCTGCCCGTGCTCGCCCCCGATGACGTGGAGTTCCAGCCGACGGGGGAGTCCCCGCTGGCCACCCATCCCGGTTTCCTGCACACCACGTGCCCGACCTGCGGCGGCCCGGCCACCCGGGAGACCGACACCATGGATACCTTCGTGGACTCGTCGTGGTACTTCCTGCGCTTCACCGACCCGTGGACGCCCGATGCGCCGTTCGACAAGGAGATCGCCCGACACTGGATGCCGGTCGATCAGTACATCGGCGGCATCGAGCACGCCATCCTCCACCTGCTGTACGCCCGCTTCTTCACCAAGGCGCTTGTCGACGTCGGCATCGCCCCCGAGGGCTTGCGTGAGCCATTCGCCAACCTGTTCACCCAGGGCATGATCCGGATGGACGGCAAGAAGATGTCGAAGTCCAAGGGCAATCTGGTGGCCCCGTCGAGTTACCTGACCACAGTGGGGGCCGACGCCCTGCGCCTGTTCCACCTCTTCGTGGGGCCGCCGGCCGACGACGTGGACTGGTCGGCCCAGACCGACTCGGTCATCGACGGGTGCGCCCGCTACCTCGACCGGGTGTGGCGTCTGGCCGTGCCCGAGGTGCCCCGACCCACTACTGGCGCCACGGGTGACCTGACCGATGCTGACCTGGAGATCCGGCGGGCCACCCACAAGCTGATCGACCGGGTGTCGAGCGACTACGAGCGGTGGTCCTACAACACGGCCGTGGCCGCATGCATGGAGTTCGTCAACCTGGTCCTGCCCTATGTGCGTGACGGCGGACGAAGTGAAGTGGTGGAGGAAGCAGTCGACACGCTGCTACTGCTGCTGGCCCCCATGGCGCCACACCTGGCAGCCGAGGCGTGGGAGCAGCGCCACGGTGACCACATCCACCTCCGCACCTGGCCGGTGGCCGATCCAGCTCTGCTGGTGGAGGACACCGTGACTATGGTCGTCCAGGTCAACGGCAAGGTCCGCGACCGCATCGAGGTAGCTGTCGACGTGTCGGAGGCCGATGCCGAGCGGCTGGCCCTGGCATCGGACGCCGTCGTCGAGGCACTAGGGGGCGCGGCCCCCAAGCGAGTCATCGCCAGGCCGCCCAAGTTGGTCAACGTCGTCGTTTGAGCGGCTGGCCGCTTGTGCAACTCCGCCCTTGTGGCCCGATCAGTCCCGGAACTCCGCCAGGATCTCGGCCCACCGCTCGGTGCTGATTCCTGACGGGGCGTAGATATTGAACCGGTCGATCAGGCCGTCGAAGCGAGCACGTACCTGGGCGGCGATGGTGTCGATCTCGCCGACCACGGCAAAGGTCCCCAGCATTTCGTCGTCGATGAGGGCGGTCATGTCGTCCCACGCCCCTCGCTTCGACAAGGTGTTGAGTTCGGTCTGCAGGTCGCCCCAGCCGTGCAGTTCGAGGACCGGTCGGTAGGCCGGGGTCGATCCGTAGAAGGCCAGCTGTTTGCGGGTGGCAGCCCTAGATGCCGCAAAGGCACGCTCGTCTACCCCGGTGACCACCATGCCCGGATACGACACCTCGACGGCAGTGCGTGAGCGGCCACTCGTGGCCAGGCCCCGCTCCAGCGCGGGCAGTGTCACCTCGCGCAGGTAGCGCTCGGTGGTGAAGGCATGGGCCAGCAGCCCGTCGGCTACCTCACCGGCCACCTCGGTCATCATCGGGCCTACCGCGGCCAGGAACACGGGGGGATTGCCGAACGGGTTGGGTCCAGGGTCGAACATCGGGGTCATCAAGGTGTGGCGGTAGTACTCGCCTCGGAAGGCCAGGCGGCTGCCGTCGGCCCAACTGGCCCAGATGGCTCGGACGGCCAAGATGAGCTCGCGCATCCGAGGTGCCGGGTGCGACCACGGCATGGAGAACCGCTTTTCGATGTGGGGCTTGATCTGGCTCCCGAGACCCAACATGAACCGACCCTGGGCCATGGTCTGGAGATCGTTGGCCGTCATGGCCAGCGTCATCGGGTTGCGAGCGAAGGCCACGGCTATCCCGGTGCCGACCTGGAGCCTCTCGGTGTGCTCGGCGGCCAGTACTAATGGCAGGAACGGGTCGTGGCCGGTCTCGGCCGACCAGATCCCGTCGTAGCCCGATGCCTCGGCCGCTGTGGCCTGGGCCACCACTCCGGATGGGTCGAACCCAAGTGTTCCGTCAACGCGCATGGGTCACGGTAGCAACTCGCCGCCATGGCCTGAAGCGGCCGAGTTGCCCAGTAGTTGCACTCGCAGGCCCCCGGTCACCACAATTGGGTCGTGCCCATTGATGACGACGACCCAGAAGCCACTGGGCCAGACCCCGGACTGGCCTCTGGGTCAGGCTCCGGACTGGCCAATGGGCCAGACCCCGGGGACGAGCCGCCGGTGACCGACGAGGACCGCAATCGGTTCGGCATCCTCTTGGACCATGCGTCCGAGCGAGGACTACTGACCCCGCTCGAGTACGAGTTCCGCCTGAGCGAACTGGCTGAGGCGACCTCGATGGACGAACTCCGACGCATCGTCACCGAGCTGCCGGCGTTTGAGGCCCCAATGGTGGTCAAGCGAGGCAAGGGTGCGAAGAAGCAGACGTCATCTCTAGGGATGACGACTGATCTGCCCGCACCCGCCCGCCAGGGCGAGGGCGATCTGTGGGCCGCTCAGACCCCGACGACTGCTCGGCGTAAGGGGGCCAACCCATGGGTGATCCTGGCCGTCGTCGTAGCCGTCCTGCTCGTGGCCATGGTGCTGCTTGGCCTGATGGTCTCTCGGGTCTCCCACAACCGCGGCATCGGCCCGCCAACAGTGGTGACTCAGACGATCAGTCCGATTCGCCTCTGAGGAACTGCTCGAGCTCGGCGGCGATCTCATCCCCGCTGGGCAGGTCGGAGGCGAAGCCGAGCGGGGTGCCCTCCTCGGCGTCGACGGCTGCCTCGAGCCGGCGGACCATTTCGAGGTGGTCCGAGTTGGAGCCGATGAGCTCGTCGACCTGGATCCGAGAGGCTTCCCCGGCGGTGCGCAGCGCTGTGGTGTCGAGGACGGTGCCGGTCACCGCGCACAGGCCCTCGATGAGGGCGGCGCTGGCCTCGGGATAGGGCATGGCCGATACGTAGTGCGGCACTCGGGCCCATAGTCCGATCACCGGGACCCCGGCAGAGCCGAGCGCAACCTCAAGGGCGGCCTGTACTCCAGCGGGCACCTCGAGGGTCCCATGCACGGTGCCGATGCGCCCGGCGAGTTCCGCCGACTGAGGCGGAACGGTGGAGGCCAGACGGACGGGACGGGTGTGGGGTGACGGGGACGGAAAGGCACCGAGACCGACCACGGTGCGCACGCCTAGTTGGTTGGTGAGCTCGACCACGGCCTGCATGAAGGACGCCCAGCCGAAGTCGGGCTCCGGTCCGGTCAGGTAGAGGATGTCCGCACCGACCCGGTCCTTGCTGGCCAGCAGGCGGATGGTGGGCCATGTGATCTCGGTAGTGACCCCTTCCACCAGGCGGATGATGGGCCGACGAGCCCGCTGGTCGATCAAGGGCTCGGTATCGAAGGTGGCGACCACGGCGGTCGGCGACTCCGTCAAGAGGTGGGCGATAGCAGCAGATGCGCCCAAGCCGGCATCGACCCAGCCGTCGAGGGCGATGACCAGGACGGGCCGATCCAGACGGATACCCGCCGGCTCACCCCATCCAGGGTCGAAGGAGTACAGATCAGCCGGTTGGTACCTACTCATGGGGACTCGACTTTGCTCACAGGGACTCGACTTCGGCCAGGGCCCGCTCGCCCAGATGACGGACCCCGTCGGCAAACTGGTCCACGCCGCTGCGGTCACCGGCGGCGGCGCCCCCGGCGTAGCGGACGTACACGCCCTGGAGGATGCAGGCCAGCTTCCAGATCCCGAAGGCCTGGTAGTACCGGATCGAGGAGACATCGCGTCCGCTGGCCGCGGCGTAGCGCTCCACCAGCTGCGACCGGGTCGCGAAGCCGGGCAGCGCCGTGGGGGCAACACCCAGGACAGCATTGTTGGAGTCGTCCATCTCGGCCCAGTAGACGAGCAGCAGGCCGAGGTCGGCCAGCGGGTCACCGAGTGTGCAGATCTCCCAGTCGAGGATGGCGATGACGTTACCGGCATCGTCGAGCACAGTGTTGTCGAGCCGGTAGTCCCCGTGCACGATGGTGGCACCCTGCTGCTCCGGAATCTTGGCCGACAGTACTTCCCAGGCTCGGTCGATCACGGCGGGCCCGGGCTGGCCGTCCAGGGACGACTTCTCGAACTGGCCGTGCCACCGCTTGAGTTGACGGGCGATGTAGCCCTCCTTGCGGGCGAACTCACCGAGGCCGACGGCATCGACATCGACCGAATGGAGCCGGGCCAGGGTGTCGATCAGCGAGTCGGATGCCTGGGCCCGGACAGACTCGGACACCGCCGATGAGGCCGCCTCGTCGCGGAGGATGTGCCCCTCGACGAAGGACATCACGTAGAAGGGGGCGCCGTTCACGGCAGGGTCGGCGCACAGGCCGAGGGTGCGGGGAACGGGGACGTCGGTCGGCTGGAGGGCGCTGATGACGGTGTGCTCACGAGTCATGTCATGGGCGGTGGCCAGCACGTGGCTGACCGGTGGGCGGCGCAGTGCATAGGCCTGCCCGGATGCATCGGTCACCCGGTAGGTGAGGTTGGATCGCCCACCAGCGATCAGGTCGAAGTTGTAGGGCGGCAACGAGCCAGCCACGTTGGCTGCCATCCACTCGGTGACCGGTCCCCGGTCGATGCCTTCCACGACGGCGTCATCAGGGGCAGCGGACTGATCGGCGGTCTGGTCGGCGGAGGTGGCATCACTCATGAGGTGAACGCTACCCGCGCCACCCGGGCCCCCCGTTTCGGTCCACTCGTGCCGCCTGTGGCTGCGTGTAGGCCGGAGCCGGACCCACTCAGGCCCCGGTAACGTCGAGGCCATGGTCGATGCCACTGATGACACCTTCGAAGAAGTAGTGCTCCGCCGATCGGCCGAGGTTCCGGTCGTCGTGGACCTGTGGGCGCCGTGGTGCGGGCCGTGCACGACGCTCGGCCCCATGATCGAGCGGATCGTGGCCGCCACCGACGGTGCCGTGGAGCTGGCCAAGGTCAACGTGGACGAGAACCCGACGGTGTCGTCGAGCTTTCGGGTCCAGTCGATCCCCGCCGTGTTCGCCATCAAGGACGGGGCCGTGATCGACCACTTCATCGGGGCCAAGCCCGAAGCTGAAATCCAGGCCTTCGTGGACCGGCTGGCCCCGGCCCGCTCCGAGGCCGACATGCTGGCCATCGATGGGGCTGCCGCCGGCGACGAAGTGATGCTGCGGAGGGCCCTCGACCTGCAACACGACCACGAGGGAGCCATTGTGGCGCTGGCCGGGATGCTGATCGGCCGGGGCGACAGCGACGAGGCCATGGCACTGCTGGCTCGCATTCCCGAGACGCCCGAGACCCGGCGGCTGGCCGCCGAGGCCAGACTTGCGCAACGCGACGACGTGGCCACTGGCGAAATGGACGTGCTCCTCGATGCCCTGTTGGATCGGGTCAAGGCCGACCCCGATGCCCGCCAAGAGTTCCTGGACCTGCTGGAGACGTTGGAGCCCGGCGATCCCCGCACTCTGGCGTGGCGCAAGGCACTGGCCTCGCGCCTGTTCTGACCGGCCTGTTCTGACCGGCCTGTGCCGGATGTCTTGCCCCTCCGGTAGCGTCACCTGCGTGCGTGCTACCACCCTGCGACTCGGACCCCGGACCTTCGACATCGAGCATCGGGCCCTGGTCATGGGCATCCTCAACCGCACCCCGGACTCGTTCTACGACAAAGGGGCGACATTCGCCCTCGACGACCTGGTGCGGCGGGCCGGCCTCTTGGTCGACCAGGGCGCTGATCTGCTGGACGTGGGCGGGGTCAAGGCCGGCCCCGGTCCCGAAGTCGGCGAAGCCGAGGAGGTCGACCGGGTGATCCCGGCCATCGAGGCCCTGTCCCAGCGGTTCGATATCGCGCTGTCGGTCGACACGTGGCGGGCATCAGTGGCTCGCGAGGCGTACCGGGCCGGTGCGGTGGTCGGCAACGACATCAGCGGGTTCGCCGATCCGGACTACTTGACGGCCGCCGCCGAGGCCGGGGCCACCGTGGTGGCGACCCATATCCGGCTCGGTCCCCGCATCCCCGACCCCGACCCGGTCTACGACGATGTGGTCGACACCGTGCGCTCCTTCCTCTTGGAGCGGGCGGAGCGGGCATTGGCCGCTGGGCTGACCCCGGACCAGATCATCATCGATGCCGGCCTCGACTTGGGTAAGACGGCGGCCCAGTCGCTGACCTTGCTGCGCGCCTCTGATCAGCTGGCCGACCTCGGCTACCCGTTGCTGCTGTCGGCATCCAACAAGACGTTCCTGGGGGTGGTGCTCGACCTGGAGATCGGCCAGCGTCGCGAGGCATCGCTGTCGGCGACGTCGCTAGGTGCAGGACTGGGCTGTCGGGTGATGCGGGTCCACGAGGTCGGGGCGCATCGCCAGGCCTGCGATGCGATCGCCGCCATCAGCGGGGCCCGGAGGTGAGCGCAGCCACGGTGGCCACCACCGTTTGGCCCGTGTATCTGGTCAAGGGCTCCGACCCATCGCTGGTGGCTCAGGCCGCCCACGCCTTGGTGGAGCGACTGGTGGCCGGCGGCGACCCGTCGATGATGGTGGAGGAGTTCGGCGGACCGGGGGCCGACCAGTTCGACGTGGGTGCCGTCATCGATGCCTGCACGACGCCACCCTTCTTGGTGGCTCGCCGGGTGATCGTGGTCCGCGAGGCCGGTCAGATGGTGGCAGCCGACGCCAAGCGCCTGGTCGCATACGTGGCCGACCCGTTACCCACTACCGCTCTGGTCTTGGTAGGCGGTGGCGGTGCGGTCAATCCGACCCTGTCCAAGGCGGTAGCGGCCTCGGGTGAGGTGACCGACACATCGGTCGGCATGGGCAAGGCCCGGTCGCAGTGGCTGTCCGAGCACCTCAAGGGCGGACCGGTCCGGCTCGACGGTCCAGCTCAGGCCCGGCTGGGAGAGCATCTGGGTTCGGACATGGGCCGGCTGGTCGGGCTGCTCGACACCCTGGCTGCCGCCTACGGCCAGGGGGCAACGGTGTCAGCCGCCGACCTGGAGCCCTTTTTGGGTGAGGCCGGGGCGCTGGCCCCGTGGGACCTGACTGACGCCATCGACGCCGGCAAGACAGCGCCGGCACTCAGCGTGCTCCATCGGATGTTGACGGCGGGGGAGTCGCACCCGTTGGTCATCCTGGCGCTGCTGCACAAGCACTACCGCCAGATGCTGCGACTCGACGGTTCAGGGGTCAACTCGCCGGACCAGGCCGCTGAGGTGCTCGGCATGAAGAGCTCGTTCCCGGCCAAGAAGGCGTTGGCTCAGGGGAACAAGTTGGGGTCGGCCCGCATCGGCCGGGCCGTGCAACTTCTGTCCGATGCCGATCTTGACCTACGTGGCTCGACACTGCTGCCTGCCGAGTCAGTGGTCGAGGTGCTGGTGGCCCGACTCAGCCGGTTGGTCCGCCAGGGGCGGTAGGGGCGGTAGGGGCGGTAGGGGCGGTAGGGGCGGTACGGGTGGTAAGTGGAGGGGCTGACTTGGTGGGGGTTGTGAGCAGACGAGTCGGCTCAGACGCCAGCAGTGTCTCGGGACCCAACTCTGGTTTCTGTCTCATCCTTGGTCTGATCGAGCGAGGTGCGCTGCAATGGGTGATAGGGGCGCCCTACTGAGCCCGGAATGCGGATGGTGGTGGCTTCGGATTCGCCATGGGATTCGCCGTCAGGTTGACCAGTGACGGTCACCACATCGGGGTCCTCGAAGAATCTGTTCTGGGGCTCAACGTCGGAGCCAGGATCGCCTGCCACCCTCGGACGGTCGGTGGGGGGGACACCGGATCGTCCGAGGGTGGCGGGAAGGGTGAGCATGTCGAGGGGGCGATCGGTCTCCACCGCTGCAGCCTCGAGGTTGCTGAAGTAGTCGAAGGGGATGACGGTGACCGGTCCGGCGGCCACGGAGGCCAGCACCTTGGGGCGCGGCCCGAACACGTAGACGGCGAGTCCGACGCCGGGTATGGCCAGGACGATCAGCAGGCAGAGCAACTGGGGTTCACCTGCGGCGGTCCATGCCCACCCGGGTTGACGGACCACGTCGATGGCCCCGAGCACCATCGAGAGGACGGCAACAACTGCGACCACAATGCAGGCCAAGGTGATGGCGCCGGTCACGACGAGCACCCTGCGGTCGTCGTATTGGGCGCGCAGGAGACGAGCGAGATCGCGCTCGTGTGTTCCCAGTTCTGGAAGGTTGCCCTGCCCTGCCCCATCCTGCCCTGCCCCATCTGTACCACCAACGTTCTTCGCGTTTACTCCGCCACTGTAAGTGTTGACGACGGTACGTACAGTCGTCAAGGGGCATTCGTCACTGCACGCATTCGTCACTGAAAGGCAGTGGTCACCGGAAGTCGCGGGAGGCCGGCACTGGGCCGAGGGGAAGAGGTTCGATCCGCTCCGCCACCAGGGTCATCGATCCCTCCGACCGTTCGACCCGGCCCCGCACTAGTAGGGCCGGACAGGCCCGGGCCACCGGCTTCCATCGGATCCAGGCACCACGCGAGCACACGATGTTGACCATCCCGGTCTCGTCCTCCAAGTTGAGGAAGACCGCCCCGTGGGCGCTCTCGGGAGCCTGGCGGTGGGTGACTACACCCCCGACGGTCACCCGGTCGCCGGTGGGACGGCCGGCCAAGGCAGAGGCTCGGACCACGCCACGTCGGTCCAAGCCGGCACGGGCCAGATCCATGGCCGTGGTGTCCGGGGCCATGCCCAGCGACCACAGGTCGTCGGATACCTCCTCCCACGCAGTGGGGGCCGGGAGCGGCGGGGGTGCCGCCCCGGTGACCACACCGGGCAGTCGGTCGGCGGTGGCTTGGGCGGCAGCTCCCGCCCCCCACACCAGCGCCCGACGTCCACCCGACGCACGGCTTCGGTCCAGTCGGCCCAGTCCGTCCAGGGCCCCGGCGGTGGCCAGCGCCTCGAGCTGGTTCCGGGTCACCCCGGCCCGGCGCACGAGGTCTTCCATGTCCGCCCACGGCGCCCCGGCCTCGATCCGGGCCGCGGTGTCAGACCCGATGGCCCGCACCGACGACAGACCGAGGCGGACAGCAGCCGCCCCAGGAGCGATCCGCTCTGCCGTGGTGCCCGGCCGACCGCCAGCACGGCGATCCGCTCCGGCCTCTGGTTCGAGAGATGCCGCCGCCCGGCCGTCGTTGACGTCAGGTCGACGGACCACCACGCCGTGCCGCTTGGCGTCGGCCACCAGGCTCTGGGGGGACCAGAACCCCATGGGCTGGGCGTTGAGGAGCCCGGCGGTGAAGGCGGCCGGATAGTGCACCTTGCACCAGGCCGTCGAGTACACCAGGTGGGCGAAGGCCACCGAGTGGCTCTCGGGGAAGCCGAAGTTGGCAAAGGCGGCCAGGGCTGTGTACACCTGCTCGGACACCACCTCGGACACGCCTCGGGCAGCCATGCCAGCGAACAGACGGTCGCGCAAGCGGGCCATGCGCTCGCCGGACCGTTTGGCGCTCATGGCCTGGCGTAGCTCGTCGGCCTCGGTGGGGCTGAAGCCAGCCACATCGATGGCGATCTGCATCAGCTGCTCCTGAAAGAGCGGCACTCCGAGGGTGCGCTCCAGGGCTGGCTGCATCAGCGGATGGAGATAGGTGACCGGCTCGGTCCCATTGCGGCGCCGGATGTAGGGGTGCACGGCGTTGCCCTGGATGGGCCCGGGCCGGATGAGGGCCACCTCGATGGCCAGGTCGTAGAAGCAGCGGGGCTGCACCCGAGGCAGGGTGTTCATCTGCGCCCGCGACTCCACCTGGAACACGCCCACCGTGTCGGCCCGGCACAGCAGGTCGTAGACGGCCGGGTCCTGATCCAACAGGGCCAGGTCGATGGTGATCCCGTGTGACTCGGCTACCAGGTCGACCATGTAGTGGAGGGCGGTGAGCATGCCGAGACCGAGCAGATCGAACTTGACCAAGCCGGCCGCAGCGCAGTCGTCCTTGTCCCACTGCAGCACGCTGCGGCCCGGCATCCGTCCCCACTCCACCGGGCAGACCTCCACCACTGGGCGGTCGCAGATGACCATGCCGCCCGAGTGGATGCCGAGGTGACGGGGAAACCCGAGGAGCTCGGTGGCCAGCTGTGCGACCAAGGGGGGCAGGTCCTCGCGCTCGTCGAGCGGCTGGCCGCGTTCGCTCGACCCGGCCCAGGCCTCGGCCTCCTCGGCGGTGTGGCCGAGGGCTTTACCCACGTCGCGCAGCGCCGAGCGGGACCGGTAGGTGATGACGTTGGCCACCTGGGCGGCGTGGAGCCGGCCGTAGCGTCCGTAGACGTACTGGATGACCTCTTCCCGCCGGCCCGACTCGATGTCGACGTCGATGTCGGGCGGCCCGTCGCGGGCAGGGGAGAGGAATCGCTCGAAGAGCAAGCCGAGGGCCACGGCGTCCACGTTGGTGATGCCGAGGGCGAAGCAGACGGCCGAGGTGGCCGCTGACCCCCGGCCCTGGCAGAAGATGTCCTGGCGTTTACAGAACTGGACGATGTCCCACACGGTGAGGAAGTAGCCCGGGAACCCGAGGGCCCCGATCACCTCGAGCTCGTGGTCGATCTGGGCGTACGCCCCCGGCACCCGCTCGGCTCCCGGTACCCCATATCGTTCGGCTGCCCCCCGACGGGTGAGCTCGGCCAGCCAGGTCTGTTCGGTGTGGCCCTCGGGCACCGGAAAGTCCGGGAGCCGA
>CAIVIS010000183.1 GCA_903906055.1 uncultured Acidimicrobiaceae bacterium
AAGGAGTTAGCTGTTGCCGCTCCGGTGATCGTGGGGGCGACCAGTGCAGGGGCGGAACTGAGAACTGTGTTGCCCGACCCGGTGGAGGTGACCACACCAGTACCGCCGTTGGCTACCGGCAGGGTGCCAGTGACCCCCGTCGTGAGCGGCAGCCCGGTGGCATTGGTTAGGGTTAGGGAAGCGGGGGTGCCGAGTGCAGAACCGCTAGGGACCGTGACTGTGCCGGTAAACGTGGGAGAAGCGAGGGGAGCCTTGGCAGCGACCGTCGCCAACGCACCGACCACCGTGTTCACGTTCGCGGTGCCGACAAGAGTGGCCGCAGCACCCGAGGTGGTTACGTCCCCAGCGAGGGGCACCAGCACGTTGGACTTATCAATGACGTACCCCGCCGTGGTTGACAGTGTGGCACTGACCACACTGGCGTTGTATGGCATGTAGATCTCGGCCAGGACCAGGTCGGTCGCCTCGACCACATCGGGCTTCACTGGCGGGTTGCCCACCGAACCCGTCGACCACAGTGCAGCGCCAGGGGTGTACGAGGCGGTGGCGCCCTGGAGGAGCACGATGCCGGTGCCCGCCCGGTAGATGAGCACGTCCCGGCGGTCAAGCAGGCCTGCGTTCGTGGTGACGGCCACCGTGCCGCCGGCGTAGGTGTAACTGGTGCCGAGGACCGAGACCGTGCCCGCGGCGATCGTCAGGGTCAGCGATGCAGCGGCGGTGACGTTCATGCCCGTCAGCTCGCCCGTGCCCATGGCGTCAGACCGACCGGCGAAGTCGTCGGTACGGTCAGGGACGGCGCTGGCGTTGTAGGTAGTGGCCGGCGCCTCGCTGATGTTCGGCTTGATGACAGTCATCGGTTCTCCTTCGCCAGACCGGTGGCCAGGTCGTAGTCATCGTGGAAGTAACGCTGCGCCACCCAGGCCGGGTAGGTGATCGAGTGGATGCCGTACATGGCGCCCCGGTGGTGCATGGGGCAGAGCACCAACATGTTCGACTCGCTATCGAGCCACTGGCGCAGGGCGGGCTCGGTCGCCTCCCCCATGATGGGGAAGGTGGCCAGGATCTTGGCCGGGTCAGCGGCTCCGCATAGTGCCCACTCGAGGACGGCGTGGTGCGTCTCGTTGTGGAGCCGTGGCGGGTTCTGGCTCTGGCGCTGGCCGCAGATCCAGCAGGGCTCGTCGAGCTCGTAGACCAGGTGGTGGTGGACCTTGCGGTACTCCGCCGACTCGGTGCGGGGGTCGTGCTCGGGGTAGGCGATCGCCTCGGTCAGTGTCCGAGTGACGATGTGGGGTGCGGTCACAGCCGGGCGAGGTCGGCCTGGAGGCTGGAGATGTCGATGCCCGCCCCGTCGTGGCCGGCGTCAATGAACTGGTGGGAGACGATTGCCCAGATCTCGGTGCAGTAGGTGGCCAGCCAGGGGTAGGACACGTTGACGACCTTGCCCCAGGAGATGATCTGCACGTAGTTCTGGTCGAACCCGACGGCCAGGATGCAGTGGCCACCTTCGATGGGCGAGTTGGGCACGACGGTCCACGCATGGCCAGCGGCGAACTGCTCCTGAGCGCTGGCCGGTAGGGCCACACCCAGATAGGCGGCGCCGTAGAAGGCGATGGCCTGGTGCAGCCCGACGTGGTCATGGACCTCGACGGGTGCATAGCCGGCGATGCGGTGCCCGAACAGACCGTGCCGCTGCCACTGAGAGAGCACGTCGGCCTCGACGCACCCGGCGTCAGCGCCACCGGTCAACTCGAAGTACTCGGTCTCGATCTCGGCGTCGGTGGGGACGGCGTCACGGCCCTGCACCTCGGCGTTCCAGGCGAGGATGGCGTGCCCGACCCCGGAGACGGTGCAGCAGCCCAGGCGGTCGTTGTCCATCATCCCCCAGGTCGCCACGGCGGGCACCGGGACCTTGGCCGGTGGTGCCGGGAGTTTGCCCTTGGCGTAGGCGCTCAGTGTTGCCAGCCCGTAGGGGCGCTGGGGTGCAAGTGCGCCCAGCTTGTAGGTCACGCCGCAGCCTTGGCGGCCTTGCGGGCGGCGACCTTGGTGCCGACGACCTTGCGGGCAGCGGTCACGACGGCGGAGACGATGCCCGAGATGGTGGCGAGCACGGCGACCGTGCCAGCAGGCAGGTGCAGGGTGCTGGCGAGATTGATGGCGACGGTCAGCACGACGGCCACGGTGGCGCCGACGGTGATGATCATGGCGGCGTACTTCTTGACGATGGTCATACCTTCTCCTGGTTGTCGAGGATCTCTTGGGTCATCATTTCCTGGCGGTCAATCGAGTCCCGCAGGCTGCTGCCGCCGTTGGTCGACAACTCCCCCACGGCTGTGACGATGAGGGCGATGGAGCATTCGATGTCCCGCTGGCGGTCGATGATCAGCCCGATCTGGCGCAGGGGCCGGGCCATGTGCTTCTCCATCCACTTGATGAGCCCGATGCCCGAGGCCACCACTGCGAGGATGGCGAGGACGAGCTGCGCCCAGCCGCCGGCGTCGGCTGCGGCGTTAGCGATCACGACGCTGGTGCGCCGTAGTACGGGCACCCGAAGGCGTAGACCTGGTGGGTGCTGCTGAGCACGTAGTAGCCGCCGCCTGGGTGCGCCTCGATGCTGATGGCGGTGACGCCAGCGGGGAACGGGGCCGAGGCGCCAGGGTTGCAGCCGCCCAGGTACTTGGCATCCCCATAGGCGAACACTGCGCCGTCGCTGTGGGCGATGTAGTAGCCGAGGCCGGTGCTGGTTGCGCTGATCATGTGGGCTGCATCCTTGGTCGATGGGGATGGGACCGTGCCGGTGATTGCTCGAGCACGGGCCACGATGGGCGGGATCTGCGCCAGGCGAGCGGGACCGGGGCAGGAGTGATTGCCCCAGGCCGGGTCGGGCGTGCCGTTCGGGTTGCAGTGGGCGGCCACTCCGGGCGTGCCGTGGGCTACCGGGCCGACCAGCGGGAAGTGGTGCGTCGTGGATGCCCAGGCGTCGATCTGCGCCATCGCCTCGCACTGAGCGGCGGTCATCGCCGTGGTGGGTTGCCCGCTGGTCTCGATGCCGATGTAGGCCGTCGGTGGGTAGTTGCCGTTCGCCTGGGCGTAACAGCAGTCCCCGGTGTCGAGCAGCTGCCAGATCGTGCCGTCGGGGCTGGAGTCGCCAGGGCCGCACACGATGAAGTGCGCAGAGACCTGGTTGGCGCCGTTCTTGAACGTGGCCAGGGCGCCGTCAGCACCACCGACGATGACGTGGTGGACGGTGCCGATCTTGGTGGTCGGCCCTGCGGCGTAGTTGCTGGACGGGATCGGGCCCTTCCAGATGGCCAGCGGGAGCCGGGCCATTACCAGCCGATGATGATGTAGTGGACGCCGATTCCCCCGGTGAACGGCGACCCAGCCGACGTGGCATAGACACCGACGGCGTTGAGCGCCGCAGTGCCCTGGGTGGTGAGAGTCACGTCGGTGCCAGACCCTGCGTTACCAGTGACGGTGACTGCCAGGATGCCGTTCGGGAACCCAGTGAACAGCACGGTGCCGATACCACCGGAGAAGGTGACGACGCCGTAGCCGGCGGAGATCAGGAAGTTAGGGGCGGTCCTCGGCGGCGGCGTCCCGAGCCACGCACCACCGGCAGCGTAGACGCCGGTGCCACTGTTCAGGGAGAGCAGCGTGTTCCACTCGCTCGAGGCCAGGACTGCGTTGACGGCCTTGCTCGGAATAGGGGTATTGGTGGGCACGTTCCTCCTAGAACCCGAGCCCGGTGGGCACGGTGTTATCGAGTGCGGTCATGTCGATCCGCCAGAACGTCTCGGTGCCCACTGGCGTGACGGCCAGCGTGGTCGTCCACTGCTCGGGCGTGATGGTGTGCGTGATCTGCTCCACCAGCGACGGCTGGGAGAAGTCGACCGTGGTGCCGTCGATGGGCCGCCAGTTGATCGTGATGCGGTCAAGGAGGTCGAGGCCGAGCATGGCGGGCAGGGCGGCACCTGCGCCGATGGTGGAGTCGACGGTCATCGAGCGCACCCGAGGCTTGGCGTCCTTGTACTGGAGCAGCAGCCCCTGGGCAAGCGCCATGGATTGCAGGTCGTCAAGGAGTAGGAGCCCGGTGGTGGACATGGTGCGCCGGCCATAACGGGACTGGCTAGTGGTGTCGAAGGCGTTCTGCGTGGTGCCCCCGTTGCGCCCCACGTTCACGTTGTTCCAGATGTCGATGTCGTCCTCGCCGGGCACCAAGTTGGCCGAGTAGTAGTGCAGCTGCCCGCTGGCGTAGCCGAAGGTGTACTGCGACGTGTTGGCGTTGGTCGACTCGTAGGGGTAGTGCCGATTCAGGAACGTGACCACGCCGGACGTGTTCTGGTAGAGCACGCCTCGCTCCGATGTCATCACCGTGTTCAGGTACGACATCGCCGTCGTGCTGCCGAGAGACGAAGTGGCCGACTCGAGGGTGGTGACGCCCGAACCCGCCATGGTCGACGAGACGAACGCCGACGGGACGCCGGCGGCGAGCAGCACGCCCGACGCCCGAGTCCCTGCGTCCTGGGCAGCGAACCCCGCCGTGCCGACGGCGTAGAGCGCAGCAATCTGGGCCGGGGTACGAGCGGTGGCGCATAGGGCGAACTGGGCGAAAGAGGACGGCCCGTTGGAACTGTCGGCGTCGAACCCGACCTGCACGGTAGAGCCAGGCCCGGAGTAGGTATACGCGAAACTCGATACCCGCTGACCGTCGACGTAGAGCGTCAGGGTCGTGCCATCGGCGGTGGCTGCGACATAGTGCCACTTGCCATCGGTGAGGTCCGGGCCGGCGGCGACGCTCTGAATCCTCGCCCGCCCGAATCCATCCAGGTCGAGCGTTGTGAGGCCGTCGGAGAACAGCAGGTACTGGGCAGTGACGTTGACCGTCGTGTTGACCCAGCCCTCTATCGTCCAAGCCGCACCGAGGGTGACGGTGGCGGTGCTGTGGAGGCCGTTATGCGCCCACCAGTTCCCACCAGTCACCGGGATCGAGGGGAACGGCCCCGGCGCCCCGAAGGTCGCCCCATCCGACGGGAACAGCGCCACCGACCCGGCGAGGTCGGCTGCAGTGGGCGAACCGACGGTGTCGGACAGTGGCCAATAATGGGTGGCGCCAACCAGCGCCAACGCCTGGTAGGTGTTCACGTCGAGCGTGGAGAAGTTGAGCAGCGCCAGCCAGTCGTAGCAGGCCATGGTCATGGTCGACCGAGATGCACCGTAGGTGGGCACCAGGCTCTTGATGTAGCCCGTGAACACGTCGTAGGTGACGCCCAGCCAGGTGGCCTTGATCTTCACCGGGTGGCCAGGGGTGAGTCCTAGACCGGCGTAGTAGTAGGGGCTGGCGGTGTTCCAGGGCGAGAACCGCCCGTCGTGGTTGTCCAGCGTGATGGTCGCCGTCGAGGGCTGGACCTGTTGCAGCTCGTGCTGGCGTCCCATGGTGGTGTTGGCACCGAGCACCCAGCGGGTCACGTCGGTCCAGACCGGGGCGCTATAGGTGATCGTGTCTTGGAACGCGACCTCGACCACGATGGTCGGCATCGTCAGGGCGGTCATGCCGCCGATCCGAAGATGGGCACGCTCGAGCTGCGCTGGGCCTGGAGCACAGTGGTCTGCAGCGAGGGGAGCAGGACGCTGGCTACGTCATGGCCGGCGATCTGGACCGTGATGTTCACCGGGCCGCTACCACCTCGGCCACCACCGGCACCGAACGCACCGTGGGGGACGATCTGGCCTGCGCCACTGGGCACGAACAGTTCTGGGCCGTTCTCGCCGACCAGCGCCATCTGGCCGGCACCCAGCGGGCCACCCTTGGCCAGGTGGGGGATGTCGGGGATCAGGTGCTTCGGCAGGCCGACCCCGAAGAACGAGATGGCGCCGATGGCGGAGTCGACGGTATCGATGACCAGGTTGAGCCCGGTGATGATCTCGTTGATGATCGTCTTGCCGATGCTGGCCATGCCCGACAGTGCGCCACCGATGGCCGAACCGATCTCGCCTGGGAGCGCCATGAACCCGTTGACGATGGGGTCGTAGCAGTTGGTCTTGATCCATGCCCAGGCGCCGCTGAGCGCACCGAACACAGTGCCGATGATGTCCCCGATGCCGGTGAGCAGGTTGCCCGGCAGGTCCACGAAGTACTTGATGACCGGCTGCAGGACGTTCTGCCAGATCCAGACCCCGGCGGTCTTGAGTGCTCCGAAGATCGTGCTGACGATGTCGCCCAGGACCGTGACGACCTGGCCGGGCAGCTTCTTGAAGAAGCCGATGACGGCGGAGATGGCCTCATCGAAGATCTTGGTGACCTTGCCCCACATCTCCTTGAAGAACTTGCTGATCTCGCCCCAGTGGGTGACGACCAGGACCACGATGGCGATGACGGCCATGACGGCGGCGATCAGCAGCCCGATGGGGCCGAGCGCCATGAGCCAGGCAGCGGCGGCAGCGATGCCCATGGCGGTGGCAGCGACGCCGTTGGCCACGGTGACGGCCAGGGCGGCGACCTGCGTGGCGATGTAGGTGACGATGGCGGCGACGAGGACGGTGCCGATGACGGCGCCGATAGCGATGGCGACCTCTTTGTGCTTCTCCAGCCACTTGACCGCGCCCATGATGCCGGTGATCATCGTGGAGATCACTGGCATCAGCTTGGTGCCAATCTCGGCCAGCAGGTTGGTGGTCTGTGCCTTCGCTGCGGCCAACTTCCCGGCAAACGTCTCAGCCGCCGCATCGGCCTGGCCGCTGAGTCGCTGCTTCAGCGCATCGAGGACGTTGTTGCCCGCCTGCTGTGCGCCGGTCAGTTTCTTATGGGCACCTTCGAGTGCCAGCACGTCGGCGCCGAGTTTGTTGTTGGCTTTCGACCCGGCTGCGGCCCTGTCGGCACCGGCGGCCATGTCGTCGTTGACCTTTTGTTGTGCCTTCGACACTGCATCGTTGGCGCTGGCGACCTTTTTGGCGCCACCGGCAGCGATGGGTAGGTCAATCCCGAGTTGCTTGAGCGCCTTGGTATTGCCCTGGGCGGCTTTGTCCACGGCTCCCATGGCAGTGTTCAGGTCGACGTGCTTGGCGGCGGCCAGGTCGATGGCCACCTTCAGGTTGTCGTGGGCCTTGCCGTAGTTCTGCGTGGAGATCACGCCGACGTTGAGCGCACCGTCGATCTGCTCCTGCGTGTAGCCGTACTTGGTCGCCTCGTCGCCGGTCTGCTTGACCTTGTCCTTGACCGAGTCCCACGACGTGCCCGATGCCTTCAGGCTGGCTTCGAGCTGCTTCTGTGCGATCTCCTGCTTGTCGGCGACCTCGATGGCCATGCCACCGATCCCGATGGCAGCGCCGGCGACACCCATCAGTGCGCCCTTGCCGACGGCAGAGACCTTCGACAGGTTGCTCTCGGAGTGTGCCGAGAGTTTCGTCATCTCCCCACGAGCCTCGCCCATCTTGGTGGAGAACTCCGAGATGTTGGCCTTCAGTTCGACGAATACGCTGGCACCGCTCATCGGAACCTCTCAAACGCTTTGTCGAATGCCCGCTGGGTAACCCCGGTGGCCGTGTTCTCGGCGACAGACCTGCCCGCCTCCATGAAGTGCGCCCGCTCCTCGATCTTGGACCGGTAGAGCTGCACGCCTCGGATCGCCCCGCCGCTGCTGTCGCCCTTGTGCGCTGGACGCTTCCGGGTCGCCTTGGTGGTACGACTGCCGGCGGCGCCGCTGCTCTCACGGGCGGCCTTGATCGACTCCAGCGTGTTGCCTCGGGTTGCGTTCTTGTACCGGACCACGGTGCTGTTCATGGTCTTGGTTTTCTTCCCTATGGGTGCGGTCTTGAGGTAGAACGTGTCGCCGATCCGGTCCAACTTCTTGGCGTTGTGGATCGACTTCTTGAGGTTGCCCGACTCCATCTCGGCCCGGTGGTCGATGTAGTGGCGGCCCTTCTTATTGGTCGACCCCTTGTAGACCGGGGCGACCGTCTTGGCGACCTTGGCCACGTCATTGCCGATCTGGCGCAGGGCGTAGCGGATCGTTGCGGCGGACTGCTTCTCCGCCTCTTTGCGCTGGCTGTCGAACTCGCCGAAGATCATCGTCGTCGAGAACAGATCACCCACCGGTTGCCCCCATGATCTCGGCTTGCAGCCGGAGTCGGTCGTTCTCGTAGACGTTGTGGATGCGGGCCATCACCAGCAGGTTGAAGTCGCCGGTCTCATCTTCCGGTGGCACCCACCACGGGCACGCTTGGCTGATGCGGTAGGTCTCCAGCGGGCTGGCCAGCCACAGGGGCAGCGGCTCGGCCAGGTGCTTGCCTTCCAGGCTGCTGGCTAGTGCGAGGAAGGCGTAGTGGGGGAATCTTCATCCATCGACGGCCCGAAGTCCGGCATCAGTTTCTCGATGTAGCCCCGTGCCTGACAAGACGCATAGATGGCGTCGACTGCGTGGTCGGGCATGTCGTCCATGACCTCGCCGCAGACCGACCCATACGACCACTCGGACACCGCTGCGAGGACCATGGCCTCGGCCAGGTCCTCGACGCCGTCCATGCCGTCGTCGGATGACAGCATGGCCCGCCCCACTTCGGCGGCCTGGGCCTCCGAGGTCAGTCCCTGGTCGACATCAGCTGCCGGGGCAGCGATGCGGTAGAGCACCTTGCGGAACTTGCGGGCCGCCTTGCGGGGGATCTCGTCGGGCTCACGCAGCTCGGCCCACTGGTCGTGGGGCAACTCCAGGCGCATCAGGCGATGGTCCCGTACTGCAGCGCGGTGCCGGTGCCGTTGGTGCTGAGGGTGACCAGGGCAGGCGAGTAGCCGTTGCCGCCTGTCGCCACGTCGGTCGTGTTGGCGATGGCGTCGATGTCACAGGTCAGTTCGACGTATGCCTTATCCCGAGAGATGTTGGCGTCGTTGTAGTTGACCTTCGTGCACTGGACCGTGATGCCGTTCACCTGGTCGGTGGTGCCCTGGGTCGCCGTCAACTTCAGGGCGTTCTGGGTGCCCTTGAGGAAGTAGTTCAGCTCGGTGTCGGAGTCGCACACCAACTTGGCCTTGATGGACAGGTCAAGCGGGCCGACGAACAGCGCCATCGGGTCTTGGATGCCCTGCAGGGTGTTGATGGCCGCAGCCTCGCCACGCTTCCAGGCGAACTCGGCGGTCTCGACCTTGATGCTGGTCGAGCCGGCCAGGCTCATGGTGGCGACCCTCGACGCCACCGGGGTGAACGATGAGAACGCCGGCGGGATCGAGGTCGGGCTGGTGACGACGCCAGAGGCGTAGGACATCAGGTTGCAGCTGAAGGACATCAGCGAGGCGGGGTCGACCTTGAGCGTGAAGTCTGATGCCACCGCTCGAGCGAACACACGGGTGTTGCCGTTCGACGGGTTGTAGGCGTAGACGAGGATCGGTGCAGGCTGACCCGGCGTGTTGGCCGGGGCGCTGTTGCACTGGCTGAAGGCGTAGGTGGTCGGGCTGGTGCTCGCTACGGTGGCCACGTACTTGTAGTAGCCGAACAGGCTGGCCAGGAAATAGCCGGCGGTGTCGGGGAAGAAGTCGCCGTCGATCGACAGTTTGCCGATCCGCATCCCCTGCTGCACGCCGTACTCGGACGCCTGCGAACCCCTGAACCCTTTATCGCCCATCATGGCGATGTTGTCCTGGGCGTCCATCTTGGTCACCGGGATGTAGGCGGCGAGCGTCGGGACTGCGGCGGCCTGGAAGTAGACGTAGCAGCCGGCGCCGTGGGCGTTGACTGTGACGGGACAGGTGACGGTTCCAGTGGCGTAGGTCGTTACAGTGACCTGCTCAGTGTTGTAGCCGTCCACGATGACCATGACCTGGCCGGTGGCTGGTGCGGTCAGCCAGGTCTGGACGTTGGACAGCACGATGGACGTGACGCCAGCGGCGTAGGAGGTCGACAGGATGCCGTCGGCGGCAGTGGGCTGGATACCGATCCATGACCTGCGAGATGACTGGGCCATTACTTGGACTCCTCACTTGGGGCCGAGGTGGCCTTCTTGGATGAAACAGGGGCGGCGTCGACGGGCTCGTAGACCGTCGGGTCGGGGTTCACGTCGAAGCTGTAGTTGGCTTCTGGCTGTCCGATGTACTGGAACAGGGGCATGGTGCGGGGCTCCTAGTTGAGGGTCGTGACGTGGATGCTGACGGTGATCTCGACAAGGCGGCCAACGGGGTCGCCAGACCATTCGGGGTTTCCGCCGGTGGTGCCGGATGGGTATGCCTCGAGGACGGCGTTGCCGAGCGTGGGATCTGTCCGCACGGCGGTCTCGATGTAGGCGACGAGCTGGTAGGCCCGGTTGACGATGGCCACCGGGTCGGCGTCGCCGGACCAGGACGAGACCACGCAGTCGATGTCGTAGTCCTCCTCGAGCGCCTGGGCCTGGAAACTGCCCATGAAGGTCTGCGGGCGCACCGAGCGGCGGACGTAGGTACCGATCTGGATCACGTCGTTAGGGAGATCCATGCCCGGCTCGCCGAGGCACAGCACGATCTGGCCGGCGTTCGGGTCGGTGGCCACCTGGGCGGCGATGAGCGTCTGCAGCCCGGACAGGGCAGCGGGGACGGTAGAGACCGGGATGCTCATGCGATGCTCGGGTGGCGACGGTTCGGGACGAGCAGCTCACGCACCCGGTTCGGGACGAAGAAGCCCATGATCGGGTTCACTGCGTCATCATCGGAGCCGAAGCCACCGCCTGGACGTGGGCGACCTTGCTGGGTGGCCTGGAAGTGGACCCGCACCAGTTCGCATACCGCCTCGGTGACGTTCGGCGGGACGGCTTCGAGGCCGGCGATGTAGGACACGCTGATCGAATCGGTGCCACCGAAGAACACCTGCGTGCCGCCACCGGGTGCCCGACGGATGATGCTGCGATCCTTCTCGAACATATAACTCCACATGGTGCCGAGATCGGGACGGCCAGCGGGGATCTGCTGCAGCCGATACTCCACGTTGGCCAGGTACTCGACCACGCTGGTCACCTGGGCGACCGGGCCGTGGAGCAGGGTGATCCGGTCGCTGCCGCCGTCGTGCATCTCGTTGGTGATCGGGCGCTGCACGATGGGGCCGGTGATCGCTTCCACCACGGGACCAATCGCCTTGAGCATCGTGATGAGTTTTTGATCCCGAGTGCGGTCGACGTTGGTGATGTTCAGGTAGTCCTTCACCTGGCCGAGTGACGCCAGCAGGGGCGCCGCCGAGGTGGTGACGCTGTTCTCCTCGACCTGGATGTCGAGGCTTCCGACCGTCGGCCACGTCATCTGTTGCCCGCCGCTGAACACGACCTGCCAGATCCCTTGGTAGCGGCCTGGCGTAGCGGTGTCGGTGGAGGTGAAGGCGTAGCGGACGGTTCCGGCGATGGCGCTCTGGATGGTGGCTGCGGCGTTGACGGTCGGCAAGGTGGCCGTGAGCGAGCGCATGATGAACTTCACGCTGGCGCCGGTCAGGTTGACCGCTGAGCCGTCGGAGTAGGTCAGGGTGTCGTTCAGGTAAGGGAGGACATCCCCACACTTGATCGTCATGTCGGCAGCCATCAGGCGAGTCCTCCTGTCGAGGTAGGCGAAACGGTGCCGGACGAGCTGCTCGGGCTGGCCGACCCCGTGGTGCTGGTGGGGTTGGTGTAGCCGGGCAGTCCGGGGAGCGTGAAGGGCTGGAGCCCGGTGGCGGTGCCGGTGATGGTGATGGCGCCCGTACCGGTGGCCTGGTAGACGAGGCGACCGACTGCGCTGCCCGCCAGGGTGATCGACCCGGAGCCGACGCCAGTGGCGGTCAGCGACCCGGTGGCGGTGCCGGTGATGGTGATGGCGCCCGTACCGGTGCCGAACGCCACCAGGGTGCCGACGGCTGAGCCGGTGATGGTGATGGCAGCGACTGCAGTGTTCAGGCCGACCTGGGCGCCGACGGCTGAACCGGACAGGGTGATCGAACTCGATGCCGAGCCCTGGAGGATCTTGACGCCGGTGGCGAGCCCGGTGATGGTGATGGCGCCCGTACCGGTGTTAGTAGACGCCGCTGCCGGGTTGAAGCCCTGGACTGCCAGCCCCTGGACCCCGACGCCGGCTACCCCGGACTGACCGGCCATGAGTTAGGCCGTGACGGCGGTGATGGTCAGTGCAGCGATGGCGATCTGGTACTGCCCCTGGGCGGCGAAGGTCTGGCTGGTGCAGGTCCCGCCCATGAGGAAGTTACCGGCGAGTGCGTCCCAGATGCCCCACCAGGCGTAGGTGCCGGCAGGAACGTCGAAGGTGATGGCGCCCGAGTTGGTGATGGTCTCGGTGCCAGCGGAGAATGTGGGGGCGTTCCAGGCGATCGCCTTGCGGGCGTAGGCCGGGGAGCCACCAGATGCCTCACCGACGGCACCGGTATAGGTGGGGTCAGCGGTGTGCAGCGAGATGTAGGTGGCGGCGCTGATGATTGATGCGCCCGACGCAGTGCGGAAGGCGTTAGCGCCACCAGTGGCTCCGAGTTTGGTTGCCATGGGTTAGTCCTTGGATCGAGGTCGGGCGGGCACTGCGCGTTGCATGGTGTGAGGTACCGCAACTTCCGGCTCGGTGCCCAACAGGTCGCTGATGGAGGTTTCTGTTTCGACGAGGATGGAGTCGTCGTTCAGAACCAGTGCCCTGCGGCGCCGAGCCAGAAGTGCGGCAATCACGGTCGGCTAGAAGCCGAGGCTGGTGGCGTTGAGCGCCGGGCCAGTGATGATGCTGACGGCAGTCGATGTCCGGTTGGGCATGAACGCCGAGTAGGCGAACAGCTGGAAGCGGACGCCGAGCGTGCCAGACGACACTTCTGCGAGGGCACGCAGACGGGTCGGGCC
>CAIVIS010000184.1 GCA_903906055.1 uncultured Acidimicrobiaceae bacterium
ACCGGGCCGGTTCCATCGCTATACCGAGGAGAGCGCCCGGCTCCACGACATCTTCTCCAGGTTCACGCCATTGGTGGAGGGCATCTCCTTGGACGAGGCGTTCTTGGACGTCACTGGATCGGTCCACCTGTTCGGTGACGGCATGACGATCGGCCGAGAGATCCGTCACCGGGTATTGGTGGAGATGCGTCTGGCGTGCTCGGTGGGTGTCGGGAGGTCCAAGCTCATGGCCAAGCTGGCCTCCAAAGCGGCCAAACCCAAGGCTTCGCTAGCGGGGATCGAACCTGGATCCGGAGTGTTCGAAGTGGAGCCGGCTGGCGAGCTGGACTTCCTCCACCCCATGGCGGTGCGGGCGCTGTGGGGCATCGGCCCGGTGACCGAAAAGCGCCTCCTGGCCCTCGGGGTCACCACGGTGGGCGAGCTGGCTGCTGTGGAACCGGACGCGCTGGAGCGGTATCTGGGCACGGCTGCCGGGCGCCACCTGTCCGAGCTATCCCGAGGGATCGATGTCCGGCCCGTACTGCCCGTGCAGCAGGCCAAGTCGATCGGCCACGAAGAGACGTTCGCCTCGGATCTGTGGGACATCGATGACCTCCAGCGGCGCCTCCACCGAATGGTCGATGCGTCAGCTACGGCGTTGCGCAAAGCAGGTCGGGCCACTCGGACCGTGACCATCAAGCTCCGGTATGCGGACTTCACCCAGATCACTCGGTCTCAGACGTTGGACGGGCCGATCGATGCCACTGTGGCAATTGCATCGGTGGCCGCCGCCCTGCTCGATGACGTGGATCTGGTCAAGGGGGTGCGGCTGCTCGGGGTGAGCCTGTCGGGCTTGGCTGAACCAGGTGGGGGCGCACAGCTCCGCCTCGACCTCGATGCCAATGGTTCCGGTTCCCCCTCGGATGGAGATGGAGGATCCGCTGGCCTCACCGAAGATGCAGGTCAAGCGGCTGAGCGCCTCCAGCAGACCTGGGGATCGGTGACGGATGCCATTGATGCGATCCGGACCCGGTATGGGGGCGAAGCGGTCGGGCCGGCGTCGTTGGTGACTCCCGACGGGCTTCGGGTGCGCCAGCGGGGTGATGCCCAGTGGGGCCCCGGGGCTCCCGAGGAGGCCGAATCGGAAGGCGAACTACCCGCACCTGGAAAAACCAGCCGAAATCCGGTCGACAACCTGTAGCATGGTCGAAGGGAATTGGTCGGCCGAGTCCCTCGAAAGCGAGGTCTGCGGTGGCGTGCGTTATGCCGTGGGTTGCGCGATGATTGGTCAAGTAGTCACCGCCGAGGCTGAAGATGGGTGGAGGGGACAAGAAGGTGCCGTTATCTGAGCACGAACAACGGATTCTCCACGAGTTGGAGCAGTCCTTGTATCAGGAGGACCCAGACTTCGCCGAGCGCGTCCGCTCGGAGACGGTGTACCGGCATGCCGGTCGTTACTGCGTATGGTCCGCCTTGGTCTTCGTGGCCGCCTTGGTCTTCATGTTCTTCACGTTTGCCTCCAGCCTGGCGCTCGGCTTCGTCGGCGTGATCGTCATGTTCCTCTCCGGCGTGGTATTCGCCAACAATGCTCGGCGGATGGGCAAGGCGGGTATCGACGACATCTCTCGGTCGCTCCACACCCGCAGCATCAACAATCCGGTCCAGGATCCCCGTGACTGGATCCGTGGACGCTTCCAGCGAGACGACTGATCTCCCAGCAGGCAGCACCGAGCCATTGATGGCGGAGGGCCTGCTGGTGCGTGGCACTGCTGTCGATGATCCGGCCTTCGTCGGCGTGGCGGAACGGGACGTCTTCCTGGCCGTGGATATCGGCGGAACCAAGATGGAAGTCGGACTCGTCGACGCTTCAGGGCTGGTGCTCGATCGAGTTCGAACCGCAACCCCGGAAACCTCTGATCCCGAAGTTCTCTTTGACGGCCTGTGCCGAATCATCGAGGAGGTCCTCTCGCGCTCGACGGTATTGCCGTCGATCTGCGGTGTGGGATGTGGCGGGCCGATGGAGTCTGGTGGGCGCACCGTCTCGCCCCTCAACATCCCCGGGTGGCGCGGGTTCCCCCTACAAGGGCGTCTGGATGGGCATCTGGGTCTGCCGGTAGTGGTCGACAACGATGCCAAGGCGCTCGCTCTGGGCGAGGGGTGGATCGGGGCCGCACGAGGCCAGTCGAACTATCTGGCCATGGTGGTGTCGACCGGAGTGGGCGGGGGAGTGGTTCTCGATGGACGCCTGCTCGATGGCTCCGGTGGCAACGCTGGCCACATCGGCCACTTGGTAGTCGAACCGCAGGGGCGCATGTGCGTGTGTGGAGGACAGGGTTGCCTGGAGGCAGAGGCGTCAGGAACGGCGATCGCCGCCATCACCGGGCATCCCGCGAGCGAAGCCGACATCGCGATGCGCCGACGGTGCGGAACCCTCGTGGGGCGGGCAGTGGCATCGGTTGCCAACCTCCTCGATCTTCAGTTGGCGGTGGTGGCCGGCTCGGTAGCACTCGGCTACGGCGAGGAGTTCTTTGCCGCAGCCCAAGCCGAAATCGACCTCCGGTGTGGCTTGGACTTCGCCCGCTCGACGCGTATCGAACGTGCCGGACTCGGGGCGGATGGACCGTTGGTGGGAGCAGCCGCCGTGGCGCGGCGATACCTCATGGTGATGGAAGATGGTGGGCGATGAGTGCATCCACCGCAGTCCGGTACTCCTTCCGAGAGATGTCCGTCCTGCTGACTGCGGTCCTGGTCCGGCCCGGTCTGTGGTGGACGGCGGTACGCGAACTCCGTCGGATGGCGCCCCGGAACTGGTGGCGGTCACCTCCCCATCTTCCGCTGCCGGACCGTCGGCTCTGGGAGTTCCGCATGGTCACGGCATACGGGCGCCCTGATGAGGTACCGGACCGGGCTGATGTCATCTCGTTCCTGCAGTGGTGCCGGGCCACAGAAGTGGCGGCTCCACGACGTCCTGGTGGGCATCGGTAGCCGAAGCCCGTGGAACGCCCGCCCGTGTCCGGAGCTGCGGCGGCTTCTCTTCGTTCGGCCCAGATCGACGCGTCACCGGTCCACTCGCCCCTGCTGGCGAGTCGGCGGGCCTTGGTGCTGAATGCCACCTTCGAGCCACTAAGTATCGTGTCCTCTCGGCGTGCTGTTTTGCTGGTGCTCGGTACCAAGGCCGAGACGATCCACGCCACCGAGCGGGTGTTTCGGGCGGAACGGGTGACGATCCCTGAACCATCGGTGGTCCGCCTCGTCCGTTACGTCAGGGTCCCCTACGACTACCGGGTGGCAGTCAACCGGCGGACGGTCTTCGCCCGCGACGGCGGGAAGTGTCAGTACTGCGGACTGTCGGCCGAGAACCTCGACCACGTGATCCCCCGCAGCAAGGGTGGTCCGCATACGTGGGAGAACGTGGTCGCTGCTTGCAGGGCGTGCAACACCCGCAAGGAGGACCGGCTGCCCCACGAAGCGGGCATGGTGCTGCGGACCACACCCGTCGCCCCCCGCCACCGCGTGCAACTGCTCGCCCTCTGTGGGAACACGAGTGAGGACTGGTCGGAATATATGGCAATGGACGGCGGTGCGGGCCGGAGCCTTCCGATGCCAGACTCGGGGCGTGTCGGGTCACTGGCGGATCGAGGAGCGCAGGGGGTCGGCGGCCGAACTGCATGATGCGTGGCCGTCAGTCGCAGATGGTCCTGAGGACCGGGCCGTAGCGGTCTGCCACCCCACTCGTTCGGCTGTGGTGCTCGGATCCACCCAGTCGCCAGCGGTGGTGGATCGGCGTTTGGCGGCGAAGTGCGGCATCGATGTGGTGCACCGACGGTCTGGAGGGGGTGCGGTGCTGGTGACGCCGGAGGACCCGGTGTGGATAGATGTTTGGGTGCCCAGCGGGGACCCGCTGTGGGATGCGGATGTGACGAGAGCGTTCGACTGGCTCGGTGCCACATGGGGCTCGGCGTTGAAGCAGATCGGGCTGGCCGGGGTAGAGGTGCAGTCCGGTCGCCCGGTAGACCGGACCCGATGGTCGTCTTTGATCTGCTTCGGGGGAGTGGGTGCCGGTGAGGTGACGGTCACGGGTCGCAAGGTCGTCGGGCTGTCCCAGCGTCGCAACCGGGTGGGGGCATGGTTCCACGGGGCGTGCGTGCTGCACTGGGATCCCCAACTTCTGGTGGACCTGCTGCGGATCACGAGCGATGAGCGCAGCGTCGCTTCTGGGTACCTGGCCGAGGCAGTCACCGGGGTGGCTGACGAGATGGCGTCCCAGGGCGGGATCCGTCGCATGGTGGTGGCCAACGCGGCTGGAGCCGTAGCAGCAGCATTCATCGACTCGCTTCCCTAGCGGCACAGAACCTCGCCGCCGTTCGCCATCTGCTCGTAGCCGCGTACGCCGATGCGTGGCGATCTGCCGTCACGCCAGTGGAGCGTTGGCCAAGGATTTCCGGTGGGGGCAAGTGGGGTGGTCACCAGCCGTTCGACAGGCCGCACTCGGGGCCGCCCCCCGTAGTCGAGGCGCTGATATCTGCCACGTCGCGTCCGCCGTTTGCCCCGCCAGCGAAGGCGAGCAGCTCGTGGCGCATTCCGAGGGCGAAATTGGTGAGAAATGGTTGACGAGTGGGGCCAAGGGGTTTATGGTGGAGCAAAGTGGTGGGAAAGGGAGGGACCCGAAATAGTCGGGTACCGGACACCACGGGGAGCGTTGTGGGAGCAAAGTCCAGTGGCACGTTTCTTCGGCAGACACGAGCACTCGCTCGACGACAAGGGAAGGGTGATCCTGCCGGCGAAGTTCCGTACCCATTTCGAGGACGGTGGGTTTCTCGCTCCCGAGCAGGACGGCTGCTTGTCGCTGTGGACGCCGGACCAGTTCGAACTGCAGATGGACTCCATGATGGAACGGGCAACGAGCAGCCGCAGCGACCGCAACCTGGTGCGTCTGTGGGCATCGACCTCCCACGAACTGGAGGTCGACCGGCAGGGTCGGATGGCGATTCCGACCAGACTGCGGGAGTACGCCGGCCTGGAGTCCGAGGTGCTGGTGCTAGGAGCGATCGACCGGGTCGAGCTGTGGGACCGGGCCAAGTGGGACCAGAAGGTGCTCCCCGAGGAAGCTCGTCTGACCATGGGCGAAGACGGCTGAGTGGCACGATGCGCCTCCACCTCGTCCGCCACGGTGCCCCTGACCAGGATCGACGGGCACTCAGTGCCCGGCGGCCCCGACAGGGCTCGGCCACCCTTTCCGCCGTCGCCGACCTCGCCGACGCGCCGACCGGTGACACCTCTGCCCGTGACACGGGGTCCGTTGACCCGTCGACCGGTGACACCGGGACGGCCACCTCGTCCCACCGGATCGATCGCAGCGCCGTACGCCGGATCACGACCTCTTCCGCGGCACTGTCGGCGTCTGACCTGGCTGAACGCGTCGGCCACCCGGCATCACTCCCTCGTCCCACGCCGCTGCAGTCTGGCCAGGCCGCAGTGGCCCGCCACGACGTCCATATCGAACGTGTGTGGCCCATGTGCAGTCCCTCGACCGGAGCGCTGGGAGAATCCTCCTCCGCCTCCTCCCAGCCGGATCGGAGCGGTCCTCCACCCGCCCGTGTCCTGCCGGCCGAGGGACTGCAGATGAGCCAGGCCTTCCCCCACGAGCCGGTCATGGCCGCTGAAGTCATCGAACTCCTCACCTCCGTGCCTGACGGGCTGGTGCTCGACGCCACACTGGGTGGTGCTGGGCACGGACGGGCTCTGCTCGACGCCAATCCCGGCATCCAACTCCTGGGAATCGACCGCGACCCCATGGCCGTGGCTGCCGCTACGGGCGAGCTGGCAGTATTCGGCGGACGGGCCATCATCCGCCGGGCGAGGTTCGACTCGCTCGGGGCCGTCGTGCGTGAGGTCCAGGATTCGCTGGGAACTCCGGACGACCAGCGGGGGCTCACCGGGGTCCTGTTCGACCTGGGTGTCAGCTCGCCGCAGCTAGATATGGCCGAGCGGGGCTTCTCCTATCGTCGGGACGCACCACTGGACATGCGCATGGACCCGACGGTCGGCCGCACTGGTGCCGACGTGGTCAACGACTCGGACGAAGACACCCTGGTCGAGCTGTTCGCCGACAACGGTGAGACGCGGTTTGCTCGTCGGATCGCTCGAGCGATCATCGCCGCTCGTCCGATCACCACCACGGGTGAGCTCGCTGACATCGTCCGGGAGGCCATTCCCGCCGCCACACGACGCACCGGGGGACACCCTGCACGCCGCGTGTTCCAAGCCATCCGGATCGCCGTCAACGAAGAGCTCGACCAACTCCAGATCGGGCTCGAAGCAGCTATGGGGCTGCTGCGTCCCGGCGGTCGCTGTGTGGTCATCTCGTACCACTCGGGAGAGGACCGCATGGTGAAGACCATGTTCACCAAGGCATCGACTGACGATTGCCACTGCCCGCCTGCCCTGCCCTGCATGTGTGGTGCAGATCCGAAGTTCCGCCTGGTCAATCGGGGGTCACGGCGACCTACCGACGACGAGGTCATTCGCAACCGCCGGTCCGAGGCGGCCCGCCTCCGGGTGATCGAACGTCTCCCGAACGAGGCAGACGCAGCCACCAGCACCGGTGAAGTGGCCTGATGGCACCGGCCGCCACCACTGCTGCACGCCGTGCTGCGGCAGCGCCCCAGGCGCGTCCGGGCAGTCGGAGGCCCCCACTACGCATCCACCAAGCGGAGCCGCGCCGGACAGCTCGTCGGAATCCCTCGCACCGGTTCTACATCATCGTGTCCGTGGCGATGGTGGTCGGCAGTCTGCTGTTCGTCGTCGCAGGAGACGCACTGGTGGCCCAGGGTCAGCTGCGCATGACCGCGCTCGGGGCGAAGATCAGCGTGGAAGAGGCCAAGCAGAAGGCGATGCAGACCGAAGTAGCCCAGTTGGCCGCTCCGAACCGGATCGTCGCCCAAGGCATGGCTCTCGGCCTGACGGCACCAGCAGAGGTCGTCTACCTGCCGCAGGTCCCTCTCGACAAGCCGCTGGCCACACCGCAGACGGGTAACGCCGCACCCGCAGCCGCAGCTGCACCCGCAGCCGCACCCGCCCCCACCCCTGCACCGACCAAGCCAGCCCCCGCACCTGCACCCGCCAAGTCCAGCACTGCATCGAATGCAAAGGGAGCGGCCAAGTGAGTCCAGCGGTACTCCTCAGTCGGCGTACTCGGGCGATGCGCCTGCTCCTATCGATGGTATTCCTGGTGATGGTGGTGCGACTCGTCCAGGTCCAAGAGTTCAGCCACCGCCACTACGCAGCGCTATCGCAGGCCCAGCTGACCCACGTCGTCGTCGTGCCCCCGCTCCGTGGCGGCATCTACGACCGCAACGGCGAGATCTTGGCCGAGACGGTCACCCGACAGACCGTGGTGGCCGATCCGAAGATCATCACCGATCCGACGGCAGTCGCCGCCGTGCTTTCGCCACTTCTTGGCATTCCCACATCCACTCTCCGGTCACAGCTGACCGAGCCGACCGGGTTCGTCTACTTGGCCCACCGCGTTCCTGATGCCGTCTCTTCCGCCATTGCCAAGCTCATGATCAATGGGATCAACCTGATTCCCGAGTCTCAGCGGGTCGTCCCCGCCGGCCTTTTGGCTCAGCCGGTGGTGGGCAACGTCGGCTGGGACGGCAATGGAGTCTCGGGGCTCGAATACCAGTACCAGTCGACGCTGGCTGGCAAGCCCGGTTCGACCGAGTCCACCGACTCTTCATCTGGATCGTCCTCGTCGACCAGCAAGACCACACCCGCTGAGCCGGGGACTGGTCTGGAACTCACCCTCGATCAGTCAGTGCAGTACGTCGCAGAACAGGCGCTTGCATCCGAGATCGTGGCTGCCCACGCGTCAGGTGGCATGGCCATCATCATGAATGTTGCGACCGGTGACATCATCGCCAGCGCCAACCTCACCGCCACACCAGACGCAGCCGCCACACCCGCCACACCCGCCCCTGCGACCCCGACGGCCACGACCACGCCGGCCCACGCGGGCACTCCCACCCTTGCTGCCAAGTTGTCTCCTGAGCCGAATACCTCGGGCCCTCAGCTGATCGGACAGTCCAACACGCTCCCCTCGGGTATCTCCCAGGCATCCTCCAACTCGTCGGTCACTCAGGTCTACGAGCCTGGTTCGGTATTTAAGCTGGTGACCTTCTCGGCAGCACTGGCTGCCGGTGTCATCTCGCCGACCACCGCACTCTCGGTACCCCCCTCACTCCCCATGGGCAAGTACACGTTCAGCGATGCGGAACCACACGGCACGGTATCGATGACGGCGACTCAAGTCTTGGCCGAATCGTCGAACATCGGCACCATCGAAATTGCCCAGGGTTTGGGTGAGACCCGTCTGCTGAACCAGATCTCCAACCTCGGGTTCGGACATAAGACGGGACTGGGGATACCGGGCGAATCCCAAGGCCTGATTCCTGGACCGCGCCAGTGGACCGGGACATCGATCGGATCCACGCCGATCGGCCAGAGTGACGCCGTGACTGCCCAGCAGGTCCTCGATGCCTACAACGCAGTGGCCAACGGCGGAGTATTCGTTTCCCCCCGTCTGGTCCGGGGGATGGTGGGCCTAGGCGGAAAGATGCAGGCGGCTGCGGCCTCGCCGGCACATCGGGTCATAGACGCCAAGACAAACGCTGAGCTCACGACCATGCTGGAGTCCGTGGTGGCCACCGGGACCGGCGTCAGTGCTGCAGTCGATGGCTACACGGTGGCTGGCAAGACCGGCACGGCGCAGGTCCCGAGCCCAGACCACCTGGGGTACATCCCAGGCGACTACATCGGATCGTTCGCTGGATTCGCACCCGCCCAGCATCCGGTGCTCTCGGCCATCGTGGTCCTCAATCACCCCACGCCGATCTACGGTGGAGCGGTGGCAGCTCCGGTGTTCTCCACGATCATGGCGTATGCGCTGCATCATTTCGGTATCCCCACGACTGCCGCGGCCACAGCGGCCGCCTCGACCACAGCCGTTGGTGGTGCGGGAAGTGTCTCCGTGCCGGCCCGGGCCGTCACGGAAGGCCCCTAGGTGGGCCCGGATTCGTACGCTCGTGTCAATGCCTCTCCCCTGAAGTACCGGATGCTTCAGTGGTGATGGTGGCCGATCTCCTCGAGGCAGTTCCTGTACGGGCCATCATGGGAGATGTGACTGCCATCGGGGTGACTGCGGTCGAGTATGACAGCCGCAGGGTCGAGCCAGGCGCACTGTTCTGCTGCCTACGTGGTGAGATGACCGACGGCCACCTGCATGCCGCGGAGGCCGTCTCACGGGGTGCCACCAGTCTGCTGTGCGACCACTTCCTCGATCTCGGAGTAGGCCAGGTAGAGGTGCTACCTGAGGCGCTCCGGCCAGCAATGGCCGAGATGGCCGCCGCATTCCATGGCTATCCGGCGCGTGCGCTGGACATGGTGGGGGTGACCGGCACCAACGGCAAGACGACAGTTACTCACCTGGTGCGCTCGATCCTGGATGTGGACGGTCGCCAGACAGGCATCATCGGCACCCTCGGGGGAGTACGCACTACCCCGGAGTCCCCTGACCTCCAGCGTGCACTGGCCGGACTGGTCGCCTCGGGCTGCACGGCGGCGGCCATCGAGGTGTCCTCGCATGCCCTGACCCAGCACCGCGTGGATGGCATCGTCTTCGATGTGGCCGCCTTCACCAATCTGAGCCGGGATCATCTCGATCACCACGGCACCATGGACTCGTACTTCGAGGCCAAGGCGTCGCTGTTCACAGCCGACCGCTGTCGCCATGGCGTGGTCTTTGCCGATGACGTCTGGGGCGCCCGACTCCTCGACGAGATGGTGGGAGTGGGCGTGACACGCGTGCTGCGCGGTGATGCGCAACGGGTGACGCTGTCGGTGGGGATGTCACGGTTCACGTGGAGGGGTCGAGAAGTGGAACTGCCGCTGTCGGGCCAGTTCAACATCGACAACGCCCTGATGGCTGCCGGCATCGCATCGGCGCTGGACATCGACGATGCCACCGTGGTGGAAGGGCTGAATGCGGCCCCACCGGTACCGGGACGCATGGAACTGGTGGGTCGAGGAGCGCCGATCTCGGTGCTGGTCGATTTCGCCCATACGCCAGATGGTCTCCTGGTGGCGTTGGAGGCGGCACGCACCTTGGCGACAGGGAAGCGATTGATCTGCGTATTTGGGTGCGGGGGCGATCGTGATGCCGGGAAGCGCCCACTGATGGGGGCTGTAGCCACCGAACACGCCGATGTGGTGGTGATCACCTCGGACAACCCTCGTTCCGAAGATCCCGACGCCATCATCGAGGCGATCCGTTCCGGCACGGCGGCCGACGCCGACGTGCACGTAGAACCCGATCGGGCCGCTGCTATCCGGGTCGCCATTTCCGCGGCCGAGCCCGGCGATGTCGTGTTGATCGCCGGCAAGGGCCACGAAGTGACCCAGGTGATCAGGGGCGAAACCGCACCGTTCGATGACCGGGTAGAGGCGCAACGCGCCCTCGACGAGAGATTCGGAACCCCCGGCCGATGATTCCGCTCATGACCTCAGGCGGAGTCGCCCTGTGGGTGGCGGTGCTGAGTACGCCCTTCCTCATCCGGTGGTTGATCAAGAACAACATCGGCCAGCAGATACGCGAAGACGGCCCCCAGGTGCACATCGCCAAGGCGGGCACGCCCACCATGGGGGGCATCTGCATCCTGGGTGCCGTGCTCGTCGGCTTCTTCTCTGCTCATCTGATGGCTGGGGTGAACCTGTCCCCATCGGGGATCCTGGTGATGTTTGCCATCATCGGCGCGGCGGCAATCGGTTTCGCCGATGACTGGATCAAGTTCCGTCATCGTCGGAGTCTGGGCCTCAACAAGCGAGCCAAGTTCGGGGCGCAGGTAGCGCTGGGGCTGGTGTTCTCCATCCTGGCTGTCTACTGGGCGCATGCATCGACGACGTTGTCGTTCACCCGGTATGACTCGATCGGACTGCACATGGGGACAGCCGTCTGGGTCATCTGGGCCACGTTCATCATCGCCGCCGCGGCCAATGCCGTGAACCTGACCGATGGGCTGGACGGCCTGGCCGCCGGTTCTTCCACGTTCTGTTTCGCCTGTCTTGCCATCATCGGTTACTGGCAGTACCGCCACTTCGCCATCTACCACGTGGCTGATGCGCTCGATCTGGCGCTGGCCTCGGTCGCTCTGGCTGGCGCCTGCCTCGGATTCCTGTGGTGGAACGCGGCACCGGCCAAGATCTTCATGGGCGACACCGGATCGCTGTCCATTGGATCCGGCCTGGCGGCCCTGTGTCTTCTCATGAACCTGGACCTGCTGTTGATCATCATCGGTGGACTGTTCGTGATCATCACGCTGTCCGTGGTCATCCAGGTGATCAGCTTCCGTCTGTTCCACCGCCGAGTCTTCCTCATGGCTCCGCTTCATCATCACTTTGAGTTGATGGGCTGGCCGGAGACGA
>CAIVIS010000185.1 GCA_903906055.1 uncultured Acidimicrobiaceae bacterium
CATCCGGGATTTTCACCACCGCCCAGCGGGCTGATCGTTAAACCCAATTCGACTAATTGCGGAACTAAAACCGCTGGCATCAGTAATACTAAATGCTCGACGAATTAGGCTAATTTTAGTAACGAAAAAAGCCGCTACGCAGTTTCCTGCGTAACGGCTTCATATAACCAAGTTGGAGAGGAGAAAATCAGCGTTGTCGAATCGATGCGGACTGTTGTTGTTATTGATTTCCCCATTGTAGCACGTGTGCAGCCCTGGGCATAAAGGCCATGAGGACTTGACGTCATCCCCGCCTTCCTCCGGTTTGACACCGGCAGTCTCCTTAGAGTCCCCACCATAACGTGCTGGCAACTAAGGATAAGGGTTTCGCTCGTTTAGCGACTTAACGCGACATCTCACGACACGAGCTGACGACAGCCATGCAGCACCTGTGCATGTTCCACTCTTGCGAGCGTGGCCCTACTTTCATAGGGTTAATCCATGCATGTCAAACCCAGGATAAGGTTCTTCGCGTTGCCTCGAATTAAGCCACATGCTCCGCTGCTTGTGCGGGCCCCCGTCAATTCCTTTGAGTTTTAGCCTTGCGGCCGTACTCCCCAGGCGGGGCACTTAATGCGTTAGCTGCGGCACAGAAACCGTCGATAGGTCCCCACACCTAGTGCCCAACGTTTACGGCGTGGACTACCAGGGTATCTAATCCTGTTCGCTCCCCACGCTTTCGCTCCTCAGCGTCAGTATTGGCCCAGACCACCGCCTTCGCCGCTGGTGTTCCTCCTGATATCTGCGCATTTCACCGCTACACCAGGAATTCCGTGGTCCCCTACCAAACTCTAGCCATGGCAGTATCGAATGGCGACTCCAGGTTGAGCCTGGAGGTTTCACATCCGACTTGCCAAGCCGCCTACGAGCTCTTTACGCCCAATAAATCCGGACAACGCTTGCCCCCTACGTATTACCGCGGCTGCTGGCACGTAGTTGGCCGGGGCTTCTTCTGCAGGTACCGTCACAATCGTCCCTGCTGAAAGAGGTTTACAACTCAGAAAGCCTTCGTCCCTCACGCGGCGTTGCTGCATCAGGCTTTCGCCCATTGTGCAAGATTCCCCACTGCTGCCTCCCGTAGGAGTCTGGGCCGTGTCTCAGTCCCAGTGTGGCTGATCGTCCTCTCAGACCAGCTACCCGTCGAAGCCTTGGTGAGCCGTTACCTCACCAACAAGCTGATAGGCCGCGAGCCCCTCCCGAAGCGGAATCCATTTCCTCACCAAGCCATGCGACTCGGTGGGGGTATCCGGTATTAGCACCGGTTTCCCGGTGTTGTCCCGGTCTTCGGGGCAGGTTGCTCACGTGCTACTCACCCGTTCGCCACTAGGTCTTCGTCAGTATTGCTACTGACTGAACCTCGTTCGACTTGCATGTGTTAGGCACGCCGCCAGCGTTCGTCCTGAGCCAGGATCAAACTCTCCATTGAGACCTCAGTCAAACCCGAAGGCCTGACCAAAATCGAAGAGCAGACCAAGAGGACACTGATCCTCGAGGTCTACTGAGTACTGGCAAAGAACAGATGTTGTTGTCCGTTCAATGCTTTGAATTGACTGGCGATCTCGAGTTACCCCGCGATCGCCCGCACTGACTTTTGGCTATCACTATTCCGTTTTCAAGGAGCAACCGGGCACACACCGTAAGGTGTTGGTGCCGGAATGACCGCAGATAGAGGCAGAGCCTCAGTTGCAGTTGCCTGGCGCCACCCCTAGGGGCGTTCACCGGGACTGGTAACACTAACGCATCGAAGCCGGCATGTCAATCGGGGTGGGATTGCTCCCGGTCCGAGAAGGGCGACTCCGTGCGAGGAAGATGACTATACACGGATCCTGGCCCAGGCGTGCCGCAACCTGGCAATTTCCGTGCCTGGGCGGACCGGATGGCACGACTCCCGTGCCTAGCGAGGAGCAGCGCAGTAGGCCTGCCTACGGGCTGCACCCAGTGTTGCGCTGGGTGCCTGCGTAGCGCCCCTCTTCGCCGCTCATCTGGGTAGTGGCTCGTCGAGCCCTGAAAAGAAATATCTGAATCAGGCACTCACGAGCCCGGCCAGCAGACTCACGGACCACGATCAGGGTCTTTCGACCCGACTATTCGCCACAACAATCCCTGCAACCATCCCCCAAAGATTCCTGGCTCATCCTCCTGGCCGATCCTCCTGGCCCAGTGCAGATCACGAGCTACCCGAAGGTGAAGTCATACGCCTCCACCCCCGCAGGAACGGCCACCGTAAGCAGACCCCGGCGAGCCGCTCCTGGTCCGACCAGCTGGTAGAGCCTCGGTTCACCCGACACGACCACCGTGGCGGTGGGCTGGCCATCGATGCTTACCCGCACCGTTCCCTGCCCGCCCGTTCCTTGCCCGCCCGTTCCCTGCCCGCCCGTTCCCTGCCCGCCTAGGACCAGGTAGACGTCCTGGGCTCGGAACCGCAGGAGCAGTGTGGCCCCCTTGCCAGCCACCGCCCCCTCCGAACCCACGTTCCACTGGCCACCGAAGGCGAACGTGTCTTGGGGAATGGTCTCGGGAGGTGCGTAGTCAGCCATCACATCTTGGTGCACGATCTCGCCGACCAGGCTGGGCTCGGTGTAGTGATACCCGAGGTAGGTCTCGGGCGTGGTCGGAGCCAAGGGACCCGAATCGGGCACATCGGTCCGAGGCGGAAGTACCGCCTTCGGGTTCGCCGCCGACAGCAGTTGGCGGATGAACGTCTCGGTCTGGGCGTAGTGGCCTTCGCCGAATCCGACATGACGGACGGTCCCGGTGGCGTCGATCAGGTACTCCGCCGGCCAGTAGTTGTTCTGATAGGCGTTCCACGTCCCGTAGTCGTTGTCGACGGCGATCGGGTAGTGCACACCTAGTTGTGCTGCCCCCTGGGTGATGTTGGAGACCACGTGCTCGAATGCGAACTCCGGGGTGTGCACGCCCACCACGGTCAGCCCGGCCTGGGCATAGGCCGCGTTCCACGCTTCGACGTGGGGCAGGGACCGCTGGCAGTTGATGCACGAGTAGGTCCAGAAGTCGACCAGCACCACCCGGCCCCGCAGTCCAGAAATGGTCAAGGGCTTGCCACCAGGAGTGTTGAGCCAGGAGGTGATGCCGGTGAAGGCCGGTGCGGCACCACAGGCCTGCAGGTCTGAGTTGGCATCAGTACAACTGGCCAGCGATCCCTTGGACGCTGTGCCCGTGACGGCGGCCAGAGCCTGGCGAGACGATCCGTTGGCCTCGATGTGGGTCGTCAGTGCGTCGGCGTACCCGGGCAGGAGGCGCTGGATGCCGTCGGTCGCGTTGGCGGCCAGCAGCACGGCGGTGACGACCAGCACCGCTCCGATCACGCGACGAGCGGCGGCTGCGTGGTCGCGCACGGCCCGCATCCGTGCGGCCAGGTACTGGCCGGCCAGGGCGAAGCCCAACAGTGGGACCGCCACCCCGGCGGCAAACGCCACTGTCAGCAGAATCGCCGACCACCCGACCCGGTGCTCGGCGCCCACCACGGTGATGGCCGCCAGGACCGGACCGGCGCACGGAACGAACACCAGACCGAGACTGAGCCCCAGCACGAACCCGCCGCCTTCGGCCACCTCACGGCCGGCCGTCAACCGGACGAACGGACGCTCGAGTAACTCTCCCACCGCCGGCACCAGGAGTCCGGCACCGAGCAGGGCCAGCACAGCGATCCCGGCCCACCGCAGGAAGTCGAGCGGCAGGCCCAGGCCCCCGAGCAGCCACGAGCCGAGCAGCGTGGCCGCAGAAAAGCTGAGGACCAGCCCGGCGATCACGGAGAACGGCCGTCGACGTCGGCGGGTGGCGGCCACGCGTGCCCGCGCAGTCAACAGGGTCCCCGGCGGTACTGACTCCCCCGCGTCCGCAGTCGTCGCCCCCTCGGGCGCATCACTCGGCTCCTCGAGGCCGCTGGCCGCCCCGGACGCGAATATGACCGGAAGGACGGGCAGGATGCACGGCGACAGACCGGTGACCAGGCCGGCCAGGAATCCGACGATCAAGAGCAGGACCACCGAATCAGCCTTGCAGGTCCGCGCAGAGGCAATGGTGCAGGCCCTGGCTCTGGCCCTACGCCTGCCACACAAGTGCGGCGGGCTCTCTTGACCGGACTATGAAGTCCAGGTACCTTGCGCCGCACCAGCCCGAGACCGGAGATGTCCATGAAGAGCTTGATCGTCGGACACGGTGGCCGAGAGGCCGCGCTGGCCTCTCGGATGGCAGAGTCCTCCACGCTGTTCGCCTTCATGGGCCATGAGAACCCCTCCATCGCCCGACTGGTCGAGCGCACCGGCGGCGCCTTCGCCCTGGGCAAAGTGGTCGACCCAGCAGCCATCACCGCCTTCGCCGTCGAGCACGCCATCGACCTGGCCCTCGTGAGTAGTGACGAACCACTGGCTGCCGGAGTGGTCGATGCACTGCAGGCCGCCGGGATCCGCACCGTCGGCCCGACCCGGGCTGGATCCGAAATCGAGTGGAACAAGAGCTTCTGCCGCCAGGTCGTATCCGAAATAGCCCCCGACGCCAACCCTCGCTACGTCGTCGTCGATGCCGAAGACGATGTCGTGGCCGCGGTCGAGCGGGTGGCCGGGGGCGGCCCAGTGGTCATCAAGCCCGTCGGCCTCACCGCCGGCAAGGGCGTGCGAGTGGTCGGCCCACACCTGGCCGATAACGCTGCCGCCGCCGAGTACGCCAAAGAGGTCATCCGCAGCTCGCCCGAGGCCTCGGTGCACATCGAGGAGAAGATCGACTCGCCCGAGTTCACGATCCAGGCCATCACCGACGGTACCCACACCGTCTTCCCTCCGGCCACCTACGACTACCCCTACCGGTTCGAACACGACACCGGCCCGGGCACGGGCGGCATGGGCTCGTGCGCCCTGCCCGGCGGACTCTTCCCCTTCGTCACCCAAGCCCATTACGACGAGGCGTGTCGGATCACCAGTGCTGCGCTCGACCTGCTGCGGGCCCAGGGCCGGCACTTTTCGGGATGCGTCAACGCCGGGTTCTTCGCCATGCCTGATGGCGTGCGGGTGATCGAGTTCAACGCCCGCTTCGGCGATCCCGAGGCGATGAACATCATGTCGCTCCTCGAGTCGGACTGGATCAGCGCCCTCGAGAAGATCGCCGCGGGCACCCTCTCCGACGGCGACCTCGTCTACGCAGACGAAGCATCCGTGGTGGCCTACCTGGTGGCCCCGCCGTATCCGGTAGCCAGTCCTGATCGGTTCCACTTCACCGTCGATGAGCAGGCCGCTGAAGCGGCCGGCGCCCAGGTTCTCTTCTCGTCGGCCATCGAACTAGCCCCAGGCGAGTACGAGACGTTGGGCACCTCGCGCTCGGTGGCGGTGGTGGCCAAGGCCGGTTCCCTCGATGCCGCTCGGGCCAAGGTGGCTGCGGCTATCGACTCGGCCATCAGCGGCGGACTCGAGTGGCGCGGCGACATCGGCGTGTTCCCGACACCCGTCACCGCTCCCTAGCCAGCGAGGCCTCCGGCCCGGGCACCAGAGGTTGCCCCTACGCCCTCCC
>CAIVIS010000186.1 GCA_903906055.1 uncultured Acidimicrobiaceae bacterium
GGACAGCCGGCCGCTCAAGTCGACCACCGCCGACTCGATGGCCGGCGACGTTCCGTCCAGGATCGCCCAATCAGCCGACCGCAGCCCGTCGAAGGGACGGCCACGGACCAACTCCAGCGCGGCCCTCCACTGCTCGATCTCGTCTGAATCGGCCAACCTCTGGAACCGCTCCCAGTCCGTCCCCACGGTCGACGCCAAGGCCAGCCGACCATGCGACTTCGGCAGATGGTCACTTCCGTCGGTCGCCTTGCCGAGCGAGCGACGGGCCACCGAGACGGTCGAGTGCAGGCTCGAGGGGGCCATGAGGCGCTCCGGCCACAGGGCGGTGGCCCACAGTTCGTTCGAGGCACCATTGGGGCGCATGGCCAGGTAGACCACGAGCTCCAGGGCCCAGGCCCGAGTGAACTGACGAGATGCTCCTCGGATCTCGACCGGCCCGAGGACGGACACCTCGACCTCGGGGCCTGCGGGCACGCAGCGTGCACCTCCCCGTGACGATGTGTTCTGCCCCTGGGGTGGGTGTTGCTCACCACCTGCGGTCCCGCTGGGAGCGGTAGGAGCAGACGCCCCGCTCGGCAGAATCACCACGGCCGATGACGTGGTCGGGGTGTGATGGGCATAGGCGCGCACCACCGAAGTGCTCGTGGGTGGCGCGCCCACTGGACCGTCATCGTCGAACTCCACGTCGAGGAGAGTCGCGTTGTCAGAGGCCGAGTCCAGCAGCGCACCGACGGCGGCCACCTCCTCGGTGGCCAACACCTGCGGCCTGACCAGATCGCCGACCAGAGCCAGCCACCCGGCCTGGGCATCAGCACCGGCATGCAACCGGTGGGCTCCCGACGGCAGTGTGCTCACTTCGTCGGAAGCGACCGTGGCGACCACAGCGATCCCACGCCCACCACCCTGGGCCAGCTCGAGCAGGGCCGACACATCGGCTTCGGGGACATCGGGACCACAGATGACCACTAGGGGATCACGGGATCTAGTGGCTACATCTCTTGTAGTTCGCTGCATCGACATGTGGCTGGCATCGCCGCCGGCATCGCCAGCGGAATCGCCAGCGGCATCGCCAGCGAGAATCGAGTCCCGGATCCGCCCCCACGACAGGTCGTCGATCAGAGGAGTTGCATCGCTCGTGGCGGTCACCCGCTCGAACCGCTCCATCTCCGCTCCAAATCCGACGAGTACGAGATCGAACCGAGGTGCCCGGTGGGCGGTGGCGAGTTCCAGCGCTAGGGCACGGACCACCCCGTCGCGCTGGTGGCGGTCACCATCGACCGCCAGGGATCCGAGGCCTTCGAGGTTCACCATGACGAGGGAGCGCTCGCTGCGACCGACCGTGACCAGGGTCGGCTCCGACGATGCCTGGCGGGAGTCGGCACCGTGCTTCCTGGCCCACGACGCCAGATCCGCTCGTGGGACCGTCACGATCGGGGCGTCGGGAACTCTGGCGAACGGGGCCGGCACGCTGTCCGCAGCTTCGAGTGCGTCCACAACGAGCTCGAGCGTGTCATCTGACACCCTCACCCCGAGGACGCGCACTCGGCACGTTGCCTCGCCGGTCCGTCGTCGAAACAGCTCGAGGGCATCGTCGACCGACTGCAGCACTTCGGGCCCATCACCCACCCGCAGCCGCTGCTCAAAGTGTCGCAGGTCCGGATCCGGGAGTCGGATGCGCGTCCCCCGGGTGCGATGGCGCTGCTGCACCCGCCGCAAGCGATCGACCAGGTCGACCACGCCCACACCCACGATGCCGGCACCGACTGGGGCGATCGGGGCGATCGGGGCGATCGGGACCATCGAGGGCTTCGGGGCGCTCGCGGTGTTGGCAGCTTTCGGCTGCTGTTCGGATGGGGCCACGGTCGCCACCGGAGCGGCTAGGGGTCCGGCTGGTACTGCAGTTGCCATTGGGTCCGTGGTGGTGATCTCCGTCCGGTCGATCGGACTTCTTGGGTCGGTGTCCGCACGACTACCCCCATGCGCCGTCTCGCCGTTCCCCGGTAA
>CAIVIS010000187.1 GCA_903906055.1 uncultured Acidimicrobiaceae bacterium
CGGTGGTGGTGGAGATGGGCGCACGGTTCCCCGGCGACATCGCCCGGCTGCGCTCCATGGTCCGGCCGACCATCGGGGTCATCACCTCCATCGGGTCCTCTCATCTCGAACACCTAGGGGGCCCCAAGGGTGTGGCAGAGGAGAAGGGATCGCTCATCGAAGGGTTGCCAGCCTCGGGCTATGCCATCCTGAACGATGTGGAGTGCGGCCCAGATGTCCGGCGCAGGACAGACGCGACGATTGTGACCTTCGGGGCGGCATCCGGCGACGTTCGTGCCCGTGTGGTCGGACGTGACCTCGACCTGCGGCCGACGGTCCACATCGACTCTCCGTGGGGGTCAGGTGAGGTCGTGCTGTCCGTGCGCGGTGATCATCAGGCGGTCAACGCAGCCGCAGCTCTTGCCGTCGCTGCGTGTGCCGGCGTCGACTTCGATGCGGCACTTGCCGGAGTGGCCGGGGCTGAGGGATCGCAGATGCGAGCCGAGTTTTGGCGCACCCCGACCGGACTCCGAGTGCTGAACGACTCGTATAACGCCAACCCCAACTCGATGGAGGCCGCGCTGCGCACCCTGGCCCAGGTAGATGCCCCGCGTCGTGTGGCCGTCCTGGGCGAGATGGCCGAGTTGGGCGCATCCGGCGATGCCGCCCACCAGCGAATAGGCCAGCTTGCTGATTCGCTGGGGATCGAAGTGATCGCCGTGGGTGTACCGGGATACGGCGGAACCAGCGTGGCCGACCAGTCCGAGGCGCTCGACCTGGTGCTGGCGCTCCCTGTCGACAGCGTGGTGCTGGTCAAGGCCAGCCGGTCCGTCGGGTTGGACAAGTTGGCCGATCGTCTCCGCACGCAGGGGGCGACCACCTGATGAAAGTGATCATCTTCTTCGGCGGCCCGAGTGAGGAGCGCGATGTCAGCGTCGGCTCCATCAAGCCCTGGGTCACCTACCTCCAGGCCGACCCGGCGTGCGAGGTGACCGTGGTCTTCGTCGACCGTGAGCTGCGGGCGTTCCGCCTCCCGCCGGTCTACTTCTATGCCAATACCTGTGCGGACTTCGAGACCCAGCTTCGGTCCCTCGGGCTCGAGTTGGCGTGGGACGAGGTGGCTGAGCTGGCTGGCACCCACGACGTTGCCGTGCCGCTCATCCACGGTGAGTTCGGCGAGGACGGCGCCCTTCAGCGCCGGTTGGACGCCTGGGGAGTCCCTTACGTGTTCAGCACTCCGGACGCCCTGGAGCGGACGTTGGACAAGGAGCAGTGCTATGTCGCACTGAGGGATGCCGGGTTCCCGGTTCCTGCCTATCGAGCAGTTGGGCGGGACCGATGGACGGCTGATCCGGCGGCGGTGCTCGCCGAACTGGCCACCCACGTGCCGGCCTTGGAGATGCCGGGCGACGGTGAGGGAGACGGTGAGGGCGACGGTGAGGGCGGTGGCGCTGGCGGTGGCAATGACGGCAACGGCAGCGACGGCGGTGGCGCTGGCGGTGGCGCTGGCGGCGGCTCCGTCCGACTGGTGGCCGTCAAGCCGGTGGCCGGGGGCTCGTCCTTTGGTGTGGGCGTGGTGCCGCTCAACGGGGATCGCCTGACTGCGGCCATCGACGAAGCGTTCGCCACTACCGCAGGCGCTGTGCTGATCGAGGAGTTCATCGTAGGGACCGAGTTCTCCGTAGTGGTGCTCGACGGGCCCGGCGGAGTGCCGACGGCCTTGGCTCCCACCGAAGTGGAGAAGCCCCCGGGGAGCCAGGTCTACGGCACCGAGGAGAAGTACCTGCACGGATCCGGCGTCATCCACCACACGCCCATGCGAGTCGACGAAGCCATGCTGCACCGCATCCGTCAGCGAGCCGCTGAGGCGTTCTCGGTACTCGGTCTGCGGCACATGGCCCGTATCGATGGATTCCTCACATCGCATGGGGAGATCGTGGTCACCGATGTGAACGGTATCGGAGGGATGGGTTTCTCGAGCTTCGTGTTCCAGCAGGCGGCCATGGTCGGGATCGATCACCGTCGCCTGATCATGGGGCTGCTGCGAGCCGCACTCGGCACACCGGATGTCACTGCCCAGGACGCAGTCGGTCGCCCTGACGGTGCCCGGCGGATCCATGTCGTACTCGGAGGGACCACGAGCGAGCGCCAGGTGAGCCGGCAGAGCGGGTGTTTCGTGGGGCTGTCGCTGCTGGCTTCCGGCAGCGATGTCCGCTTCACCCTGATGGACCTGCGGAGCCGATACACCGACATCGGTCTGTTCTACGTGCTCCACCATGACGTCGAGGAGATCCAGGCCCTGGTCGACGATCCGGTGCGGCGGATGACCATCGAAGCGGTCAGCCGGAGCATCCGGTCCGACTTCGCCATGACCGACGCAAGTGCCGATGCTTCGCTGTCCGTAGGGAACCCGATGTCCCTGGCCGAGTCGATGGCAAGTGCGGACTTCGTGTTCCTGGCGCTCCACGGTGGTCCAGGAGAGGACGGCAGACTGCAGTTGGCGCTCGAGCAGATGGGCCGGCCGTTCAACGGATCCGGGCCGACGGCCGCTCATGTGGCCGCCGACAAGGCGGTGACCGCAGACCGGGTGCGCACCCTGGCCCTGGCCGGCATAGAGGCGCCGGCCCAGCGCGAGGTGGACGTATTTGAGATCGGGACGTGGCTCGACGAGATCGATGGAGCCGAGGCAGCGGCCATGCGGTATCGGGCGCTGTGCACGCAGCTTGGTGCCGACGCGCTGGTGTGCAAGCCAGCTACCGACGGATGCTCCACGGGGGTGAAGCTCCTCAGGAGGCCCGAGGTCATGGAGCGGTTCTTCGCCGCCATCGTGGCCGAGGCCCCGGAGTTCGCCACGGACGAGACCCGGTCCGATCTGCGGGATCGAACCATGACCATCGCCATGCCTGTCCCCACCCCGGTGCGGTGGCTGTTGGAGCGGGCGTTCGTCGATCCGACGACAGTGCCCCTTCCGACGGGCGACCTCAACCTGGAGACGCTGCGCCCGTGGTTCGCGGCCAAGCGGTTCATCGAGTTGACCGCGGCCGTGCTGGACCGTCCCGGACGAGGGCTGGTGGCGGCGGTGCCGAGTGTGACGGTGGCGGCCGACGAACTCACCCTGCAGCAGAAGTTTCAGCAGGGGGTGGGGACCAACCTGGCGCTCGACCTGTTCGTCCCCGACGATGTAGCTGAAGGTGTCCGAGCCCGGATCGAAGTACTGGCCCGTGCATTCGGGATCGAGGGATATGCGCGGTTGGACGCCTTCTGGGACAGCGAGGACGACGTCGTGCACCTCCTCGAGATCAACTCGCTCTGCGGACTGACCGAGGCCACGGTGTTCTATTCGCAGTGGTTGGCCGACCAGGACTCGCTACCTCCGTGGGCCGTTCTGGACCGGATCGTCGAGGCCGGACTGGAGCGGTTCGACCGACGGGGCAAGCCCGATGAAGCGGCTTGGACCGCCTGATGAACGAACGATCCTGGCCATGATCCGCCTCGACGATCTGCAGGCGGCCAACCCAGAACTCGACGTCCACGGGCCGAGCCCTGCTGACCGTTACAGCCGGTTCTGCTTCGACTCACGTCTGGCAGAAGACGGGGATCTCTTCGTGGCCGTGCGCACAGAACGCGGGGACGGGCATGACTTCGTGGCCGATGCGCTGGAGCGGGGGGCGCTGGCGGTCCTGGTGGACAGTCTGGATGCGGTACCTGACGGTTGCACGGCTCTGGTCGTGGACGAAACCGTGGCCGCCATGGAGCGCTACGGAGCCCACGTGATGCGCACCTGGCGCCCCCGGGTGGTGGCGGTCACCGGCACGGTGGGCAAGACCGGGACCAAGGAGCTGGTCGCCGACGTGCTGGCCACCGGGTTCACAGTGTTCCGGACACCGGGCAACTACAGCGGACGATTCGGACTGGCCGTGGCCCTGGGCGGGCTGCGGCCGGAGCATGAGATCGCCGTCATCGAGATGGCCACCGGCCACTTCGGCGAGATGGATGCCATGTGTGCCATGGCACCGCCCGAGGTAGGGGTGGTCACAGCTATCGATGCCGCCCACCTGGTGGCCCTCGGAGATGTTGATGGGGTGGCCCGAGAGAAGGGGTCGCTGCTGGCTCACCTGGCCATCGACGGTCTGGCCGTGCTCAACGCCGATGACCAGCGCGTCATGGAACTCGCCGTGCGCAGTGCCGCACCAGTCGTGACCTTCGGCCAGTCACCAGGGGCCAGGTACCGGGCCGACGAGGTGGTCGTGGAAGCGGACAGCACCACGTTCGTCGGCCACCACGACGAGTGGAGCCAGCCGGTCACCGTTCCATGGTTGGGTAGCCACACCGCCGCTTCCGCACTGGCCGCACTGGCCGTGGGCGACCACTTCGGGATCGACCGGGACCAGGCCATCGAAGCCATCGGGTCAGCCGAGGCGGTGCCGGGTAGGTTGCGACCGTTGGGCGGCTTGGGGGGAAGCCTTATCCTCGATGACACGTATAACGCGGCCCCCCGCTCCGTTCATGCCGGACTCGATGTGCTGGCGCTGCTGCCTGCTACCTGTCGGATCGCAGTTCTCGGGGACATGGCCGAGTTGGGAGATGCCTCTGAGGAGTTGCATCGCTACGTCGGCCGCCATGCAGCCCAAGTGGTCGACCTCCTCGTCACCCAGGGAAATGCCGCAGCCTGGATCGCCGATGCTGCGGTGCGCGAAGGACTTCCGGCCGACCAGGTGGCCATCACGTTCACTCCAGACGACGCCGCCGCCGCAGTGGCGGGCCGGCTCGGGCCGGAATCGGTCGTGCTGGTCAAGGGCAGCGCAGCGGCACGAATGGAGCGGGTCGTGGAGCGACTCCTTCCCGACGGTAGGGCGGCCGACGGTAGGGCGGCCGACGGTAGGGCGGCCGACGGCAGGGCGGCCGACGGTAGGGCGGCCGACGGTCTGCTGGTCCGCCAAGACCGGGCGTGGCAGTCGATACGAATCGTCCAGCCCGACCGGCCTACCTGGCTGGAGATCGACTTGTCGGCCATCGGGCACAACGTGCGCCACCTGGTGGAACGGGCCGATGGATCCGAGGTCATGGTGGTGCTCAAGGCCGATGCATACGGGCACGGAGCGGTACAGGTAGCCCACACCGCGCTGCGCAGCGGCGCCACCCGCTTGGGTGTGGCCTGTGTGCCCGAGGCCCGCACCTTGCGAAGGGCCGGCATCCGGGCCCCCGTGCTGGTGCTCGGGTACACGCCCGGCTGGCAGGGCCGCGAGGCCGTCGGGCTCGACTTGACCGTGTCGGTCTTCGACCTCGGGACGGCACGCGAGTTGGACCGCGCCGCCCAGGCGCTCGACTCCACCCTCGCCGTCCACGTCAAGGTCGACACCGGTATGCACCGGCTCGGTGTCCCCGCCGACCAGGTCGTCGCCTTCGTCTCCGCACTCGGTGCACTCGACGGCCTCGAGGTGGCTGGCCTGTTTACGCACCTCGCCTGCGCTGACGACCCTTCTCCTGGCCCAGTGGCCGCTACCGACCGACAGCTCGAATCGTTCCGGCGGGTCATCGCTGATCTCGAGTTGGCTGGCATCTGCCCCCCTCTCGTGCATGCGGCCAACAGTGCCGGACTCCTGTACAGGGACGACGCCACATTTGCGATGGCGCGTCCAGGAATCGCCGTCTACGGCCTCCCTCCGGGACCTGAGGCAGCGGTCACGTCGCTGCTGCCAGCGCTGGCATGGAAAGCACAGGTGGCGCAGGTGCACGATCTCGATCCGGGCGAGTCGGTCGGCTACGGGCACACCTGGACCGCTCAGCGTGCGAGCCGGGTGGCCACTGTTCCCGTCGGGTATGCCGACGGTCTCCGACGGGCCCCGGCAACGTGGCGCTATGTGCTGATCCGCGGCCGGCGGGCGCCGGTGGTCGGACGGGTGTCGATGGACCAGATCTCGGTGGACGTGTCGGACATCGACCGTGTCCGCCAGGGTGATGAAGTCGTGCTGATCGGGCAGCAGGGCACCGATGAACTGCCAGCCACACTGGTCGCCGAGTGGCTGGGGACCTCGTGCTACGAAGTGGTCTCCGAGATCCTGGCCCGGGTACCCCGCGTCAACTGACCCCTCTCGGCCCACGGTGGGCAGGTCGGTGGACGGCACGGGCCACCAAAGTTCTGCCATCGAACTGCAACTTTCGAGCCACCGCAGTGCAATTCTGATCCGTCATGATGACCTCGAGGTATCGGGCAGATGCACGTTGCAGGTGCCGGAGACCACACATGGCGGGATGGCTGCGGAGTATTTGGCGCCGCACGATCGCACGACGCAGAGGGGCGACTCTGATGTTTCGCAAGAAGAAGATCATCTGGTGGGAGACGGAACCCGTCGTGTCCGGAGCCGAACAGTCTCGTGCTCGCGGATCGCTCGAGGACTCCGGTCGGTGTCGTGCGACCACCTCTCCGTTCTACGGGCCCGTCACGGTCATGATGGAATCTGACGACGCTGGCGGAGGCGAGTCGCTCGGCATGGCCAAGAGGTAGTTCGAACTCCTGAGCCCTCGGCTGTCCATCGGGGCTTCGTCCACTCCGTCTCCGTGTAGATCGGAATGACCCGGGAATCGTCGTATCCTGGAAGGCGATGAATGACCGCCCCGTACAGCCCTCGTTTCAGCGCGGTATGCGCGAGCATTCTGATCAGGTCGATCCAGTCGACCAGGTCAATCCGCGCAAACCTGCGAAGGCAGTCAACTGGCTGGCCCACTACGTCTACGGGACTATCGCCACACTTGTGGCCATCGCCGGCCTCACCTTCGAGACGAACCCGGGAGAGCTGACGACGGCGAGCGTGGTCATCATCGGGGCGCTCGCCATCTGGATGGCCCATACGCTGTCGGTGCTGGTGTCGAGGCGATCGGACGACCAACTCGAACTGAGTGTTGGTGATGTCATGGCGGAGTTGCGCGACTCGTGGGCCATCGTGACGGCAGCCCTGCCAGCCACAGTGGTCTTCATCCTGGCCGGCCTGCACGTATGGAGCATGCACACGGCCTTCGTGCTGGCCGACGTGGTCGGAGTCCTGGCGCTGGCCGTCGTCGGCATCGGCACCGCCGGTGGGAGGGAACGGCCCCTGTTCCGCCGAATCGCCTATGTGGTGGGCATCGTCCTCGTCGGAGTGGCCATCGTCCTCCTCGAGGCCAGCGTCCATCTTCTTTGACGGCCGGTGGCCCTTTTTTCCCACAGAGAATGAGGTAATGACCACGCAACGCGTCAATTTCGTTGCAAATGTGATGTACTCCTTTCGCCCCATTGCGAGGGGAACATGACTGGGTGCATGATGGACGCAGTGACAGTAGGCGGTCGGCCCATGCGGACTGGGGCCGGTATACGACGAACCAGTAAAGGGGACACCATGAAGACGATGAAGTGGACACAGCGGATCTGCATCGGGTCTGGGCTCGCCTTGGCATCCGTGTTCTCGATCCCGATGGTCGCTGGAGCGGCCACGCCGGATCCCACCTGCTACACCGGCTGCACTCCGCCGGAAGTGAGCAGCGCCACCGTGACTCCGACCACCGTCGCCCCGAGCGATCCAGGTTCGACCGCCATGGTCAACGGCTCCTCCTCGCTTCCGTTCACCGGTGCAGACATCGGTGAGCTCGCAGCTATCGGTGCCGGCGCTGTCGTGATCGGCGGCGTCCTCGCCCGTCGTCGTCGCTCCGCTTCCTGACCTGGCCTGACCTGCAGCGCACAAGCGACGCACTGGTCGCCCAGACGCACTCTCACTAGTCATTCACTCTGGTAGCGCGCGTCCCGACTTGGGCCACTGTTCGGGCGTCGGCGTCGGCGTCGGCGTTGGTGTCGGCGTTGGCGTTGGCGTCGGCGTGGCGTCAGAAGCTGGCTGGAAGCAGCGGTGCGAGCGCTCCGAAGAACGCGTAGACCACGACCAACCATGTGGTCAGGCCGACGACGATGATCGCCGCCCGTCGGCCTCCTCGGAAACGGAGAGCCGCGGCCCAGATAGCGGTGGCGAGACCAGCAACGGCGAGACCCCACAGGACGGCCGGCCACCACTGCTGGTGGACCGGAGCAGGGGAGGCTGCAGCCCGAGTCGCCGTCCCAGGCGTCGATGCCGCCCCCGGTATCGGGACGACAGGCGAGGTTCCGGTCAAGACGTCGGCCACGAGGTCGGCCTGCACTACCAACCGCTGCGTGGCGCTGTAGCGCGGGCTGCAGGTGGTCAGGGTCAGCATCGGGGTGGGGGTGGGCGCCACGACGCCCACGTCGGAGGGGTCGACCGACCGACTGCTGGTGACGCGGTAGACGAAGAGCCCCTGGACGGTGACCAGGTTGATGGTGTCTCCAGGAACCAGACGATCGAGATCGTAGAAGGGGTGGAGATACGTAGTTCGATGGCCGGCGATAGCCACGTTGCCGGCCTCTCCCGGAAGCGGTGTGCCCGGGTAGTGCCCCGGCCCGGATCGGAGCTGCTCGGCATCGGTGCCTTCGATGACGGCCATGGATACCGCGATCTTTGGAATGGAGATGATCCCGACCGGGCCCCCCGGTGCTGGTGCAGGGATCACCGGAGCCACCACCGGCGCCACTGCTGTCGCTACTGGGGGAGGGACCGGTGTGGCGACATGGTGGAGATGCTGGGCTGCGGCGAACTGCCGTCGAAGGTCCTCTTGGGCCCGGGATGTCGCGACGCCAGTGCCCCACAGCAGGTAGGGGATGAAGAGCAGGACGAGCACCCCAGCCACCAGGATGATGCGTCCAAGGGTGACTCTGAGGGTCGAGAACGACACGAGACGATGCTACCGGCCGTGATCACGTCCGGCGGGCGCGCCCCCTTGTGGGCGATTCGCTCCAGTACGATCGTTTTGATCGATCCGCCGCATGCGCCGCATGCGCAGTACCCGCCAAATCCGCAGTACACGCCAGATCCGCCGTACCCGCCGTACCCGCAGTACCCGACAACCGGCCGTGCCGACGA
>CAIVIS010000188.1 GCA_903906055.1 uncultured Acidimicrobiaceae bacterium
GGTGAACAGGTGGACCTTTGACCGTTCGTGCCACTGTGGGGCATCGAAGAAGCTCAGATCGTGGACCGTGACCACCGAGGGAATCGGGGATCGACGGGGCATGGTGTAGTGGGGCCCGTGGTGCACCGCGGCACCTGATGCACCCAGCAGCGGAGCGAGGCGGACCTGCTCCCAGGCCAGCCGGAGCGGCCGGGCGTTCGGGGCCGCCGCTAGCAGGTTCCCTTCCGGGACCAGCGGAGCCCAGCGCTGTCGATCTGACGATCGGCTGCACAGCACCAGGTCGACGTCGGGACGTGGCGACACCTGCCGTGCCAACTGCAAGATGTAGTGACCGGCCCCCACCGGGCGCACCGGCACGGCGCTCACATCGAGGGCCACCCGGATGACCGCCTGGTTGGAGCTCACCGAATCAGCGACCATCGCCGGCCTCCCGGTCACGGATCACCTGTTCCCACACAGCCCGGTGGCGACCAGCGATGGTGGACCAGGCCAGGTCGGTAGAGCGCGCCGCTCCCCGGTGGATCAGATCCGCTCGGAGGGCCTCATCGGTCGCCACCTGGAGTAGCCCGTCCGCTATCGACTCGGTGTCGGTAGGGTCGATCTCGAATGCTGCTCCGCCGGTGCTGGGCAGCGGGCTGGCCACCACCGGGGTGCCCACCGACATCGCCTCCACCGGGGGCAGGCCGAAGCCCTCGATCAGCGGCACATAGGCCAAGAGACGGGCCGTGGCATAGAGACCGGAGAGTTCGGACGGCGCCACGGTGCCAGCCAGGATGACACCGGTCGTCGGGGCTACCTGCTCACCCCAACCGGACGGCCCCACCATGACCAGCGGCCACGGCTCTGGGAGATCGTCACGTATGGCGCTGTAGGCCTCTACGAGTCGCTGCAGGTTCTTGCGAGGCTCCAGGGTCCCGACGCACAACAAGAACGGTCCCTCCACCCCGAGCCGGGCCAGATGGGCAACGGCGGCATCGATGTCGGGAGCGGGCAGATGGTCTGAGCCCATGGGGATGACAGTGATCGATCGTGCCGGCGCACCGGCCGCCACGAGGTCGCCAGCCACCACGTCAGCGGGCACGATGAAGTGATCGGCCCTCTTGAGCGCCCGTCGGAGCGCCGCTTCGTGCCAGCGGCGGCCGCGGGCCGGATAGGCATCAGGGATCCGACGCCACAGCAGATCGTGGATGGTGGCGACGAGCGGTGCCTTCCCCGGCTCCAAAGTGGCAAGGGAGACCGAATGCACCAAGTCCACATCCGATGGGGCCCGTATCAGCCCGTGATCCCAGGCCCGGGTGAGCGCGGGCCCCGGAAGTACCGAGCTGTGCAACGTATGGCCGAGTTCGACCATGGGGTCAGCCTGCCCCTTCGGCCCCCTGCTGGCCGTCAACAGGAGATCAGGGGCATCCGACGGGTCGGCCAGGGCCAGGGCATCAAGACCTTGAAGGAGGCCGAGCACGTACGTGCCTATCCCACCCGCCGCCGAGCGCCGGAGCTGCTCGGCCAGGACCAGGACCCGCAGCCGGTGCGCTGGACTGTTCGCTGGACTGTTCACTGGGCTGCCTCCCGGCCGGCGGCCGCATCTCGGTAGAGGCCGGCCAACCCGTCGGCGCACCGCTCCCACGAAAACACTGCGCTGCGGGCTCGCCCTCTCGAAATCAGATCCGTCACATCGTCTCCCCCGGAGAGGGCCCGGATCAGCTGCTCGGCCAGCCCGTCGGTATCGCCGGGGGCAACCAGCCAGGCCCCGTCCCCCACTACCTCAGGCACGGCACCGCCCGCCGTGGCCACCACCGGCACCCCGGCAGCCATGGCCTGCAGGGGCGGAAACCCGAACCCCTCGTACTTCGACGGATAGGCCAGTACCGCCGCACCTCGCAGCGCACCGGCCAACGCGCCATCGTCGAGGTATCCAGGTCGAACGATCCGGTCTCGGACCGGTGATCCCTCAATGGCTTCGCCCAGCCGTGCCGCACCCCAACCGTCGCTCCCGATGATCACCAGAGCCACATCTGGGTGGGCTGCAGCCACGGCACCAAAGGCCCGGACCAGGAGCGGATAGTCCTTCCGCGGTTCGATGGTGCCCACAGCCAGGACATAGCGGCGGCACCCTTCAGGTAGCAGTGCCTCCCAGGGGGAAGCGCTGGACTCACTGTCGGTCGGGCCCGGGCCGGCAAGGTCAGGCAGACCGTGGTGGACAGCTCGCACCCGTGCCGGGTCGATGTCGAACTCAGCCACTACTTCGCCAGCCACGAACTCGGAAGGGGTGTGCACCCACGCCCCGTCATCCACCGCCCGCCGGATGAGCTGCGGGTACGCCAGGGTGGGCGCATCGCACAGTTCCGGAAACCGGGTAACCGTCAGATCGTGAACCGTGACCACCCGTGCCGCCCGCCTGGTCGGCGGCACCACGAAGTTCGATCCGTGCACCACATCGACTCCGCCGATGAACCACTCGATGGGAGGAACAGACATGCGGGCCCAGGCCGCATGGAGCGGGCGGGCGGGCATCGGACGCTGTGCAGTGCGCACTCCGGCCGGCACCCGTTCGTCGATCCCTTGGCGCCGACGCCAGCTCACGGCGTAGGCGGACACGTCGAGATCTTCCCTTACAGCCAGTCCCCCGAGGGCTCCAGCGCAGAAGACGCCGACCCCGGTCGGACGACCGAGCAGAGGGGTCGCATCGAATCCGACGGACAGCGGCCCTGAGGCGGCGGTCGCTGATCGCTGCGGCAGCACGGTGCGAGCCTTGCACATCCAGCAATGGTGCCCGTGACGGGCACGCATCCGCACGGAGATGGCCCTCGGGCCGGGTAGCCTGCGCGCATGTCAACTCTGTCGCTCGCCGCCCGGTGCGTCCGGTGATCACCGCCCTGGCCGGAGGGGTAGGAGCCGCTCGCCTGCTGCGTGGGATGGTCGAGGTCGTCCCCCCGCAAGACATCACCGCCATCGTCAATGTCGGCGACGACACCGACCTCCACGGACTACACATCTCTCCGGACCTCGACACGGTTCTCTACACGCTGGCTGACGCCATCAACACCGAAACGGGCTGGGGGTTGGCCGACGAGTCCTGGAGAGTGATGGAGTCGCTCGGCAAGTTAGGAGGCGTCACCTGGTTCAACCTGGGCGACCAGGACCTGGCCACCCACCTCTACCGCACCCAGCGGCTGTCCGAAGGAGTGGCACTCGGCACCGTCACCGCGGAGCTGGCCGAGCGCTTCGGCCTCGGTCTCCGCCTCCTGCCGGTGACCGACGACCGGCTGCGCACCCGGCTGCAGATCGAAGGGGGCCAGGAGATCGGCTTCCAGGAGTACTTCGTCAAACTCCGCCACGACGTGGCCGTCGAGGCGGTGCGATTCGACGGATCCGCCGATGCCCGCCCGGGACCAGGCGTGCTGGCGGCCATCGCCGAGGCCGACACGGTCGTCGTATGCCCGTCCAACCCTGTCGTCTCCATCGATCCCCTGCTGGCCGTACCCGGCATTGCCGAGGCGCTGGCGGCTCGCCGGGACCAGGTCGTCGCCGTCTCCCCCATCGTGGCCGGTGCCGCGCTCAAGGGACCGGCCGACCGGCTCTTGGTGGAGATGGGCTTCGAGTCCTCGGTGGTGGGAGTGGCCCGCTGGTACGCCCCATGGGTGTCGACCCTGGTGATCGACGAAGCCGATGCCGGCCTAGCCTCAGCCGTCGAAGCCGAAGGGGTGCGGTGTATCGTGGCGCCCACCATCATGTCCGACGTTGCCAAGTCCGCCGCCCTGTCCCGCGTCGTGCTCGCTGCCCATGACTGAACTGAATCCCAGGACTGATCGGGATCCTCCTGGCGGGGCAGGGTTCCCCGCGGGCACTCTCACCGTGTGCCCGGTTGCCGGCATCCCCGAAATCCGACCCGGTGACGACCTGAGCGCGGTACTCGCTGAAGTGCTGTCCACGCCCGGGGCCGACGGCGGACGGGTCCCGTGGATCACCGACGGCGATGTCCTCGTCGTCACCCAGAAGATCGTCTCCAAGGCAGAGGGTCAGATCGTCCCCCTCGACCCGGAAGACCCCGACGCCAAACGGCGCCTGATCGAATCCGAGTCGACCCGGATCCTCCGTCGACGGGGGGACCTCTTGATCACCGAGACCCATCATGGGTTCGTCTGCGCCAACGCCGGCATCGACCTCTCGAATGTGGAGGCGGGGACGGCGGCCCTCCTCCCCGTGGATCCAGACCGCTCGGCCAGGAGGATCCGAGAGGCTCTCGGGCACCACCTGGGTACCGATATCGCCGTGGTGATCTCGGACACCTTCGGCCGCACCTGGCGCAACGGGGCGACCGACATCGCCATCGGGATCGCCGGGATCGCCGGCGTCATCGACCTGCGAGGGACGCCCGACGCCACCGGTCGGATCCTCGAAGCGACAGAAGTGTGTATCGCCGACGAGGTGGCAGGCGCGGCTGATCTGGTGATGGGCAAGGACCGGTCGATCCCGGTGGCTGTCGTGCGCGGTGTCGACCCGGTCTGGCTGAGGCGGGGTTCTGTGTCGGACGAGATCATCCGTGACCCGTCAGGCGACCTGTTCCGTTAGTCGCTTGACCCGCTGCTGCTACTGCAGCAGCGTCGCTGGCTCCCGGACGATGCCGGGGACAGTGGCTGGTTCAGCCGACGTCGAAGAGATCGACCACGAAGACGAGCGTTTCGTTCGGTCCGATCACTCCACCTGCTCCACGGCTGCCGTAACCGAGCTCCGGCGGGATGGTGATCCGGCGGCGTCCGCCGACCTTCATGCCTGCGACGCCCTGGTCCCAGCCCTGGATGACATGTCCGGCACCGAGCGGAAAGCTGAACAGCTCGCCTCGGTTCCATGAAGAGTCGAACTCTCCACCGGTGGACCAGGAGACACCGACGTAGTGGACGTTGACCGGCTTGCCCGCCACCGCCTCTTCGCCGGTTCCGATCTCGATGTCCTCGACGATCAACTCACCCGGAGGTGGGCCGTCGGGAATGGTCACTGATGGTTTCGTGTCTGACGCCATGCCCAGACTGTAGATCGCCCAGCGCCCTGCTAGCGACCCCGCTGCGACCGACCGGCTGACCCGTTGGTGGCACGGGACCCGGCGGCGCCACCCCGGCGGACCCCGCTCGGAGATGCAGACTCGCCGCCGTGGCCCTTATGGCCCGAAGAGGCCGAACCCCGAGTGGACGGAGCCCCCGGCTTGCCCGGCTTGCCTGGCTTGGTGGTGCGCCCCGGCTTCACGAAGCTTGACGGCTTTCCGGGCTTGCTCGGACGAGTCGAGCTTCCGCTCGCATCGCGTGGCCCGCCGTCGCGCGGACCGCCTTCACGCGGACCGCCGTCGCGCTGACCGCCCTCGCGTGGCCCATCCGCACGCGCTCCGCCGCGCGATCCCCCGTCGTTGCGAGGTCCGGTACCCCTGGGTCCGCCGGGCTTGCGCGACTTGAACGGCCGAGAGGCGCGCACACCTCCACGGCTGGCATTGGGGGATGACTCACGGGAGCGATCGGGCTCGCGCTCTCTGACCACGCGGCGGGGCGGGGGCGGACCCAGCACCGTCTCGATCTCCTTCACGTCGGGCTCGGTGGTTCCCACCGGCACTCCGATGTCGCGCTGGAGCTTCTTGACTGCACCCGTCTTGTCTGGCGTGACGAAGCTCACTACGACTCCGATCGCCCCGGCCCGAGCGGTGCGTCCGGAACGGTGCACATAGTCCTTGGGGTCAGCCGACGGGTCGAAGTGGACCACGGCACGAACCCCGTCCACGTGGATGCCCCGTGCCGCCACGTCGGTGGCCACCAGGGCGTCAGCGGCGCCGCGCGTGAACGAGTCCAGGGCCTTTTCGCGCTGCTTCTGGCTGCGGTCCCCGTGGATGGCGGCTGCCCGGATACCCCGCTGCTCGAGCTGACGGGCGATCCGGTCGGCACCATGCTTGGTGCGGGAGAAGACGATGGTCGGTCCAGCCGCGGCGATCACCTCGGCAGTGCGGTCGATGCGGTCCCCTGACGGCACCCGCCAGAACATGTGCACGGCGGCACTGGCGTCGTCTTCGTCCACCTCGATCTCATGTCGAGCCGGGTCCTTCTGGTAGCGACGGACCAGCACATCGATGTCGCCGTCGAGTGTCGCCGAGAAGAGCAGCGTCTGGCGTCCATCGGGTGTGAGGTCGAGGATCCTGCGCACGTCAGGAAGGAAGCCCATGTCGGCCATGCGGTCCGCTTCGTCGATGACGACGATCTCGATGGCGTCCAAGCGGATGCTGCCGCGCTCCAAGAGGTCCCCCAGCCGCCCAGGGCAGGCCACGGCGACATCGACCCCGCGCGAGAGCGCCTTCAGCTGGGGGCCGTAGCCGACTCCACCGTAGAAGCAGTCGACATTCAGTCCACGGGGATCGGCGAGGACCTGGAGTTCAGAGGCCACCTGGGCCGCCAGCTCACGGGTGGGGGTCAGTACCAGGACCCGCGGAAACTTGGGCTTGGAACCCCGGCCCTGCAGGCGGGCGACGGCGCCGATACCGAAGGCCAGCGTCTTGCCGGATCCGGTAGGTGCCTTCCCACATACATCGCGACCGGCCAGCGCATCAGGAAGCGTCATGGCCTGGATCGGGAACGGCGAGGTGATCCCCTTGGCGTCCAGAGCTTTGACGATGTCGGAGGGCACGCCGAGGACGGCGAAAGTAGAAGAAGACGAGGGCATAGAGACACTTTCGGGCTACAGGGGAAGCACCGGAGTGTGCCTCGGGAACCGCCAGGCGCGTGTAAACAGCGCTCCAGGGTTTCCCTACCTTACAGGATTTCCGACACCACCGGGACGCGGGCAACTTCCCACGCCGATCAAGTGGCCATGACGCCGGCCGGCCCTACCCCTAGAGCTCGCCGGACTCCACGAGTCGGTTCCGCACGAAGTCGATCGTGGCCGCTGATCCGACCCCCAACTCGGTCCACGGGCTCCAACCGAGTTGGATCCCGGCACGCGTCGGGTCGAGGCAGTTCCGACCGAGCTCACCCGCCCGCAGCGGCTTGTACTCGGGTTCCGCCTCTACCCCAGCTTGGTTCGCCATCTCCCGAAAGAGCGTATTGACCGAAGTTTCCTCGCCGGTCCCGATGTTGCACACCAATCCGCCGCCCTTGGTGGCGGCCCGGACGAAACCATCGACCACGTCGTCGACGTACACGAAGTCCCGAGTCTGCTCGCCATCGCCGAAGATCGTGATGGGCTCGCCGCGCAGAAGACGTTCGGCGAAGATCGCTACTACGCCGGCCTCACCGTGGGGGTCTTGGCGGGGCCCATAGACATTGGCGAGCGCCAGGGCTGCGAACTCCAGCGAGTGCAGCTCCCGGTAGGCCAAGAGGTAGTCCAGCGCTGCCTTCTTCGACACTCCGTAGGGAGAGAGCGGACGCTGGGGAAGGGACTCCTTCAGCGGCAACTCAGAAATGTCGGGCTCGCCGTAGAGGGTGCCCCCGCTGGCCGCAAATACGACCCGCTGCACACCGGCCTTCCGAGCTCCTTCGAGGATCCGCAGTGTGCCGATGAGGTTGACCTCGGCATCGAAGACCGGGTCGGCAACGGAAACTCTGACGTCTGCTTGGGCAGCCAGGTGGAAGATCACATCTGGCGCTCGTCTGGCGATGAGGTCCACCACCTCGGGCGACCGGATGTCGAGGCGGTGGAACGAAAAGTCGTTCTCGGTGGAGGCACGAGCGGCGGCCAAGTTGGTGAGTGATCCCGTCGAGAGGTCATCGATCACGTCGACGGCATGTCCTTCGGCCAGCAGCCGATCCACCAGGGTGGATCCAATGAAGCCGGCACCGCCGGTGACGAGTGCGTTCACGTTCAGCTCCCCGTGGGATAACGCTCGCCGTCGAGCGTGGTCCCCGAGGCGATGACGGCTTGCGCACCAACGACCGACACGCCCGAGACCGTGCAGCGCTGGCCGACGGTGGCGGCGGCACCGATGATCGAGTGATCGACCGTGGCCCGGGCCGCGATCCGAGCACCGGGCAGAATCACCGAGTGGGAGATCACGGCGCCAGATTCGATGACCGCGTTGGCACCGATCACGGAGTCACTGACGGAGGCGTCGGAGGCCACCGAAGCGTTACGACCGATCAACGAACCCGTTACCGACCGAGGGACCACGTCCACCTCTCCGATGGTCCACACGCCGACCCCGAGGTCTGGATCCTGGACGGCACCTGGTGCCGGGGGGCCGACCCTGCGGCCACTGATCAGATCTCGGTGAGCCCGCAGATAGGCGTCGGGCGTACCGGTATCGAGCCAGTAGGCATCCGATCCTTGGGCGTAGAGCCCCCCGTCGGCAACCATGGCTGGGAAGATCTCCCGTTCGATGGAGACCCGGATACCGGGGGTGATCCGCTTGAGCACCGACGGCTCCAGGACATAGATACCGGCATTGATGAAGTTGGTCGGAGCTTCGTCGCGCGGTGGTTTCTCGATGAATGCGGTGACTTTGCCGTCCTCATCAGTGGGAACCACTCCGAAACTGCTCGGATCGTCCACCGGGGTGAGCCCGATCGTTCCTTCAGCCCCACGCTCACGATGGAACGCCACCAGTCCGCTGATGTCGAAATCAGTCAGCACATCACCGTTGAGCACGATGAACGTGTCGTCGATTCCGTCGAAATCAGCGGCGAACCGAATGGCGCCAGCCGTATCTAGGGGGCTCGGCTCCACGGCATACTTCGAGCGAACGCCGGCGATGACCCCATCCGGATAGGCGTCTGTGAACGCATCGGGTCGATACCCGAGCGATAGGACGGCTTCGTCGATCCCGTGGCTGGCCAGGTGGCCGAGGACCCGCTCGACCATGGTGATCTCCGCGATCGGGAGCATCTGCTTGGGTGTTGTGAGCGTCAGGGGCCTCAGCCGCGTACCCTCGCCGCCCACAAGGACGACTGCTCTCACCCGTTTGTTCCGCCCGGCTTCGTCGTCGTCGGCGACGCAGGAACGGTGGTCGCCGTCGACTTCGCATTGGTGGTCGGCGTCGTCGTGGCCGGCGGCATCGTGGCCGGCGTAGTTGTCGGTGCTGTCGTCGGCGTCGTGGCCGGCGTAGTTGTCGGTGCTGTCGTCGGCGTCGTCGGTGTGGCTGGCGCCGCGCTGTTGGCATTGATCAGGTTGGTGATCACGGCGGCAGGCGGCTTGGGAACAGTGGCGTTGGCCGGGAGGAATGCCATGGTGATCAGCTGACCGTTCTTGAAGAGAAGGTCCTGCGGGTTGCCTGGGGTCTGCGCACCGGTCTTCGAGGTGAAGTTCGGCCAGCTGTAGACCATCACGATGCCGGATTTTCCTGCATCAGGCGTGCCCTTGGGGCAGACCATCCCGTTGGAGTAGGCGGACTTGCCGGGGTACTGGATGGATGTGTTGGTGAGCTCCAGGCCCTTGTAATTCGAGACGAACTTGCCGAGAGTGGCGCTGGCTCCGGATTCCGAACTGTTCTTCGGGGCAACCGTGAGGACGCCGTTGCCGTCGGCAACCAGCCCGGTCTTCTTCTTATTGGTACTCGCGACCAGATTGGGCTGCATCGTGCCGCAGATGTCTATTCCCAGTGCTGCGTACCAAGTCTGAGACGTCGTCGGCGGCCCGGCAGAGGACGTCGTCTTGTGGCTGAGCTGGTATCGGCTGAAGCCGACCAGTGCCAGTCCCACCACGATAATTATCGCAAGGCTCGCGTAGAAATTGACGGGCATCTGCCCGCGATACGTCCGGCCACCACCCGTGGTGGCGGCGCGCTGCACCCACTTGCCTGTCGAGTTACTTGCCATGATCGTTTGTCACCATACAACGTCCCGCCAGGAACCTCGTCACCATTCGGTATGCACCAGTCATGAACGTGTTAGTCGAGCCAGGCAGGCCAGTGCGGTCCGGACGGCCACGCCGACGGCGACCAGAGGGAGCAGCACCCGACGCCACCCCGTGGACGACCGGCCGGCAAACCGGAGCAACGAGCGGTGGTGCTCCAGGATCATCCGGTACGGATGAAGGTCCGTGGACAGTCCTTGGAGGTGGGTCACCTCGGCGGCTGGCACGTAGGCCACGCTCCATCCGCTCCTGGCGATGCGCCAGCACAGGTCGACGTCTTCTGCGTACATGAAGTACGACTCGTCGAAACCGCCGATCGACTCGAACGCGCTGCGACGCACCAGGAAGCAAGCCCCAGACACCCAGTCGACGGTCCTGGTGGCGGTTCCACTCTCATCGAGATCCGTCTGTTGATAGCTACGGGTGAACCGGTTGTCGGGAGCGAAGATGCCCAGAAGCGCATGCCCGGCAGCATCCACCATGGACGGGAACCGACGGGCCGACGGGTAGCGCTCGCCTGATGCGTTGCGGATCAGGGGTCCCACCAGGGCGCACCCCGGGTCGGCGTCCAGGGCGGCCACCAGTGCGGTGACGGCACCGAGTGGCACTTCGAGATCGGGATTGCATATCAGGATCAGCGGCGCCGACGATGCTGACGCACCACGGTTGGCCGCGGAGCCGTAACCCAGATTTCTCCCGGGGGACACGACAGCCACCTCGGACACGGCCGCCTCGGCAGCAGCCAGCGAACCGTCCAAGGAGCCGTTATCGACCACGACCAGTTCGGCCAGTCCGGCGTTACGCAGATCAGCAACGCAGCGCGCCAAGGCGAGTCCCGATTCGTAGTTGACCACCACTGCCGCAGTCCGACCGCCGGCCGACTCATCCGCACCCGCACCGGCACCGGCACCCGCACCGGCATCCCGGACACTCACGGTCCTGCCCGTGCCGCCCGTGCCGCCGGTGCCGCCCGTGCCGCCGGTGCTGGCGGTCACGCGTCGATCCGCTTGAACCGGTACTTGATGAGGGCGCGCAGTGCACCGATGCCATCGCGCCAGGTGATCTTCTTGCCTTCGCTCGCCTCGCGGCCGGCATACGAAATTGGCACCTCGTAGATCCGGTAGCCCCGGCGGAGCACCTTGGCTGTGATCTCGGGCTCGAAATCGAACTTGTCCGACTCGATGGTGATCCCTTCGAGGACTTCCCGGTCGAACAGCTTGTAGCAGGTCTCCATGTCGGACATCGTCGAGGAGTACAGCAGGTTGGTCACCATCGACAGGAATCGATTGCCGATCCAGTGGAGAGGCAACATGTTCTTGCGCTCACCGGTGAACCGGCTCCCGTAGACGACCTGGGCCTTCCCTCGAAGTATCGGATCGAGCAGTCGCGGCCAGTCTTGAGGGTCGTACTCGAGGTCAGCATCCTGTATCAGGAGGAGATCGCCGCGGGCGCTGGCCATTCCTGTTCGGATAGCCGCGCCCTTCCCTCTGTTGACCGGGTGGGTGAGGATCCGCACCGTCGAATCACCCAGCGCCGTCAGGACCTTCTCGGTTCCGTCCGAGGACCCATCGTCCACCACGATGATCTCGACATCCACCGGAACATCGACGGCCCGGATCCTGCGGATCACCTCGGCCACCGTTACCCGTTCGTTGAACACCGGCACGATCACCGACAACAAGCTGTACGTCCGGATCGCCATCGATTCACCGTCTGTGGGCTCGGCCCCGGTCGCATCGAACGGCTCAGATTCAGACATACTCCGCTACTCCTCGTTTGCCCCCGGGTGACGGGGTGCGTCCATTCTCTACTATCACTCGTTCGGCGACGGTCACGGGGTCGAAACCCTGGGGAATCGACATCTGCATCTGGCGCAACTCAGAGGCCGGCCAGAGGCCGACCAGAGGCCGGCCAACTACCAGCCAGATGCCATCAGCCGGACCACTCTAGGACGGGTCGGACAGTCCGGAATCCTGGGCCAGATAGGTGGCCGTGCGCGACAGTCCATCTTCGAGGCTGGTTGTCGGCTCCCATCCCAGGGCAGAACGAGCGACGGTGATGTCGGGTCGTCGTCGGGTGGGATCGTCGGTCGGCAGCGGTCGGTGCTCGATGGACGACGTGGACCCGAGCAGGTCGATGATCGTCCTGGCCAACTGGATCACCGTGTACTCGTCCGGATTGCCGATATTGACCGGACCGGTGAGATCGGAGTCGAACAGAGCCAACAGGCCACGCACCTCGTCCTCCACGTAGCAGAGGCTGCGGGTCTGGCTCCCATCGCCGTAGACCGTCAGGGGCTCGCCTCGCATGGCTTGCAAGAGGAAGTTCGAGACGACCCGGCCGTCGTCTGGTCGCAGCCGAGGCCCGTAGGTGTTGAAGATGCGCACGATGGCTACGTCGGTCCCCCGGGACCGGTGATGGGCCATCGTCAAGGCTTCCGAGAACCGCTTGGCCTCGTCATAGACACTCCGAGGGCCGACGGGGTTGACGTTTCCCCAGTAAGTCTCGGACTGCGGGTGCACGTCCGGGTCCCCGTAGACCTCGCTGGTCGAGGCCATCAGGAAGCGGGCCCCGTGGCGACCGGCCAACTCCAGGCCGTGACGGGTTCCCTCGCTCCCCACGGCCAATGTCTCCAATGGCAGGGCCAAGTAGTCCGGGGGTGATGCGGGGCTGGCCAGATTGCACACCCCCGTCACCGCACCGTCCACGGGGATCCCCACCGAGATATCCGCCTCGACCAGTTCGAACCCGGGATGGTCGGCCAGGTGGGCCACATTGGCTTTCCGTCCGGTCGAGAAGTTGTCGACACAGACGACTTCGTCACCTCGGACGAGGAGCTGGTCGCAGAGGTGCGAGCCCAAGAACCCCGAGCCACCAAGGACCACGACACGGCCGCTCAACGTCGGCCGATCCCCGTATAGGAGAAGCCGAGCCGGCGGACCTGAGCGGGGTCGAGGAGGTTCCGCGCATCGACGAGGACCGGAGCAGCCAACGCCTCGCGGACCTTGACGAAGTCGAGCCACCGGAACTCGTCCCATTCCGTCAGCACCACCACCGCAGCCGCCCCTCGGCAGGCCGCATAGGCGTCCGGGTAGGCCAGTAGTGAACCCCCATCATCCGACGGCTGGTCGATACCCAGGACGGCAACCGAATCGACCCCGTCGGGTACGTGGACCGTGGGGTCGAACGCACGCACTTCAGCCCCTCCCGATACCAGGCGGAGCGCCACCTCGACCGCCGGCGAGTTCCGCAGATCATCGGTGCCAGCCTTGAACGTCAGGCCCCAGATGGCGATGACCGCCCCCGAGAAGTCGTCTGCAGCAGAGTCGCTGGGCAGCGATGGGGCCACGGCCGTCTTCACCTTGGCCACCACTCGTTCGAACTGCTCGTCATTGGTGGCGATGGCCCCTCGCAAAAAGGAGAAGTCGTATCCGGCCTGTTCGGCGATGTGGACCAGCGCCCGGGTGTCCTTCGGCAGACAACTTCCCCCCCAGCCCGGCCCGGGCTTCAGATACTCGAATCCGATGCGCTTGTCGTAGCCCAGACCCAAGATCACGTCACGCACGTCAGCGCCGACCGCCTCGCACAGCCCGGCCACGGCATTGACGAAACTCAGCTTGGTGGCCAAAAAAGCGTTGGACGCGTACTTGATCGTCTCGGCAGTGGCCGCGTCGGTAATGAGCAGAGGGGCCTGTGTGCCCGCGAAGAGCTCCCCCACGCGGGCAGCCGCTGATTGGTCATCGGCACCTACGACGATCCGCTCCGGGTGCAGGCTGTCAGGAACGGCAGTGCCTTCCCGCAGGAACTCCGGGTTGGAGACCACCTTGAGGTCGGTGCGCCCGAGCACCCGTTCGACCACCAGCGTGGAGCCGACCGGGACGGTGGACTTGTTGACGATGATCGTGCCTGGCGCAAGATGCGGGCCGATCTCGGCCGCTACGGCCTCTACATAGGAGAGGTCGGCCGATCCATCATCGCCCTGCGGGGTCGGTACGCACAGGAAGACGAACTCGGCGCCCTTGATTGCAGCCGTGGCACCCACGACGAAACTCAGATTGCCGGCGGCTTGACCCTCCCGCACAATTTCCTCGAGGTGCTCCTCCACGATCGGCACCTCGCCGCGCTGGAGCATCGCCACCTTGCGAGGGTCTGCATCTCCACAGGTCACCTTGTGGCCGAGGTGCGCCAGGGTGGCGGCGGTCGGAAGACCCACGTAACCGACCCCGATCACGGCAATGGTGTGCACGGCTCCCGGGGGAGGGCGGCCGAAGGCCGACTCCCCTGAACTGCCAGCAGGTCCGCCGAGGTCAGCGCCGGTCTCGGTTCCTTGTGCGTTGAGCATCGAACTCGGGGGCATCAGTGGTCACATCCCATCGTGGACTCGGGTGCACCCCAACGGATGCGGCATTGAAGAATCAATAGAGCATCGGCATGACGACACAGACTTCTGAAGCATCTGGCCCTGATGACTGGGCCGTCATGCACATGAAAGTTCAGCCCGCCGCCGGCAGGGCCGCCACCAGCCGAGCCAGGGCGTCCTGCCATGGCGGCATAGCGGGCAGTCCGGACAGGCGCATTGCGGCGTTGTCCAACCGGGAGTTGGCCGGCCTCGGCGCCGGTCGCGGAGGCTGGAGGTCGGCGGTGGAGATGGCCTCCACGCGGCCAGGGTCGAGTCCGGCCGCCGCCATCGTGGCCTGAACGAATCCGAACCAGGTGGTCTCCCCCTGGTTCGTGACGTGGAACGTGCCCGGCCGACGGTCGACACCGAGTCGCACGATGGCCCGGGCCAGGTCGGCGGTGAAGGTCGGGCATCCATGCTGGTCGTCCACGAAGCGGAGGGTTCCCTGTGGGTCGCCTGCCGCTACCCGAAGCACGGTCTTCACCATGTTGGCCCCGTGGGCGCCGCTCACCCACGCGGTGCGCACGATGGTCCCCGCGGCCCCCGACAGCGCCCGGATCTCCTGCTCGCCGCCGAGCTTGCTCCTGCCGTATACCGAGCGCGGCCCCGGGGCATCCCACTCGACGTAGGGCCGATCGGACTGCCCGTCGAAGACGTAGTCGGTGGAGACGTAGACGATGTGTGCCCCGACCGATGCCGCCGCCTCGGCCATGTGCCGCGTGCCCATGGCGTTGACGGCGAACGCCGTGTCCGGATCTGCCTCGCATGCATCGACTGCCGTGTAGGCACCACCGTGCAGGATCAAGTCGGGACGGAACCCGTGCACCGCGTCACGCACGGCGTCACGGTCCACCAGGTCGAGTGTGTCGATATCGGTAGCCAGGACCTCGAAGGTCCCCGGCGTCACCACGGGAAGGATCGACCCAGCCAGCGCCGACTCGGCAAGCCCGCCAGCCGGGATAGCGCCAGCCAGGACATCACGTACGTCTCGACCCAGCTGGCCGTTACCCCCCGTGACCAGGACGCGTTGCGGCTCGCTCACTTCGAGGCGTTGCCGGACTCAGGTCCGGCCCAGGCCCCTTCGACCACGGGCGCCCGGTCCCTCAGCGGCTCCCACCAGCTGCGGTTGTTCGCATACCAGGCCACCGTGTCGGCCAGCCCCTGTTCGAACGGCACCGTCGCCTCCCAGCCCAACTCCCTGCGGATCTTCGACGAGTCGAGCAGGTAGCGCCGGTCGTGGCTGGGGCGATCCGGGACGATCTCCTTCAGCGACTGCGGCTTGCCGGCTGCATCCAACACGGCATCGGCAATCTGCTCGATCGACGCCTCTACGCCGCTGCCGACGTTGTAGGTCTCCCCCACCACGCCACGCTCGAGCACCAGTTCGATGGCGCTGCAGTGGTCATCCACGTGGAGCCACTCGCGCTTGTTCTGCGTCGACTTGTACAGCGGCAGCGGCTGATCGTCGAGGGCGCGGGAGGTGAAGAGGGGGATCACCTTTTCGGGAAACTGATAGGGCCCGTAGTTGTTGCAGCAGTTGGTGATGGTCACGGGGAGCCCGTAGGTCTCGCCGTATGCCCGAACGGCGTGGTCGCCACCGGCCTTGGATGCGTTGTACGGGGTCCGCGGTCGATAGGGGGTCTCCTCGGTGAAGACCTCGTCCGAGTCCAGCGGGAGGTCGCCATATACCTCGCAAGTGGAGATGTGGTGGAACCGGGCCACTCCGTGGCGACGGGCCGCCTCGGCCAGGGTCTGGGTACCCATCACGTTGGTCTGGAAGAACCGGGTGGGGTCCAAGATGGCCAGGCTGTTGTGGGACTCAGCGGCGAAGTTGACGATCACGTCGATGTCGTGCTCGGCCAGGGTTGCCGTGACCTGGTCGAGATCACCGATGTCTCCTTGGACGAAGGCGATCCGGTCCTCGACGTCGTCGAGGTTGGGCCGGTTCCCGGCATAGGTCAGGACGTCGTAGGCCACCACGGCGTCGTCAGGATGGCGGTCGATCCAGTAGCGGACGAAGTTGGATCCGATGAATCCGGCTCCGCCGGTCACGAGTAGTCGCATAGCGGAACAGCGTAGCCGTGGATCTGCCACTCCTTGCAGGAACTCCCCGCGGAACACCATCGTCTTGCCGAGCGAATCGCTACTGCCGTTTAACGACGCCTGCGTCGACTGTGGGATCAGGTGCCGGGGCGTACATGCACGACATCGCCCGCCACCACGGTCCGTCGCTCACCGTCGACGTCCACCACCAGATGTCCCTCAGGGGTGATCCCGGTGGCCGTTCCCTCGAAGGATCCATCGGGAAGCTCCACCCGCACCCTCGTCCCGACCGTGGTGCACCCAGATCGGAGGGCGTCGGCCAGACTGGCCCGCCCGTCAGCTGTGGCCAGGGCCACCACCCGCGACTCGAGCCTGTCCAGAAACACATCGAGTAGGACATCTCGGTCCACGGCGCTCCCGGTCAGCTGTCGAAGAGAGGTCGCGGCTCCCCGTAGTTCCGGCGGCAGGTCGCCATCAGATGCCGGCCAATTGAGGTTGATCCCGATGCCGACCACCACCGGGGGCGGCATCTCCACCGATCCGGAGCTCAGGTCGGCCTCGGCCAGGACCCCGGCCAGCTTTCGACCATCCGGCGCCACCAGATCGTTCGGCCACTTGATCCCGACCAGAAGCGGTCCAGACCCGCTCTCATCAAGCGTTGTCCAGCCTTGCGCGGCGATGGCATCGGTGGCAGCTAGGGCCACGGCCGCCGTCACCAGGTGCCGCTCGTCTGGGGGGACCGACGGTCGCAGTAGGACGGAAAGCAACAGGTTTGCCCCTGCTGGCGCCTGCCATGTCCTCCCCAGGCGTCCGCGGCCGGCCGTCTGGTGGTCGGCCACGGCCACAACCCCTTCTCCGGCCCCGGCACGTGCCTCGTCGAGCAGGTAACGGTTGGTCGAGTCGATCGACGCGAACCGCCGCACGTCCACGAATCTGGTCTCCGACATGGCAGACACCCTACGGCCCGTGACAGTCTGTACCGCCGACGCGGGCACAACCGTGCCGGAAGCCCATCATCCGGCGCTACCGTGCCGGGAGTCCAACCGTCGGCATGACAGAGTGGGGACACCCCACTGTGGGACGAGGAGCGATTCCGCCATTGACGGCGGACACGGTCCTCGCCAGTTCGATTTCGAAAGGCGCAGCGTGCTCAAGAAGGTCCTCATCGCAAACCGGGGAGAGATCGCCGTCCGGGTCATCCGGACGTGCCGAGAGATGGGCATCGCCACGGTGGCCGTCTACTCCGAACTCGACCGCGACGCCCTCCACGTGCGCCTGGCCGACGAGGCCTACGCCCTCGGCGGGCAGACGGCGGCGGAAAGCTACCTGAACACCGAGGCCATCCTCGATGTCATCGAGCGCAGCGGAGCCGACGCCGTCCACCCCGGATACGGCTTCTTCTCCGAGAACACCGACTTCGCTCGGGCCATCACGGAGCGAGGCGTCACCTTCATCGGCCCCCCGCCCGAGGCCATCGAGGTGATGGGTGACAAGATCAGCGCCCGCCACGCCGCCGAGCGGGCCGGGGTGTCCGGGGTCCCCGGTCGGACCGACGTGCTCACCTCGCCTGATCAGGTGGTCGCCTTCGGTGCCGAGTTCGGCTGGCCCGTGGCCATCAAGGCCGCCTTCGGTGGAGGCGGTCGAGGCATGAAGGTCGTCGCTGGCCCCGATGACGCCGCCGACGCCCTCGAGTCGGCCATGCGCGAATCCCTCTCCTACTTCGGCCGCGACGAGTGCTACGTAGAGCGCTACCTGGCCTGGCCCCGCCACGTCGAGATGCAGGTCATCTGCGACACCCACGGGAACGCCCTGTGGCTCGGTGAGCGCGACTGCTCGGCGCAGCGTCGCCATCAGAAGCTGGTCGAGGAGAGCCCGGCCCCGAACTTCCCCCACGAGGTCCGAGTGGCCATGGGCGAGGCCTCGGTCAAGGTCGCCAAGGCGTGCGGCTACGTGAACGCCGGCACGGTGGAGTTCCTCTACCAAGACGGCGAGTTCTTCTTTCTGGAGATGAACACCCGACTGCAGGTCGAGCACCCCGTCACCGAGCTGGTGACCGGCCTCGACCTTGTCGAGTGGCAGCTCAAGGTGGCAGCCGGGGAGCCCTTGGGCTTCACCCAGGACGACGTGCAGTGCAACGGACACGCCATCGAGGTCCGGATCAACGCCGAAAACCCGGCGGGAGGGGCGTTCACCCCTTCACCCGGAACTATCAGCCGCATGGTCGCCCCTGGTGGACCTGGCGTGCGACTCGATGCCGGCTACGAGTCAGGCGACACGGTCAGCCAGTACTACGACAACCTTGTGGCCAAGCTGGTCGTCTGGGGCCATGACCGCGAGGCAGCGCGCAAACGCATGCTTCGGGCTATCGCCGAAACGGTGATCGAAGGGGTGGCCACCACGCTGCCCGCCGACATCGCCATCCTCGAGCATCCGGACTTCGTGGCCGGTGAGCACTCCACCAACTGGGTGGAGCAGACCCTCGACCTCTCCGGTATCACGGCGTATGCCGCACCACCCGCACCGGCGCCGGCCGAGGGCGAAGAGGCCACCCCCCGGGTGCTCCGCGATGTGACTGCCGAGGTCGATGGACGTCGCTATCAGGTCAAGCTGTGGGTTCCCGATCTCGGTGATGCCGTTGCCGTCCAGGGATCTGGCGGTGGAGCCCGCGGTGCAGCGCCCAAGCGCACCAAGTCGGCTTCTGCCGCTGCAGGTTCCGGCACCGTCGCCGTTCCCATGCAGGGGACGATCGTCAAGGTCCTCGTAGACGTGGGCGACACCGTGGAACTGGGCCAGACCGTGTGTGTGCTCGAAGCCATGAAGATGGAGAACAACGTCAACGCCGAGAAGGCGGGGACCATCACCGAGGTCCGGGTGGCCCCAGGTGAGTCCGTAGGACCCGGCGACGTCATCGCCATCATCGAGTAGCGACCTACCGGTTGGGCCGAGCCGTTCAGGCAGCCGAGCCGCACCCCAGCACCGAGCCGGAGGAGCCGACATGTCGGAGACCCGCACCACGCAGGTAGCCATGGCCAAGGCCACAGCCCAGGACGCCGTGGATGCCAACTTGGGCGATCTGGTACGGCTCAGTCATGCGATCCACGAACACCCGGAGCTCTCCTTCGACGAGGTCCGCTCGTCGGCATTGGCCGCGGAAGCGCTGGCCACAGGCGGCTTCGCTGTCACCACCGGGACGGCCGACCTGCCCACCGCGTTCGTGGCTAAGGCCGGGACCGGACCGCTGGTCATCGCCATCTGCGCCGAGTACGACGCCCTGCCTGACGTGGGCCACGCCTGCGGGCACA
>CAIVIS010000189.1 GCA_903906055.1 uncultured Acidimicrobiaceae bacterium
CGGCTATCGACGCCGAGCGGTGGATCGAGGACCAGGCCGCATCCGGCCACTGACCTATTTGCCTCCCACTGACCACGGGTGGGAATGCGATGATAGTCCGTGCGGTTGACCTAGCGTGTCAACGCAGAGGCACACGTAGGGTCCGATCCGGTCCCAGGAGGAACAGGCACCATCATGAGTGAGAACATCGCAAACCTGAGCGACGCTAGTTTTGACGAGCATGTCATGGCCTCGGACGTTCCCGTACTGGTGGACTTCTGGGCCGAATGGTGCGGCCCGTGCAAGATGATCGCCCCTGTGCTCGAGGAGATCGCTGCCGAACAGGAGGGCAAGCTCCAGATCGTCAAGCTCAATATCGACGACAACCTCGATGTCACCCGTCGGTTCGATGTCATGAGCATTCCCACGCTCATCCTGTTCAAAAACGGCGAACCCGCCATGCGGATCGTCGGGGCCAAGGGCAAGGGCCAGCTGCTGCAGGAGCTGTCCGCCCACCTTTGAGCGTGCCGGCGGACCATGAGACGTTCGCCTGTGTGGTGTCGCCGCAACGAGGGGTGGTCCGTTGAGCCCCGAACCTGAGATCAACCTCGCCCTTGGGGCTGAAGGTCAAGCGGTTGCCGATGTACAGCAGCGCCTGTCTGACCTGGGCTTTCCTCCCGGTGTCGATGACCACGGGTTGTTCCGGGAAGGCACCCGAGCCGCGGTCGAGGGGTTCCAGTACCGGAGGGGCCTCCGTGTCGACGGGATCTGCGGACGCCAGACGTGGTCGGCCCTGGTGGAAGCCGGTCGCACCCTCGGTGACCGGTTCCTCTACCGGCGCTCCCCCATGCTGCGCGGCGACGACGTGGCGGAGCTGCAACAGCGGCTCAGCGCGCTCGGGTTCGATTCCGGACGAGTAGATGGGATCTTCGGCGACCTCACGTCAGGAGCGCTCGGCGAGTTCCAGCGCAATGCCGGTCTCCCCGTGGACGGCATCGCTGGTGGGGCCACGGTCTCCGAACTACTGCGCTTCGGCACTCGGCACGACAATTCGGAGCTCGTATCCTCCGTGCGAGATCGAGAGAGACTTCGCCAGTCGCCCACGACCGTGGACGGCCGACGGGTGTCCCTAGGAGAAGAAGGGGGCCTAGGGGTCACCGTGGGGGCTCTGCGGCGTCTCCTGGTCAGCCAGGGGGCTCTCGTGACCACCCACCATCACCCTGACGGTTCGATCCAGGCATCAGAGGCAAATGCAGCCGAAGCCGACGTCTATGTCGGCATACGGTTGGGCAGCGCCCCGGGGTGCTCGACTTCGTACTACTCCGGCTATCAGTACTCGTCCCCTGGGGGGCGCCGTTTGGCCGAACTGCTGCAACTGGTGCTTCCCACCGCCCTCGGCCTGTCTGATTCCGGGAGCAAAGGGATGTCCTTGCCATTGCTGCGCGAGACACGGATGCCTGCCGTGATCTGCGAGATCAATCCGGCAGCCGTGCTGGTCGAGCGGTCGGCGGTCATCGCCAGGGCGGTCGTGGACTCGTTGTCCGAGTGGGTCGGGAGCACCTGGGACTGAAATCTGGGGTTATCGCCCCCTTGCTGGCTCTACCTCTACCTCAGGTCCGGTGCCAACAGTAATCCACAACCTCATGCACAGGTTGTGGACGAATCTCTAGTAGGGCTTCAGGGATAGCTAATCTCACTTAAAGTAGCCATTTCAACAGGTATTATATATATTATGTCAGTTATCCTCACTCAGAGTGAAGTAACCTAGACGGCCGAGTTCTCGGAACCGCCCACCATGAGCTTGTAGATGCGCTCGAGGTCCTCGAGCGTGGCGAACTCCACTACCACACGGCCTCTCTTGGCCGACATGTCGACCTTCACCCGAGTGTTCAGGTGGCTGGCCAGCAGTTCCTCGAGCTCCAGGATCCCTGGTGGAGGCAGTTGCCGTGGTCCAGGTGGGGTGTTCGTCTTCTGCACTGATGCGCCAGAGGGCGGCCCATCAGCCTCTCTGTCCTCTCCCCCATCGACCACGGTGAGGGTCCCGCCCTGCGTGGGCGCGCTATCGCCACCCCCCTCGGCCTCCTCATTGTGTGCCCTCACCAGGTCTTCCGTGGCCCGGACCGTCAGAACGTCGGAGACGATCGAACGCGCTAGTAGCTCTTGGTAGCCCCGGTCTGGCGTACCCAACAGCGCCCGGCCGTGCCCTGGACTGATCTGCCCCTCGGCCAACATTCGCTGCACCCCTGACGGAAGCTGCAACAGGCGAAGGGTGTTCGTAACCGCTGTGCGGCTCTTCCCCACTCTGGTGGCCACCTGATCGTGAGTGAAGCCGAACTCCTCGATGAGCTGCTGGTAGGCGGCGGCCTCCTCCAGCACGTTCAGATCCTGGCGGTGGAGGTTCTCCACCAGGGCCTGCTCCAGGCTATGGGTATCGTCCGACGTCTGGATGAGCACCGGGATGGTATGCAGGCCGGCTCGCCTGGAGGCTCGCCACCGTCGTTCACCGGCGATCAGTTCGAACTCGTCTGATTCCTCGCCCCCTATGCGCCGGACCAGGATTGGCTGAAGTACGCCCAGCTCCTTGATAGAAGCTGCCAACGAGGACATCGTCTCCTCATCGAAGTTCACCCTGGGTTGACGAGGGTTCGGCTTGATATTGCCGATGGGCACCTCACGAAGAGCTGACGTTCGATCGCCCGTTACCTCAGTGGGGATAAGAGCGCTGAGTCCTTTACCCAGCCCGCTACGACGTGCCACCGCTGACCTCCTTAGCTAGTTCCCTGTAGGCAATGGCCCCGCGTGAGGTGGGGTCGAATGCAGTGATTGGTTGTCCGAACGACGGAGCCTCAGAGAGTCGCACTGTCCGGGGGATCACTATTCGGCACACCTTGGTGCCAAAGTGCTCGCGTACCTCAGTGGCGACTTGATCGGCCAGCTTCGTCCTGGCGTCGTACATCGTCAGGACAATGGTCGATATGTCCAGGCGAGGATTGAGATTCGATGCCACCAGGTGCACGTTCCGCATCAACTGGCTGAGGCCCTCGAGGGCGTAGTACTCGCACTGGATCGGAACGAGTACCTCAGAGGCGGCTGCGAGTGCGTTCACCGTGATCAGCCCGAGTGAGGGGGGACAGTCGATCAGGACGTAGTCGAAGTCATCGATGACTGACTCGATGGCCCGCTTCAGCTTCAACTCGCGACTGAATGCGGGAACCAGTTCGATCTCTGCGCCGGCCAACGCAATGGTTGCTGGCGCCACGAACAGGTTCTTCATGCTGGTCGGCTCGATGCAGTCCTCCATCGAGCAGTCCCTCATCAGCACGTCATACATGGAGAGTTCGAAGTTCCGGGCATCGATGCCCAGACCAGTGGTGGCATTCCCCTGCGGGTCGAGGTCGATCACGAGGACTCGGAAGCCGAGTTCGGCCAGGGCTGCTCCCAGGTTTACCGATGTAGTGGTCTTTCCTACACCCCCCTTCTGATTGGCTACCGCCAGCACGCGGGGGAGTGGGTTACCCGATGCGGCCTGGGGCTGCCGTCCTGACGTGGGGGCCGGTGTAGGACTTGGAGCGGGAGGTGCTTGCTCCTGTGGAACTTCCTGGATACCGTCACCCACCTCTACCGGCGTCTCTTCTTCTGTCGTTCCAGTGTCCACGTCATCCCCTACTGCTTCCGGTTCTGCTTCGTCTACGCCGTGAGCGTCAACCTCTCCAGCGGTCTCTATCTTGAAATCGCCCGGCTCCACGGCATTCGAGGTGGTCTCCCCTGGCTCGCCTTGATCGGTTCCGCCAGAATCCCCCAGCGAACTGACACTCTCCTCGGCCGCCGTCCCACCTTCGGTGAGCACGCTTACGTCGACCACTTCCACGCTCTCGAGCTCGTCGACCAATGTCACTGCTCCCTGGGTCACTGATTCCTGGGTGGCTGCTTCCTGGGCGGCTGCTCCACTCGCCGAAACGGTTCCTCCAGAGGATGCTCCATGAGAAGAAGGTCCAGGCCCACCACGACGTCGGCCGCGCATTATCGTCTCCTCAGTTGGGCAGGTTGCAAGGGCTTCATACTCGCCTGTCCCGACCTCCAGGTCAAGCATCCCGGTCGATGTTTCACGTGAAACATCGGAGGTTCTTCCAAATCAGCCTGGATCGCCGGTGAGGACTGCTCCGAACTGTGCTTTTCCTAGTGGGAGCGGACTTCGATCTCGGGTGCTGCTGACTGGCCCACCTCGTGATGCCTGCCGAAGGTAGTGGGGGAGTGGCGCCTGACCATGAACACCCCAACTTCCCGTACGTGCCCCGGGCGGATGTATCGGGCCAACAATTCGGGAACGTTCTGAGGAAAGGGTTCGCTCGAGTTCGGGACATTCGGGCCACGCCAAATTGGAGTGACGTCGGAAGGTGGTGCTGTAGTTCGACCCGTCCACTTCCCACCCAATTGTTCCGCAGCCTCGGTGCGTCGTCTGCTCCCATAGATCACCCCTCAGCGCCGATCTGGTCTGGGATGGCCCGGTCTCTGTCTACCGCCGATCAGAACCACTGACTCGCTCCCGAACTGGGTGCTCGAGGGAGTAGCAACCCATCTTCTGAGTTGGTAGTACGAAGCACAACGACACGGACGCTCCATCCCCTCCGTACTGGTGCTCCCTGCCTCACGGCCCTCACCCGGGGATTGGCCTTCACTGGTCGCCACCTAGCTCTCCACTCGCTCAGCAGGTCGCGAGGACCACCTTCCTCTGTTACCCCCGCCGGAGATGAAGATGGGCATCTTCCGGAGGTCCATATTGGCGGAGGTGCCATATGAGGCTCCAGGAACAAGACCTGGTACGTCCGTTGGTCGTCCGCCCTTGCCGTCCTACTGGAACGTAGACCTCACTGACCTGACTGCACCTAGATGCTGAAACGGACGCCGCTGGGCTGATGGCTAGATTCAGCTTCCACCAGCCGAGGGTGGGTGCTTGCTGCTTCCGTACCGGGCTAGCTCGCCGAGGGTGGGGGATGGCTCTCGACGGATGAACGGCAACTGCCGTTGATCCAGCCGGGTGTCTTTGTCACCAGCCTCTACCTGCTTCCTCCCGCTCTGGCATTGAGTTCCGGTGAGTGGCCACGAGACTGGGTGGCATCTGCTGGCCCTACCAACCACCATTGAAGGTAGCCCTGCGATGATCGGGGTCTGGATTGCCTGTATCCCAACTGTTGTACCTGGAGTCCAAATCGGGCTGGCATGGCTAGGTATCACCATGAGGCCGGACACAACCCTCGGGGAGGGTGGACCGCCCTCGTACTTGCCGCAGATCTCCCCTGGCTACTCCATCTAGGACTGGTCGACCCACCTGTCGCTGAACCCCCCATAGCCCATCAATCGAACTCGTTCAGAATCATCAGGTCCGATACCAGGATCTCTCTAGTCCGTTCCACCTCCGCCCCCGGACCCTAGTAGCTCGACCATTCGTCCAAGATGTTTCACGTGAAACATCGGCACCGGTGAGACTCGGCACCGGATCTGGCGCAGTTCAGGCACCCGTGGGGCCAGGAGGCGCTCAGAAGATGGGTCGCTTGGCCGGGATCCCCACCCGGCGGGGGAACCGCTCATCGATTCGATCCACCTTCTTCAATACCTGATATCCGAATCGTGCGGAGGGCCGGACCATCTCATCAGGCTCCAACCCGACCGCAGCCAGCCCATCACTGGGCCAACGTTCCCCCGGATCAGCGTCGGGCGGTTCAGAGATCACCATCCATCCACCAGGAGCCAGAAAGGCTGAACCACATTCAGCCGTAAGGGCGGGGATCCCAAAGGAACGAGAGGTCACCACCTCGAACTCCTCTCGCAGTTCGCCTTGGCGCCCGAGTTCCTCGGCTCTACCTCGGAGTACCTCGGCCCGTCCTGCCCTGGGCCAGGATTCAAGTGATTCCTTGAGGAACACCGTCCGCCGCTCGCTGGCATCCATCAGTACGACGGTGGCACCAGGCCAGCTAGAGACAAGGATCAGCCCGGGCACACCTCCGCCCGTCCCTAGATCAATCACGCTCGTCGGCTCCCGGCCTAACTTCTCCTCGACGATGGCCACAAAACCCAGGGCATGCTCGATCTGCTCGTCAATGGGCATGCTCCCCAAGAACCCCAGTTGGAACGACCGCTCCAGCGATCGACGTACCTCGGGGTCCACCCGTCCCCACAGGGGGCTCATTGGGTCCTCTGAACTACCACTGGTGCTCATCTGCCCACTATCCCATGGCGCGAACCAGTTCGTCATCCAAATCCGGCCCGTCCTTGATTGATTGCGCCCGACCGTCAAGACCCCGGACGCGAACGTGGCACCGAGCGGACTCGGTGCCACGTTGCGGTACTACCAAACTGAAGGATCAGTACGTCAGACCGGTGAGATCACCACATATCTCGAAGGCTCCATACCGTCCGACCGAGTCTCCACTCCGTCGATCTCGTTGACGGTGTCGTGAATGACCTTGCGGTCGGCGGGGGACATCGGCTCGAGAGCCCGCTCTTCCCCTGAACCCTTGACCTCGGCCACGATCCCCTCGGCAAACCGACGAAGTGCGGCGTTCCGCTTCTCACGGTAACCACCAACATCAACCAAGATCCGGTCGGTCCTGTTCTCCGACTGGCGCTGCACGAACGTCCTGGTCAAGTCTTGAACGGCGGCCAGCGTCGCACCACGAGGGCCGACCAGCAGGCCCAGGTCGTCACCGACTGCGGCCACCTGCACCGTCTCCTCGTCAACCTCGGAGTACTCGACAGTGGCGTCGAGCCCGAACTCACGGATCAAGCCGGCCAGAAACTCCTGGGCGGCTACTCCTTGCTGCTCCAGTGTCAGTGACTCTTCCATGTTGTCCTCGCTATCTCCGGACGAACGCCCAGATGCTTTCTTCTCTTGTTGCCTTGACTGGTTCCCACCCGACTGCCGGGGTCCCCTGGACCGACTGCGCCCGCTGTTAGCCGTTTCCCCATCAGCACCGGATCCACCATCTCGGTTTTTGGACTCATCGTTCGAACCGCGGTCATCGGAAGAGGCAGTGGCTTCGGAACCCTGGCGTCCCCTGCCCCCAGAAGAGCCCTCTTTCGTCCCCGAGCTCTTCGGGCGAGATCGATCTCCACCCTCGCGCTTCTTGTCCGGCCTGGGCCGCCGGGTTCGCTTCGGGGGAGGAGCCACGGGCCTGACGCGCGCCTGCACCCTCGCTTCACCTCGTAGTCGTCCGAATAGACCTGCTTTGGGCTCACTCAGGATGACGAACTCAGCATCGTCCTCAGCAACCCCCAACATGTCCAGAACCGTCTCTTTCGCCTCGGCGAGGGACTTTCCGCTTGCTTCCACCCAATCCACGTGTCAGCGCGCCTTTCTCTCTTTTTTGTCCTTCGACCGTGGATGCTTCTTTCCTGCATCACCGGAGTCAGGCTCTTGACTTGGTTTGTTGGTGCTTCCAGTACCGGACTGTCCCTTGGCAGGACCAGCCTTCGGCTTAGGAAGGGCCCGTTCTTTCGTCTCCACGCCGGCATCCTTGTTGGCTGCAGCCGACCGGGGCTTACTCCCCTCGGCACCTGCTGGCGCCGGGGGGCCCGGAACGATGCCTCGACGGAAGAGGACTTCTTGGGTTCCGATCCGGATAGCGCTAGAGACGATGAAATAAACGTTCAAAATTGCGGCAACATTAAGGTAAATGAAACCGAATATCAATGGCATGTACTTCTGGAGCATTGCCGCCTGTGGATTGGCCTGATTAGCCTGAGGGTTTCGGGCATTCAATCGCGACATCTGCAGATACTGGAGTCCCACCGCACCGATCACCAGCACGGCGTAGGGGATGTACATCCACGGCTGGCTCTGATGGGTGAGCAGTTTGGCGGCAAAGTCGATACCACCGGAGATCAACTTGCCCTGCGCCAGCACGATGTCGTGAAACATGCTGCTCGTAGAGGAGATGTAGCGGGGATCGGCACAGACGGCGGCTTTGCAGACACTCGTGTGGCTTGAGTCGATCCCCGAACTGGTGACCGTATAAGGGAGCGTCGCACCCTTGGCCACGGTGTTGGTGATGCCTCGGATAACGCTGTAGAGCATGAAGAAGAACGGCATCTGCAATAGCATCGGCAAACACCCAGATGCGGGGTTTACTTTGTGCTCTTTGTAGAGCTTCATCATTTCTTCGTTGAGCAGCGTCCGGTTCTCTGGCCCCTTGTACTTCTGTTGGAGCTTCTTCATCTCCGGACCAAGTGCCTGCATCGCAGCCATGTTCTTGGTGCTCTTCACCGTCAGCGGCGTGAGGGCCGCCATGACCACGATGGTCAGAAGTGCCACCGACAGGGGGTAGCTGGGGATAATGGCGTAGAAGAACGCCATGATCTGGGCGATGAACTTCAGGATCGGCTGGAAGATCCCACCGACGGCGTGTGTGAGTGAGCTCATGAGGCTCTCCGATCAGGGACAGGGTCGATACCGTGGCCGCCCCACGGATTGCATCGGGCGATCCGACGCACGCCCAGCCAGGTACCGCGCAGCGGACCGTGGCTGTCGATAGCCACCACCGCATACTCCGAACAGCTCGGGAGATACCGGCACCCTGTGGGCCGACCGGAACGGGCCATCTGGTAGCCGTGGATCATTCCCACCAGAACCCGGGCCGTCGAAGATCGGAAGTCCGGTGCCTCTGCATGGCTTCCGCCGTCACTGTGCTCATCATCAGCGCAGTTCAGAACCTGTTTCTGCTCGGCAATCACGCGCCCACCCCGTACCTGGAGCGCGGCACGGACCCGTTCGGGAACGTCGTGTTCGTCGCCTTCTCGAATGCTCGGGTCATGGCTACCTTCAGTTCATTGAAATCGAGTGCGGTCCCGTCAAGACCGACACGCACCAAATAGGCCCCGGTCGGCAACTCGGTAGCCCGTTCGGAGACGATCGCTCGCATCCGCCTACGCAGAAGGTTGCGTTCGACCGCATTGCCGACCTTGCGATTGACGGCGTAGGCCACTTCGGTCCTGGTCCAGTCAGCTCGGGCGACGAAACTCATCGACACCGGGCCGTGCCGTCCTCGCCCCGACGGCCTGCGCAGAGCGGCAAATGTTTGCCGCGACCGCACAGGCCCGACGCGCACCATTGCCTTCCGTGCAGGAAGACCTGGGGTCACACCGACAGGCGCTGGCGTCCCTTCGCCCGACGGGCCCTGATGACCGCCCGTCCGGCTTTGGTCGACATCCGCTTGCGAAAGCCGTGTGTCTTGGCGCGCTTTCGCACGTTGGGTTGATAAGTACGTTTCATCCATCCACTTCCTTCCTCGCCCTGAACCGCGGACATCGGCGTCCAGTCGGCAGGGGGCCCCGTCACTCGGGACTGGGCATTCGACCTACATCCTACGCCTAAACGCGCCCCGTGCTCTAGTCCGACTCCGGAAGCACCGTCCTCGACCACGGTGTACCGTTCCGACTCGGACGCGGCGCTGTGTGGTTCGCTGGGGATCTGATCCCCGGCCGGCATGCTTCGCCGGTGCCCCGATGAACCAGAAGATGACGGTGCCTCGCCTGCGACTGCCACAGGGAGATCCCGCCGGAAACGCTCGTCCACAGTTGTGGATATCTTTGTGGACCAACTGCGTAGCC
>CAIVIS010000190.1 GCA_903906055.1 uncultured Acidimicrobiaceae bacterium
CAAGGTCCCAACACTCGACGCGGAAAGGCCATGTCGCCCCCTTGGCAACCAACCGTCCGAGCCACCGCGAGGCCAACTGGCTACCATTCCGACTATGCCCATCGCACCTGAAGGGACCGATCTGCTCACCACGGCCGAGATGGCGCAGTTCGTCGCCCAGGGGTTCCTCTCCTTCGAATCGGTGGTTCCCGAGGAGATCAACGAGGCGGCCATCGCCGAGTTCGAGCCGACCGGTGCGCTCGACCTGCAGCGAGCCAAGCCCGACAGCGGTACCCCGCTCGCTCAGATCTACCCGGACCCCTCGCCCATAGGCGCCATGCTCCGACTCCCCAGGGTGCAAGGGATCATCGAAAGCCTGGTGGGTCTCGATGCCGTCTATGACCACGACTGGGTACATGTGCGAGCGCCGCACGACACCGTCGACCAGCACCTCCATCAAGACGCCATCATCGATGTCACGCGGGCATTCGACATCCAGATGTTCTGGTACCCGCGGGCGGTGGACACCCATAGCGGTGGAACCGGCTTCATCCCCGGTTCTCACCTGCGCAAGGTCAACGAGTTCGAGATCGCTCGCTACCAGAACTTCCGCGGCCAGAAGGACTTCGTCGGACCGGCCGGCTCGCTCGTCGTCTTCCATCAGGGCATGTGGCATCGAGGCAGGGCCAACCACACCGATGACGAACGCTGGCTCTACAAGATCCGCCTCAACCCGACGACCCCCCAGGTCCGGCGATGGAACCTCGAGGACTACGACGCCGTGCACGGCACGCCGAGCGACCACATCTTCGCCACCTACGATCCGGCTACGGCGGCCAACATGTTCCGGACCCCCGAGCCGTGGTTCGAGGCAGCGGCCAGTCGGCTCGAGACGGTCAACCGGGCGCGCCTGTGGCGATACCTGACCGGGGATCAGACCTTTGATGCCGACTGGTATCTGACCCGCACCGGAGGCCGCGAGCGGATCGACGGGACGGTCGGATGAGCACCCGCCAGCATGTCCTCTTCCTTTACCTGGCGACCAGCGCCATGGATACACCGGTGATCGCGTGGTCGAGCTACGACGGAGCCAGCGATGGTCCGACGCCGCCGGTGCTGTCCGATCCAACCCCGCCCTACGCCACCGGTGTGGATGCCCTGCGTGATGGGTGGCGCCTGATCCAGGCATCTGCGATGCATCGTGCGCTTCCCGGTCACGAGCGAGATGTGGACTTCCTTCTCCACGAGTTCATCTTCGAGCGCCTCGTCGGCTGACACCGATCCGTCACCTTGTGTGACTCACGGTCAGGGGCAGCACCAGCCATAGCGGAGTGATCCAGACCAGCGATCCAGTCAGCGATCCGGTCAGCGATCCAGTCAGCGATCCGGTCAGCGATCCGGTCAGCGATCCGGTCAGCCGTCGCCGAGCCCTCGGGCATCCCAGGCTCCACCATCGGGGACCGTGCCGCCCGGCGTGACGTCGAGTTCACGACGGACTTCCCCCAAGTTTTCGTGCATGACGGCCATCCAGTCCCACGACAGATCGCTCACATCGAAACTGGTGGTGGCGCCACGGGTGGCCGCCTCGGCCAGGTCAGTCGGGTCCAGCACGGAGTGAGAAGGAGCGAACGGGGTGATCTGCACGTCGTGGTGCCACTGCAGCAGTACGACGGCGAGGTAGGTGAGCCCGCCATCTGGACAGTTGGCGGCGGTGAACATGGCGATGTTCACCTCATCGCTGCTCGAGGTGCTGTAGCCAGCGAGGATGTGGTGCAGGTCGTGTGAGCCCAGCACTTCCAGCGGGGGTGTCATCGGGGTACCCGGTATGTCGTAGCCGGTGTGCCGGTAAAAACGGATGAGCTCGGCCCCGACCGAACCGGCTGGGGCTTGGTGAAGCAGCGCGGTGTAGGCCTCGAGCGCCTCGGGCTCGGTGGTGAGCGGCTCTTCGAGACGGTCCATCCGGGTGGTGATCACCTCGAGGGACTCCCCTGACCGTTCGGCCAGGAACCGCCGGAACATGTCGCCGCCAGCCACCGCTGCTGATTTCTGGGTCAAAGAACCGATCAGCGCGGCGGCCTCCTGGTCGACACCGAAGGCCTCGGACAGTGACACCAGGGCTTGCTCGCCAGCAATGTCGAAGTCCTCGGCCATCAGAACGCACAGCGAGGCGGCCACGATGGCTTCATGTCGAGAGCGCGGGTCTGGCAGGAGCATGCACAGCTCGGCTAGGGCCTGATCGCTAGTGGACCAAACCCCGCCTTCTTCCAGGAGGGGGCCACCTATAGCGAGGCCCGTGCGTGCGCTCTCGAAGGTCTTGGCCATGGCGTTGACCAGATCGGCAGAGGGCCCACCGAAACCGCGGGTGGTTCCGGCCGTGGTGACGTACCGCATGGCACCCAGGATCCCGTGGACGGTCTCGTCCGATCCGGTAAGGAGCAGTGTCATCGTGTCTCTCGTTTCCTAGTGAACGTCCCAGCAACGTTGCTGCACCGTGCGGCGCCGAGGTCAGGGAAGAGCGATTGGCTGTGGTGAGGACCGCTGCCGACATGACCAGTCCATCAGGCCACATGTCAGTAGGTAGAGAATACGCCATTGGTCCCCGAACTGGGCCGGGACCGAACTGGGCCGGGACCGAACTGGGCCGGGACCGAACTGGGCCGGGACCGAACTGGGCCGGGACCGAACTGGCCACCGCAGTCGAATGCGACCTCGGGCTACCGTGACAGAGTCAAACCCCAACCTGCGATGAGACAAGTTGGCCAGGCCAGGCCATGCCCGGCCAGCCCCGGCCAGCCCATGCCATGCCCGGCCAGGCCCGGCCATGCCAGGCCAGGCCAGGGGCGCTACGGGCCATGGCCAGGAGGATGCGGGCATGGGATACGAGTTGGGCCGACGGGGGGATCCCGTACTCCCCGATGGGCTGCGTGACCGGTTCGACGTGCTGCGAGGACGCCCGTGTGAGGTGGTCGAGCTCCATGGTGGGCTCACCAACCGCAACCTGAAGGTGACGACCGCAGAGGGGTCCTACGTACTGCGCATCTCGGACCCGTCGTCGGTTGCGCTGGCCATCGATCGGGACAACGAA
>CAIVIS010000191.1 GCA_903906055.1 uncultured Acidimicrobiaceae bacterium
CACGCCTCGAGGTAGCGCAGCGGGTCCCACAGCATCATCGAGTCCTCGACCATCTTCATGTCGATGTCGGGGATGTGCAGGTGGGCATACGGGTTCCGCATGGCGTTCTTGCGGTCCTTGACTGCCACCATCCGTCCGATGTAGTCGGGCGCACCAGACCGGCGCATGTAGGCCCGGATGTGCGGAGCGAAGTAGCCCCCGGCACCGGCCAGCAGCGGCGCGGCAAACGGCTGGGGCACCGATAGGGCCCACATGGCGTCCGAGTCCGACTGCTTCTCGTAGGCGACGGTCAGCACCCGCTTGTGGATGCCCGACGAGATGAGGTGGGCGGCCACCAGTGCGGTGGATCCTCCGACCGAGCCGGCGGTATGGACCCGGATCATGGGCTTGCCCACGGCGCCGAGGGCCGGGGCCAGGTAGATCTCGGGCATCATGTTGCCCTCGAACATGTCCGGGGCCTTGCCGATCACCACCGCGTCGATGTCCGACCAGGTCAGGTCAGCATCCGCCAGGGCCATCTTGGCCGCCTCACGGACCAGTCCAGCGATCGAGACGTCGTCCCGCTTGGACTTGTGGTGGGTCTGACCCACTCCGATGACTGCACAACGCTCTGCCATCACGCACCTTCCAAGACACATACGAGATTCTGTTGGAGACATGGACCCGACGTGGCGTGAGCCACCGCCCGGTCGGCCTGACCCGAGCGGATCCGCTCGGCGGCCTCGCCGATCCGGATCAGTCCGGCCGACATCATCGGGTTGGCAGCCAGTGGGCCGCCTGATGGGTTGATGACCACCGAGTCGTCGAGGCCCAGGGCCTCAGCGACGATGATCTCCTGATGAGCGAAGGGGGCGTGGATCTCGGCGATGTCGATCTTTCCGGCGGCCACCCCTGCCACCTCGGCGGCCTTGGCCGTCGAGGGCGATGAGGTCAGGTCACGGGCACCCAGCGAGTGGGTCTCCATGCGGTGGTCGAAGCCGGTGATCCACACCGGGCGGTCTGACCACTCGAGTGCTTTGTCCCCGGCGGCCAGCACGATGGCGGCTGCACCGTCGGTGATGGGCGGCAGCGCATGGCGACGGAGCGGGGCGACCACGTAGTCGTCGGCCAGCAGCACCTCGGGGGCGGTGTCGTTGCGCACCTGGGCCTTGGGGTTGGCCAAGGCGTCCCGGCGGCTGCGCGAGGCGATGGCGGCAAAGTCGGCTTCGGTGGCCTTACCGGCGTCGATGAGGGCCCGGGCCTGGAGGGCGCTGAGGCTGACGATGTCCGGCCACAGCGGCGCCTCGTAGTACGGGTCCATCTGCAGGGTCAGGATTTCGTTGAGGTCGCCCAGCGACGAGCGGCCGAAGGAGTAGACCAGTGCGGCGTCGATCTCCCCCTCCTGGAGGAGCACCCAGGCTTCGTACAGGGCCCAGGCACCGTCCATCTCCACATGGCTCTCACTCTTCGGCGGCCACACACCCACCGCATCGAGCGCCATCACGAAGCTGAACGGTCCACCGATCAGGTAGTCGGTGGATCCCGAGCAGATGAATCCGACGTCGGCCTTGGTGATGCCGATATTGCCGAATACCTCGGCAATGACCGGCATCAGACCTTCGACCTCGTTGCGCTCGTCGTCCTTGCGCACGTTCTGCGACTGGGCGAACGACGCGATGGAGACAGGGCGGACGGTGCGTGCGGCGGCGCTCACAGGTACTCCTTGTAGGTGTCGTAGTCGGCGTCGGGCTCGTCGGTGGGCCGGAAGTACCGCACCGAAGCGAGGGACGGGGTCAGGTCGGACTCGTCCACCCACACCGCCTCCACCCGCATGCCCATGCGGATCTGGTCGGTGGGGATCTCCTGGATCAGACCCATGAACGAGACGTTGGCCCCATCGAGCAGCACCTGGGCGCAGATGTAGGGGATCTCGATCGATTGCCCAGCAAAAGGCACGTTCACCACGCAGTAGGTGGTGACGGTGCCCACGTTGGCCAGCAGCACATCTTCGGTGGTGGGCACCCCATCGGTCGGGCACGATCCCCGGCTCGGGACGTAGACCTGATTGCACGACGGGCAACGCTGGCCCATGAACTTGCCCTGCTCGAGCCCACGGAGGAACCGTGATTGCGCCACGCCAGGAGTGAAGTCGAAATCGAGCCGGATGGGGGTGGCCAGCGTCGTCACCGGCCCCAAGTCCGCCGCATCAGTCGTAAGTTCGTCGGCCATCAGGCGGCACCTCCTTCGACCACGAAGGCCTCGATGTCGGACATCGAACCGATGCGCTCGGCGGCGGGCCGGAACTTGGCCGTTACTCGGGTTCCGGTGGCCAGGTCGTCCGGGCTGGCCGCGTCCACCGCGTGCATCATGGCGGTGCCAGCCCCGTCGAGGCGGATCAGCGCCCAGGCGAACGGAGTTGTCCGCGGATGCTTGCGCAGCGGATTCGAGACCCACGCCCATGACTCGATCACCCCGCCGGGTCCGACCTCGACGAGCTCGCCGACGTCGTCGCTGGTGATGGGGTCGTACTCGGTAGGCGGCACGATGATCTTGCCATCGGAACCGGTTGCACCGAAGAATTTGCCGTCGCGCAGGCCAGTCAGGAATGCGCCGATGATCGGCCCCGTCGAGCGTGAGTACGGATATTCGAGCCGGTGCTCTGCATGCAGGACTTCGCTGTCAGCCATGCCGGACCTCATCTCTGGATCGAGTCGAACGTGATCGGGAAAATGTAGAACAGATTCTAGTTCTGTGCCTCTTGGGGGCACGTCGGAGCCTCGTCGGCACCGCCCATCGGGCTGGCGGGCGCTACCGTTCCAGCCATGAGTGACGCTACCCGCCCCGACGAACCGGCGCGCAAGCGCCCAAACATCCTGCTCGTCGTCTCCGACCAAGAGCGCCAGAGGGGCTGGCTGCCCGAGGGGACGTCGCTGCCGTGGCGCGACAGGCTACGAGCCGAAGGTCTCGAGTTCACCGACTACTTCACCCACTCGTCGCCCTGTTCACCGAGTCGGGCCAGCCTGTTTACCGGGCGGTACCTGCAGGGACACGGCGTGCTTGACAACGTGATCATGCCCGAGCACGTGGAGCTCCCGACGTCGACGCCCACCCTCGGCTCGCTGCTCGACGGCGCCGGCTACCGCTCCTCCTACATCGGCAAGTGGCACCTGTCCCACGCCGCCCAGCCCGACATGGAGGCCTACGGCTTCGCCGACTGGGACGGCAACGACCGGCACTTCATGGGATGGGCCGGCACCGGTGTCCACTTCGACCCGGTCATCGCCTCCAACGCCGCTCACTGGCTGAGTGAGAACGCCGGCCCGGACAACGAGGATGACCAGCCGTGGTTCCTGACCGTGGCTCTGGTCAACCCTCACGACGTGATGTGGTTCCCCGTCGACCAGCCCGGCTACGAGGAGCAGCACCCCGCGGATGTGGCCATGATCAAGAAGGTGCTCGAGTCGGCCGCCTGGAAGGAAGACGAGACCCTGCCGATCTACCGGGAGCCCTACCCGGAGGTATGCGACACCCTGCCGGCCAACTTCGCTGATCCGCTGCACGCCAAGCCCGAAGCGCACCGGCAGTGGCGCTGGGACCAGCAGCACAACCTGTGGGGCTACATCGACCCTTCGGACACCAAGTCGTGGCTGCGCAACCTCGACTACTACGTCCACCTCCACCACTTGGCGGACGACAGCCTGGGCACCGTGCTCGGTGCGCTCGAAGCCTCGGGCTCGTGGGACGACACCATCATCATCTTCACCTCCGACCACGGTGACATGTGCGGATCGCACGGCCTGCGGTCCAAGGGTCCCTTCGTCTACGACGAGATCATGCGGGTACCGCTCTACATCAAGGTCCCCGGCACCACCACCCCAGGTTCCGTCACCTCAGCCCTGGGCTCCCACGTCGACCTGGCTGCCACCATCTGCTCGCTGGCTGGCGTGGATCCGGCCACGACGGCGGCCACCGTGCAGGGGGCGGACCTCACTGCGGTGCTGGCCGACCCGGCAACGACGGTCCGCGACCACATCTTGTTCGCCCAGGACTCAGCCCAGACCACCAACTTGAACCAGACCCGCTACGCCCTGCGCGGCTTCTTCGACGGCACCACCAAGTACGCCCGCTACTACGGCGTCGGCGGCGGCAAGCCGAGCACCGGTCTGTGGGGCAAGTCGCCCGGCCACAAGCTCTTCGACGTGGAATGCGCCTTCGACGACAACGACCACGAGTGGTACGACCACAACACCGATCCCCACGAACTGGACAACTTGGCCAACGATCCGGCCCGCACCGCGGCCCTGCGGGAGAACTACGAGCGGATGCGTACCTACGAACAAGAGTCGTTCGTCACCCTCGACTAGAGGTCGCCAGCTTGGTGAGATGGATGCGTTGGATGAGAGACGTCCCCCACGTACTGCGCTCGAAGACCCACGCTGGCAAGGGCAGCTTGGCTCTCACTGCGCCACCGGTGGAACAGGTCTTCGCAAGAGGGGTGCGACCGGTCGACCACCACGATCGTGGTGCCGGCATCGACCCCGATGGAGGTGGTCGAGCCGAACTGACCTGGTGCTGGAGGAAACACCACTGGCTGAACTACTTATTGAAACACTGGCCTTTTGTGTTATCGGATCAGATACCGATCCAGCGCCGATTCCTGCCAACGCCACCGACGGCTTGGACCGGAATCGCGGCCTGAACCGGGGGAATCCGACGGGCCGCCTCTTGCGGGTGCCCTTCATGGGGGTGAGGTCAGCCTCTGCTATCCCTGACTCACGTTCGCCAGTGCGAGTAGCCAGGCTGTCCTTCACCCACCTACCCGAGCACCCATTCAGCCCACCGATGCCGTCACAGCCAGGGCCAAACTGACGAGCAGCAGCCCGATGGCCGGTGCCGTCTCCTTGGCCGCATCGTGGGCCCGGACGTGGAAGATGGCGGCCACTGCGAAGTAGGCGACCAGGCACCAGGCCACCAGCGTGGTCGGGAACCCACGTCCGTGGTGGCTCGAGGCGAACAGGCCAGCCACCAATCCAAGTGCGGCGGCCGACTTGACCAGTCCGGCGATCATCTCGAAGCGGGCGGGCAGGCCGAACCGCTCCATGGTGGCCACCACGTCGGCGTTGTGGGTGAAGTCCATCACTGCCGAGACGGCGCAGACCAGGATGAGTACGAGACTCAGTACGAACGAGGCGAGGTGCATGGCGTCAAGTTAGACCGGAGATCACCAGTCACCGGCCTGCACCGGTTCTCTACCTGCCATCGCCTGTTGAGTCAGCCTCCACCAGCCCGGCCAGGTGTTCGACCAGACCGATACAGCCGGCCTCCACCAGATCGAGGCACCGATCGAAGTCGGCGAGTTCGCCGTAGTAGGGATCAGGGACATCAGGATCGCCACCGGCCCGTCGGTCGAAGCTGCGCATCATCACTAGGCGGTCCTCGTGGCGGTAGTCCCCCGCCCGGGCCCGGGCCAGGCCGGCCAGCGTCTGGCGATGGCCACGGGCCATGCACACCACTAGGTCGACCTCGGCGATCTGGGCGGTATCGAACGCCTGGGCACGATGACCGTGGTCGACGTAGCCGCGGCGCTCCAGCACGTCACGGGCCCTGGGGTCCATCGGCTCACCGGCATGCCACCCCCCGGTGCCCGCGCTGGTGACTTCGAGCCGGTCCCCAAGTTTCGTTCCGTCGGCGAGCACATGACGATCGGCCAGGTGCTGCAGCACCACATCGCCCATGGGCGACCGGCAGATGTTGCCGGTGCAGATGAACACCACTCGCAGCACGGGCTCGCTCGAGGCTACGGGCTCGCTCGAGGCTACGGGCTCGTTCGATCCACCGGGCTCGTTCGATTCGATCGTCTGCACCCGGACAGTCTGACCGGTCCGACGTCTTACTCCCTCCCTTCTTCGTCGCCCCTGGGTACTCCGGTGCGTCACGCCAGCACCCGACATCCCGGTACGGTGGCGCCACGAAGAGTCGACCCGAGCGGTCCGACCACACTCCCGGGGAGGGACCGATGAGCGACACAGCATCTGACGGAGCAGGTCAGTCGGACGGAACGGGCCAGCAGATGGGCCACGGGGTGAAGCAGCGCGATCTGATCCGCATGACCCCCGAAGAGATCGACGGCTTCCTCCACGAACGGCGCCCGATGACGATGTGCACCCTCAACCATGACGGCTCGATCCATGCCGTGGCCATGTGGTACGGATTCGTCGATGGCACCATCGCCATCGAGACCAAGGCCAAGGCCCAAAAAGCAGTCAACCTCGGTCGTGACTCGCGCATCACCTTGATGTTCGAGGACGGCGAGTACTACGAGGAGCTGCGGGGTGTGGAGCTGGTGGGCACGGCCGAGCTGGTGGAGGACCCGGACAAGATGTGGGAGCTAGGTGTGAACCTGTTCGAGCGCTACTACGGGGCGTACACCGAGGAGCTGCGGCCCTTCGTGGAGACCATGCTCAACAAGCGGATCGTGGCCAAGATCAACATCGAGCGCACCGTCTCGTGGGACCACCGCAAACTCGGCCTCCCGTCCACCCGGCCCGCCTGAGCCACCGGGAACCATCCGGTCCAGCGCCGGCAGATCAGGTAGAACCACTGCTCGAACAGCCGTTGCATGGCGCAGCCGTGCCTAGGCTGGTAGCACTAGAACCTGTTGCAACTATTGCAACCGCTGAAGGGGGAACCTCACCATGATTCTCGATCGATTCCGGATGGACGACAAGGTCGCCATCATCACGGGTGCCGGACGTGGCCTCGGTGCGGCCACCGCCATCGGCCTCGCTGAGGCCGGTTGTGACGTCGTGATCTCGGCCCGAAGTGTCGACCAGCTCGAGGCCGTAGCCGCTCAAGTGGAAGCGGCCGGCCGCCGGGCTGTCATCGTGGCCGCCGACCTCAGCGACCTCGATGCAGTGGCCGGTCTGGTCGAGCACGCCCGCGAGCAGTTCGGCCGCCTCGATCTGGTCGTCAACAACGTGGGCGGGGCCATGCCCCGTCCGTTCATGGATACGTCACCGGGCCGAATGGAGCAGGCGTTCCACTTCAACGTCTCCACCGCCCACGCGCTGCTCCGTCCAGCCGTGCCGCTGATGCTCCAGGGAGGTGGCGGATCAGCCGTCAACATCTCCTCGGCCATGGGCAGGGTCAGCGGACGCGGCTACCTCGCCTATGGCACGGCCAAGGCCGCCCTGGCCCACTACACCCGTCTGGCCGCCGCCGACCTGTCGCCCAACGTCCGGGTCAACGCCATCGCAGTGGGCTCCATCGCCACGTCTGCCCTCGACATCGTGATGCAGACCGAGGAGCTCAAGGTCGCCCTTGAGGCCGGTACCCCGTTGGGGCGCATCGGCGACCCGGCCGATATCGCTTCCTGCGTCCTCTACCTGGCCTCAGAAGCTGGCTCGTACATCACCGGAAAGATCCTCGAGGTCGACGGCGGTATCGAAGGGCCCAACCTCGACATGGGCCTACCCGACGTCACCGCTTGAGCAGCACTGCCCGACCGAGCACATCCACCTGAACACGATCGAACCGAACACCACCCACCACCGTCAGGAGCACCCATGAGCAAGTCCTACCGTGTCGTCGCCTGGAGCACCGGGAACGTCGGCAAGCACGTCATCGCCGGAATCGACGCCCGCCCCGACTTGGAGCTGGTCGGGGTCTGGGTGTCCAACCCGGACAAAGTAGGCAAGGATGCCGGCGAGTTGGCAGGCCTGGGCCGCACACTCGGGGTGGCCGCCACCAACGACGTCGACGCCATCTTCGCCCTGAAGCCCGACGTGGTCGTCCACACCGCCATGGCCGACGACCGGCTGTTCGAAGCGCTCGCCGACATGCAGCGCATCCTGCGGGCCGGCATCAACGTGGTGTCGTCGGGGCCGGTATTCCTCCAGTACCCGTACGGCGTCACCGACGAGAAGATGTACATGCCCACCGTGGATGCCGCCGTCGAGGGTGGCGTCTCCATCTTCGTCAATGGGGTCGACCCCGGGTTCGCCAACGACGCCCTGCCCCTGGTGCTGTCGGGCGTCAGCGAGCAGATCGACGAGGTGCGGGTGGCCGAAGTGCTCAACTACGCCACCTACAACCAGGGCATGGTGCTCTTCGACATCATGGGCTTCGGCCGGCCGATGGAGGACATCCCCATGATCCTCCAGCCGGGTGTCATGACCATGGCCTGGGGCAGTGTCGTCCGCCAGCTGGCTGCCGGCCTCGAGGTCGAGCTCGATGGTGATCTGGTCGAGTGGTACGAGCGGGTCCCCGCTCCCGAGACCTTCGAAGTCGACGCCGGCACCATCGAGGCCGGCACGGCTGCCGCCCTCCACTTCGAAGTCCGAGGGATGAAGGACGGACGAGCGGTCATCGTGCTCGAGCACGTCACCCGGCTCCGTGACGACCTCGCCCCCGAGTGGCCTCAGCCTGCAGGACAGGGCTGCTACCGGGTCACCATCACCGGCGAGCCGACCTACACGGTCGATATGCAGCTGATGGGCCGCGACGGCGACCACAACACCGGCGGCCTCAAGGCCACGGCCATGCGCCTGGTCAACTCGGTGCCGGCTGTGGTCGAGGGTGCACCGGGGCTCTTGACCGCACTCGACCTTCCGCCCGTATATGGCAAGGGGCTCGTGCGCTGACCCACCGCTCGGATGACCAGTCGAAGGGGCAGCCCAACGGCCAGCCCAGCGAGGTCGGGGGCGTCAATCTCGATATTGCGCCCCGGTCCGAGCCACCCCGAGGGGTCGATTTCACGACCCATTGATCCGCTGGTCCTCTGGGGCATCTGGGGACGAGCAACGAGATGGCGCCAGCCCAGGATCGCCGTCCAGAGCCCAGTTGGTAGGGTCCGCCTCATGCACCAACCCGTCAGCGCTCACCCTCGCGAAGCCAACCCCTTCGGAGCCCACCGATGAGCATGGCCGGACATGGCATGGCGATGGGTGGCGGCGGAGGCGGCGGCCAGTTCGGCTCCGTCATGCGCTCCATGCGACGCGACGACTCCGTCAAGACCCAGCACGTCGCCAAGGGCACCGGCAAGCGGATGTTCCGCTTCGCCAAGCCCTACCGCAGGATCCTCACCTGGTTCCTGATCCTGGTCACCGTGGAGGCCTTCATCGGGATCATCAACCCGCTGCTCTTCGGCTCCATCGTCAACAACCTGGCCAGCAGTCATCCGAGCAAGCACCTGGTGATCGTCCTCGCCCTGGTGGCCGCAGCCATAGCGGTGATCGACACCGGGCTCTCGATCGGCATCCGCTACGTGTCGGCCTCGGTGGGTGAGGGGCTGATCTACGACATGCGCTCCCAGGTGTTCGAGCACATCCAAAAGATGCCGATCGCCTTTTTCACCCGCACCCAGACCGGTGCGCTGATCAGCCGCCTCAACAACGACGTGATCGGCGCCCAGCAGGCCTTCACCGACACGTTGTCATCGGTTGTTTCGAACCTGATCAGCGTCACCCTCGTCCTGATCGTCATGTTCGCCCTGTCGTGGCAGATCACGCTCATCAGCCTGGTGATCCTGCCCATCTTTGTGATTCCGGCCAAACGGGTGGGACGCAAGCTCTCGCTCATCACCCGCGAGTCGTACGGCATCAACGCCGAAATGAACAACACCATGAACGAGCGGTTCAACGTGTCCGGGGCCCTGCTGGTCAAACTGTTCGGCCGCCCCGAGGAGGAGCGCGACGCCTTCACCGCCAAGGCCGGTCGGGTGCGCGACATCGGGGTCAACCAGGCCATGTACGCCCGCTTCTTCATTGCCGCCCTGTCGTTGACAGCCGCCCTTGCCACCGCCGTCGTCTACGGCTGGGGCGGCATCCAAGCCATCAATGGCACGCTGCGGGTCGGGACCGTCGTGGCCTTGGCTGCGTACCTCATCCGGCTGTACGGGCCGCTGACGGCGCTGTCCAACGTGCAGATCGACGTCATGACGGCCCTGGTGTCGTTCGAACGGGTCTTCGAGGTCCTCGACCTCCCACCCATGATCGTCGACGCCAACGATGCCGTTGCGGTGCCCAAGGGTCCGGCCACCATCGAGTTCGAACACGTCGATTTCCGCTACCCGACGGCCGAGGAGGTATCGCTGGCCTCGCTCGAGTCGGTCGCCGTGCTCGATGCCACCGTATCCAACCAGGTCCTGTTCGACGTCAGCTTCACGGTCAAGCCTGGCCAGATGGTGGCCCTCGTGGGGCCATCCGGGGCCGGCAAGACCACCGTCAGCCAACTGCTCCCCCGGCTCTACGACGTACGCGCTGGGGCCATCCGCATCAACGGCCTCGACATCCGCGAAGCCACCATGGCCAGCCTGGCCGCCACCGTCGGCGTGGTGACCCAGGATGCCCACCTCTTCCATGAGACCATCCGGGCCAACCTGCTCTACGCCCGCCCCGGTGCCACCGAGGCCGAGCTGGCCTCCGCCTTGGCCGGCGCCCAGATCGCCACCATGGTGGAGTCGCTGCCCGATGGACTCGACACCGTGGTGGGTGACCGGGGCTATCGGCTGTCGGGTGGAGAGAAGCAGCGCTTGGCCATCGCCCGGCTGCTCCTCAAGGCTCCCGAGATCGTCGTGCTCGATGAAGCCACGGCCCACCTCGACAGCGAATCGGAAGCCGCCGTGCAGATGGCGCTGGCCACCGCCCTGCAGGGCCGGACGTCGCTGGTCATCGCCCACCGGCTGTCCACGGTCCGCGAGGCCGACATGATCCTGGTGCTCGATCACGGACACATCGTCGAGCAAGGGCGCCACGAGGACCTGCTGCTGGCTGGCGGCCAGTATGCCGAGCTCTACCGGATTCAGTTCGAGGGCCAAGACCCGGACTCCACCAACCCGGTGGCCGACGTCAGCGGGGCCGGCGAGGAAGCCAGATGACTGATCCGATCACTGATCCGATCACTGATCCGATCACCATGCGCCCCATCGGACGGGTGGTCGGCGGCCGAAGTGAGGCCATCGACGACCAGTGGGACGACGTAGCGGCCCGCATCGAGCTCGACCCCGACATATTGGAGCCCAACGCCACCGATGGTCTGGCCGACTTCTCCCACATCGAAGTGGTGTTCTGTTTCGACCGGGTCGACGAAGCAGACGTGTGCCGGGGCGCCCGCCATCCGCGGGGTCGCACCGACTGGCCGTCGGTCGGGATCCTGGCCCAGCGAGCCAAGGACCGGCCCAATCGGATCGGGGTGACCGTATGCCGGGTCACTGCGGTCGGTCCCCTCACCATCGATGTCGTCGGCCTGGACGCCATCGACGGCACACCCGTGCTCGACGTGAAGCCCTACCTGTCCGAGTTCGGGCCGCGAGGCGACATCCGCCAACCTGCGTGGTCGACAGAGCTCATGGCCCACTACTGGTAGACGAGGGCCACCACTCTGACCGGGCAGCCCCGCTGAGACTCAGCGGGAGGCGGCTTGGTCGATCAGCTGCTCACTGACCTCCCACAACCGTGCGGCAGCCGCCTCGTCTCGGGCATTGGCCGATGGTGTCTTCTCTTTGCACTTGGCGAAGTACTTGCCGGTGACCCCTTCGACTTCAGCGGACGATGCCAGGTAGACCGACGTCCGAGCGCCCTTTTCCGGAGTGAGACTGAACGGGGCGTAGAGCTTGACCCCCCAGGCCAAGAAGCCCGACGTGTCGCCGTCGCGGCCATAGCCGGTGGCCACCGATCCCGGGTGGAGCGAGTTGGCCGTCACCCCGGTGCCAGCCAGGCGCTTGGCCAACTCGGTGGTGAAGAGGATGTTGGCCAGCTTGGATCGCCCGTAGACCTCCATCTGCCCGTAGGACCGCTCGGCCATCAGGTCGTCGAAGACCATGCCCTTTCGGGCGAAGTTGTGGGCGGTGGAGGCCACGTTGACGATGCGGGCCGGAGCGGAGTCGATGAGGCGCTGGCGAAGGAGCTCAGTGAGGAGGAACGGGCCGAGATGGTTGATGGCCAACGTGGCCTCGTAACCGTCGGCGCTCAAGGTCCGCTCGGTCAGGATCAGTCCGGCGTTGTTGAGGAGGACATCGATCCGCGGGCACCGCTCGAGTAGGTCGGCGGCACCGGCCCGCACCGAACTCAGATCGGCGAGGTCGAACAGCGACAGCTCCACTGCATCGGATCCGCTGGCGGCCACGATGTCAGCCACCGCTGCAGTCCCCCGCTGCTTGCTGCGGGCGGTGATGACCACCCGCGCACCATCCCGAGCCAGTTCCACGGCGGCGGCCTTGCCGATGCCGGAGTTCCCTCCGGTGATGATCACGGTCTTGCCGACCATGGAGGGAACGGGCTGACTGGAGGCGCTCATGGGAATCCTGACGGTCGTCCTGGGCCCCGGGGCTCGGGTACCGACGAGGACCTTATTGCTTCAGGTGCCCGGACGCTGCGGTGCGAGTGCGGCTGCCGATGGGGGCGCGGGTGCGGCACCCACCTCGACACGGCCTCGCTCGGCGTCCGACCCAAGGTCCGAACTGTCGGAACCCGAATCCGTCGCCGCCGACCCGTTCGTCGCCGGTTGCGCCGTGGGCCGACGCCGACCCCTGCGGATGAAGGCGGTGGCCGCCACGGCCAGATAGGTGATCCAGACGATGGATTGCAGCACAGTCGGGTGGTCGGCGTACCCGATCAGGCTGTGGAACACGTCACCGAGGTTGCTCGACTCGTTGAGGAAGCTGCTGGTGTCCCACAGGTTGTGGCCGAGGAACGGCAGCCAGCCCAACTCCTGCATGTTCTGCACCGCATTGGCCAGCAGCCCGGCGGCAAACACCATCAGCACGATCCCGATGACCCGGAAGAACAGTCCCATGTCGAGCCGCTTCCCAAGCCGAAAGATCAAAAATGCCACGCCGAGGGCCACGGCCAGGCCAGCCAACGCTCCAAGCAGGAGCCCGCGGCTGTGCACCGGGGTGCCGGCTTGGGTGGTCGAGGCAAACACGATGGCCAGAGTGAAGACCATGGTCTCGATCCCCTCCCGGCCGACCGACTGGAAAGCGAGGAGGCCGAGGCCCCACCGAGTCCGTCCCTCTATGACTGCGTCTGATCGGGCCCGCAGGTCGGCCGACATGGTTCGGCTGTGGGACTGCATCCAGAACGTCATATAAGTGAGCACGGCGGCGGCCAGCAGATAGGTGACCGTCTCGATGATGGTCTGGACGGTGGAGCCGGCGTAGCGATGGATCGCCAAGTAGGCGGCGATCCCGCCGATCAACACCAAGACCATGGCGGCAGCCACGCCGAGGAATACGTCGCGGAAGTGACGGCGCTGGCCGATCTGGTCGAGGTATGACAGCAGGATGGCCACGATCATGCTGGCCTCTACGCCCTCGCGCAGGAAGATCACGAAGGTGGGAATCATCGGCTGCTCGAGGGTAGGGAGGACATAGTTCTGTTATTAGGCTGGCCTACATTACGGTCGTCTGTCAACCCCCAGCCCTACTCAGTCGGCTAGCCCTGCTCAGACGGCCAGTACCGTGACCGACGCCAGCGTCACCATGCGGTCGTCGGCACCCACGTCGTGGATGGCCACCCGCACTGCCGTCCGACCGCCTCGGGTGCCGATCACCTGGCAACGAGCCTCGACCGGACCGACCTTGACCGGCCGCAGATAGTGGAGCACCGTGTCGGCAGCCGCCATCCCGTGGATCCCGACGGCCTCGTCCGATGCCGCGGCGGCCCTACACGCCGCCTCGTCGGCCAGCATGGCCACAGCACCCCCGTGCAAGATGCCCCACGGGTTGCGCAGTTGATCCTCCAATCGGAGCCGGGTCACCGGTCCCGTGCCCGGTTCGATGCAGAAGAAGTCGGTGATGCTCATCGGGTCGGTCTGTGGCTCGGGCATGGCCAGGAAGATCGGACGCTCGAACCCGAGGGTCATCGCTCCCGGATCGAGCACGGCACACGTCATGATGGCGGCAGCCACCTGGCGGTCTTGCGCCCCTTCGTCCACGACCTCGATGGCGGTGACCACCGAAGCACGGCCGCGGCGGCGCACATCGGCACGAAGTCGAAGCGGGCCCACGTGGGCCAACTCCGAGACCGTTGCCATCAGCGACGTGGTGACGATCCACTGCGGATGCACCGCCAGCCCGCTGGTCAGCCCCCCGATCGAATCCAGGTTGGTCAGCAGCCCGCCGGTGCGCATCCCGCCGCCCGCACCACGATGGTGGGGCTCGATCGGGGCCCGGCCACTCATCGACGAGGGCTGGTCGCTGCCGTCTTCGGCGGGGATCTCCCGACGTTCCAGCCGGAAGTAGTCGCTCACATGGCGACGGTGGTCGATCTCGACTGGCTCGACTGGCTCGACTGGCTCGGCGGTCACGACGGCACAGTCACTGGCACAATCACTGGCACACAGGCCACGTTCACCACCGTCATCAACCGGTCATCGGCTCCCGCATCGTGGAGCTCCACCACGGCACTCGATCGACCACCTGGCCCCATCTCCAGCACCCGTACCGTGCTGACCACGGGTCCGACCTTGCCGAGCGCCAGATAGGCGATCTGGAGATCAGTGACCACCATGTTGG
>CAIVIS010000192.1 GCA_903906055.1 uncultured Acidimicrobiaceae bacterium
ACCGAGCCACAGTCGTCCTCGCGGACGATGAGCTCCTGGGCCACGTCGACGAGCCGGCGGGTCAGGTAGCCGGAGTCAGCGGTGCGCAGGGCGGTATCGGCGAGTCCCTTGCGGGCGCCGTGGGTCGAGATGAAGTACTCGAGCACGGACAGGCCCTCACGGAACGAGGACTTGATGGGCCGGGGGATCATCTCACCACGGGGGTTCGAGACCAGGCCCTTCATGCCGGCGATCTGGCGGATCTGCTGGCTGTTCCCTCGGGCACCGGAGTCGACCATCATGTCGATGGGGTTGAACTTGATCTCGGACATGGTCTTCTCCATGGCCTTACCGACCTCGGAGTTGGCCGAGGTCCAGATCTCGATCTCCTTCTGGCGACGCTCGTCGTCGGTGATGATGCCCCGCTTGAACTGCTGCTCGGCCTTGTCCGCTTCTTTTTCGTAGCGGTCGAGGATCTCGGCCTTGTTCTTCGGGGTGACGACGTCCGAGATGGCGATGGTCAGGCCGGACTGGGCGCCGTAGCGGAACCCGAGCGACTTGATCCGGTCGAGGGATGCGGCGACCTCACGCTTCGGGAAGCCTGATGCCACCTCTTCGACGATGAGCCCGATGGCCGTGTTGCGCTTGCCCACCACGTCGTTGATGTACCGGTACGTGTCGGGCAGAGCCGTGTTGAAGAACAGGCGGCCGGCCGTCGTCTCGATCTGGATCGTCTCGTCCTCGGCGAGGCCGGTGAGGTTGCCATCGGCATCCACCTCGGCTCCGTTGGTGAGGGCGACCGAATGGGCCATGGCCGAACCGGCCACGGGACGCAGCATGATCTTGGCGTGGAGCTCGATGTCTCCGCGGTCGAACGCAGTCTCGACCTCGTAGGCATGACGGAAGACCCGTCCCTCGCCCTTGAGTCCTTCCTCGACCAGCGTCAGGTAGTAGATGCCGAAGACCATGTCCTGGGTAGGCACGGTGATCGGGCGTCCAGTAGCCGGGGAGAGGATGTTGTTCGACGACAGCATCAACACCCGGGCCTCGGCCTGAGCCTCGGCGGACAGGGGAAGGTGGACAGCCATCTGGTCACCGTCGAAGTCGGCATTGAAGGCGGTGCAGACCAGCGGGTGGACCTGGATGGCCTTGCCCTCGACCAGGACGGGCTCGAAGGCCTGGATACCCAAGCGGTGGAGGGTAGGCGCACGGTTCAGCAGAACCGGATGCTCCTTGATGACCCCTTCCAGCACGTCCCACACCTGGGGGCGACGCCTTTCGACCATGCGCTTGGCCGACTTGATGTTCTGGGCGTACTCGGCATCGACCAGCCGCTTCATGACGAAGGGCTTGAACAACTCGAGCGCCATCAGCTTCGGCAGGCCGCACTGGTGGAGCATGAGGTTCGGGCCGATCACGATGACCGAACGGCCGGAGTAGTCGACGCGCTTGCCGAGCAGGTTCTGACGGAACCGGCCCTGCTTGCCCTTCAACATGTCCGAGAGGCTCTTGAGCGGGCGGTTACCCGGCCCGGTGACCGGGCGGCCACGGCGGCCGTTGTCGAACAGTGCGTCGACGGCCTCCTGCAGCATCCGCTTCTCGTTGTTGATGATGATCTCCGGCGCACCGAGGTCGAGCAGCCGCTTGAGGCGGTTGTTCCGGTTGATCACCCGGCGGTAGAGGTCGTTGAGGTCCGAGGTGGCGAAGCGGCCACCGTCGAGCTGCACCATGGGGCGCAGGTCCGGCGGGATGACCGGTACCGAGTCGAGGATCATGGCCCGGGGGTCGTTGATCCGACCGCCGCGCTCGTCACGGCGGTTGAAGGCGGTGACGATCTTCAGGCGCTTGATGACCTTCTGACGGCGCTGTGCCGACAGGGGCTTGCGCCCATCGGCGGCGTCGATCATCTCGCGGAGCTTGATCTCCTCGGCGTCGAGGTCGATCCGGTCGATGAGACGGGTGATCGTCTCGGCGCCCATGCCGCCCTCGAAGTAGTCCTCGTAGCGGATCCGCATCTCGCGCCAGAGCATCTCGTCTTCGAGGATCTTGCGGGAGTGCAGGCTCTTGAACTCGTCGAAGGCCCGCTGGGCCAACTCGATCTCACCCTGGAACCGCTCACGTGCAGCAGCGATCTCTTTGTCCACCAGCTTCTGGCGGGCCTTGACCTCAGAGTCCTTGGCGCCGGCCTTCTCCAGATCGGCCAGCTCGCTCTCGAGCGCCTTGAACCGGCGGTCGAGGTCGAGGTCGCGTGCCTTCTCGATGTTGGCCGTCTCGGCACGTAGCTCTGCCTCGAGCTCGGGCAGGTCCTCGTGGCGCTTGGCCTCGTCGACCCAGGTGACCAGGTTGGCGGCAAAGTAGATGACCTTCTCGAGCTGCTTGGCCTTCAGCTCTTCGCGAGCCTCCGTGCCCATGAGCAGGTAGG